>JBIQKL010000007.1:55366-59812 GCA_044506555.1 Hyphomicrobiales bacterium | reverse complement strand
GTCCGGGAAATCGGCCGGTCGAGTGCTTCCACACCACGCAAGCCCCTCGCAGGCGACCCGGAGGTGTATACGATGAGCATCGCCGAGAGCATCGACAACGCCGTCCCCATCGAAGCATGGGACACGATTCTCTTCGAGAAGTTCTCGCGCTTCCGCTGGGTCGTCACCAACGGGCTCTCGGCGCACAGCGACGAATTGCTCGGCCGTCGACCCTATCCTGCCGGCGCGAACGTCCTCGACGTCGGCTGCGGCTTCGGCGACACGACCCGGAGCATCGCCCGGCAGGTCGGCCCCGAGGGATATGCGAGCGGCGTGGACTGCGCCGCCAACTTCGTAGCGGTGGCGACCGAGGAGGCGCGCGAGGCGGGGATTGCCAACGCATCCTTCTTCGTTGCGGATGTACAGACCGAAGACTTGCGCGGTCCGTATGACTTCCTCTTCGCCCGCTTCGGTACCATGTTCTTCAACGCACCGGTCGCTGCGCTCCGCAACATGCGCAACGCACTTCGCTCCGGCGGGGAGCTGACAATGATCGTCTGGCGCCGTCGCGAGGATAATCCCTGGGTGCATGAGGCCGAGCTCTGCGTGAAGGGAATCGTACCGGTCGTCTCGCATGAGGATACCGACGAAGTTCACTGCGGACCCGGGCCCTTCTCCATGGCGGGGCCGGACCTCGTGAGCGACATGCTCCGGATCGCAGGCTACGACCGCATTTCCTTCGAACGCTTCGATACGGACATCTGCATCGGACGCTCGCTCGATGACGCGATAGAATTCGCGATGGCGCTGGGCCCTGCGGGAGAGATCATCCGGCTTGCAGGCGATGCCGGCGAGACGTTGCGGGACGAGGTGGTCGCGTCGCTGCGCAGGACCTTCGCCAATCACCTGCAATCGGCTGGCGTCATCATGCCTTCGAGTTCCTCGTTCGTGACCGCACGAAACGGCCGCCAGTCCTAGCATCCGGTTCGACTTGGGAGTCTTCCGTCCGCATCCGCCTACCGGTTGACCGCCGACGAAAACATCACTCGCGGGGCTCCGTTCTAGACGCGGCGGATCGGCAGCGACCACGCGAGGCCGAGCGCGGCGAGCCCGAACACGGCGATCGTCAGGAAGGCAGCCCGGAACGCCTGGCCGATCTCGGCTGCGATCGACTGCTGGCGCTCGATGGGAAGGCCCGCCAGCGCTTCCGGTCCGCGTGCCAGGATATCGACGAAATAGCTGCCGGCCTCGACGTCGATGATCGACACCAGCGAGAAGAGGACCGTACCGACGATCGCCGTGCCGAGGGCGGCACCGAGCGAGCGGGAGAACTGCACTGCGGCCGCGGCCGTGCCGAGACGGCCGGGGCCGGCGGCCGATTGCACGGTGATCTGCACCACGCCCATGACGGTGCCCATGAAGATCGCCGCGGCGCCGAGCAGGAACGAGATCGACAGCATGCCCAGGGACGGCGCGAAGATCGCAGCGGCGATCAGGATCAGGACGACGAAGATGAGTCCGACCGAGGGAAAGATCGCCGTGCGTCCCGTGAGCGTGATCAGCCATCCGGTGATCAGCGAGCCCGCCGCGACCCCGCTCGCGATCGGCAGGATGAGCAGGCCGATCGCGCCCGGACTGGCGCCGTGCACGACGCGCAGATAGATCGGCAGGAAGGTCGCGAGCGACACCAGCATGCCGCCATGGGCGAGGGCGAGCGCGCTGCTCCGCCAGATCGCCGGGGTGCGGAGCAGCGACAGGGGAAGGAGCGGATCGGACGCGCGCTGCTCCCACCAGATGAGGACGACGACTGCGATCACGCTGGCCCCGAGAAGCGCCAGGAGCAGGGGGGTGGTGCCCGGCTGAAGTTGCTGGAGCTCGTAGAGCATGACCAGCGTCGAGCCGATGAACACGGCGAACAGGAACAGGCCCAGCCCGTCGAAGCGGAACGGTCCGCTCGGTGTCGTCGGGGCGGCGGGCAGGCGGCGTACGAGGACCAGCGCCAGGACGCCGATCGGCAAGGGCACCAGGAATATCGAGCGCCAGCCGAGATACTGGGTGAGCAAGCCGCCGGCGACCGCACCGAACGCGCTGGAGGCGACGCCGACCGTGGCGAGGAAGCCCTGGTACCGCCCCCGCTCGCGGGGCGGCACGCTCTCGCCGATGAGCGCCTGGGACAGCGTCATCAGACCACCGCCGCCGGCGCCTTGCAGGATGCGTCCCGCTGCCAGCATCTCGACCGAGGTGGACGCCGCGCAGGCGGCGGAGGCGACGATGAAGAGGGCGAGAGCGACCGTCATGAGGCGCTTTCGGCCGAAGAGATCGCCGAGCCGCCCGTAGACCGGCGCGGCGATCGTGGTGGCGATGAGATAGGCTATGACGATCCAGGAAATCCGCTCGACGTCGCCGAGCTCGGCCGCGATCGCCGGCAGTGCTGCGGCCACGATGGTCTGGTCGACCATCGCCAGGAACATCGGGAGGATGATCGAGGGAAAGACGGTGAAAAATGCAGCCTTGACGGGCGGTCCGCTCGGCGCCGGTGCCGGAGCGGGACTTGGCGACTTGGATGGCAAGGTGGCAACCGGTGGAGAATTGTCTTCTCGGATGTGCTCATCGTCGCAGCAGAGTATTCTCGGCACAACAACCACGCAGTGAATCCGTGAGATTTTCGCATGAAATCGATCCTCGTCCCGGTCGAGAACCACGACCTGATCGAATCAACGCTCGAAACGGCGTGGCGTGCCGCCGAGCACTTCTCGGGTCATATCGAGGGCTTCGCGCTGCGCGCGCTCCCCGATCCGTTCATCACCCCCGATTCGGTGGCTGGCGCGATGGTCTATGCGGCGACCGTCACGGCGAATACCGACGCCGTGCGGGAGGCGCGCGAGGTCTTCATGGCGGCGATGGAGCGGCGCGGGACGGACGCGGCGGGGGTTTCCTTCGCCTGGCTGGAGGAGGAGGGGCCCTACGCCGATTCGTTCGTCGGCACGCGCGGCCGCGTCTTCGACGTCATCGTTCTCGGGCGGCCGACGACCGCTGCCACCGGGCCGCGCCGGACGACGCTGGAGGCGGCTCTCTTCGACAGCGGGCGTCCTGTCCTCATCGCGCCGCCCGACCCCGCGGCGACGTTCGGCGAGGTCCTGACGGTGGCCTGGAACAAGAGCGCGGAGACCGCGCGGACGGTGGCGTTCGCCCTGCCGCTCCTGCACCGCGCGAAGCGCACCGTCATCGTGGCGATGGAAGGGGGCCACGTGTCCGGCCCCTCCGGCGAGGATCTCGCGCGCTATCTCGGCAGGAACGGCATCGCGACGGAGGTCGTCCGCATCGAGAGGAGCTCCGGGCGGGGCATGGGGATCGCCATCCTCGAGAAGGCGGCCGAATTCGGCAGCGATCTTCTCGTCAAGGGCGCTTTCACCCAGAGCCCGATCAGCCAGCTGATCTTCGGCGGCGCGACCCGCGAGATCCTGGCCGAGGCGAACCTGCCCGTCTTCATGGCGCATTGAACCGATGTCGCGCCGCACCGCGCCGCGAGGCGCCGACGCTGCTCGAAGCGCGCGCCAATTACTGCGCGCGCTCGCCGGCCGCGATGCCGCGGAGGCCTTCGAGGGCGACGCCGACCAGCTCGTCGTCGGCACGGGCCGAGCAGACCGCGTAGATCGGGTAGAAGAAGCTCGGAGCGCCGGGGACGATATGGAGCTTGCCCGAGGCGAGGTGCGGGGCGACCGCGCGCTGCCGGAAATAGCCTGACCCTCCGGCCTCGAGGATGTAGGCCAGGGCCAGCGGCCCGAGCCCGACGAACAGCGCCGGGTTCTCCTCGCCGGGGAAGCTCAGTTCGTGGTGCTGGGCGAAGTCGGGTCCCCAGTCCACATAGACATAATCTTCGGAACTGACCGTCCTGCGCTCGGGGTCGGTGGTCACCAGGACCAGCTTCTCCTCGAGCAGCAGCTCGACGTGCATGCCGGCGCGATATTGCGGCGCGTACATGACCGCGATGTCCAGGGCGCCGGTGGACACCTGGCTGGTCAGGGCTTCCGGCAGGTCGACCTGGACGCGGAGCGCCACGTCCGGCGCCGCGGTCCGCATCCAGTGCAGCCAGTCCACCAGCCATGGCTGCGAGAGGCTCAATTCGCCACCGACGGCGAGGACGGCCCGCCGCCCCTGCGGCACCGCCACCTGGTGCCGCGCCCTTTGCCAGAGCTGCACGAAGACGGGCGCGTAGCGCAGGAACTGCTCGCCGGCGGGCGTCAGCGAGGCGCCGTTGCGGTTGCGCACGAAGAGCTGCCGCCCGAGGCGCTCCTCGAGCCCGCGGATGCGCGCGCTGACCGTGGTCTGGCTCACGTTGAGCTGCTCGGCCGCGCGCACGAAGCTCCGCGTCCTCACGATCTCCATGAAGGTCCTGGCGAGCTCGACATCCATGACCGGTCACCTCCAGGGGCGGCACTCTAGCACCGACGCCGTTCCGAAGATGCA
>JBIQKL010000007.1:52250-55266 GCA_044506555.1 Hyphomicrobiales bacterium | reverse complement strand
CGTCGCGGAGGATCGCCGCGACGCCGACGATCTCCCGATCCGAGCGCAGCAACACGATGGTGAACTCGACCGATATCTGCCGCCCGTCGCGGGTGACGGCGGGGACGGCGAGCAGGTCTCCGGCGCCGTAGCGGGTCTCGCCCGAGGCCATCACCGTCTCCCAGCCGTCCCAGTGGCGGCGGCGGAGCCGCTCGGGGATGATCAGGTCGAGCGAGGCGCCCGTCGCCTCCTCCGGCGCGAAGCCGAAGATGCGGGTCGCGCCGGGATTCCAGAAGCGGATGATCCCGTCCCGGTCGGTGGCGAGGATCGCATCGGCCGAGGTCGCGAGGATCGCCTCGGAGAGCGCCGGGATGAGATTGCCATCGCCGTCCATCGCGCTCACTCCGCGGCCTGCGCGGATCCGATCGCCGCGAGGCCGTGCTCGAGGTCGGCGATCAGGTCGGTCTCGGCCTCGAGCCCGATCGACAGCCGGATCAGGCTGTCGCTGATGCCGGCCAGCCGGCGTGCCTCGGCGCCCATGCCGGCGTGGGTCATGGTCGCGGGATGGGCGACGAGGCTCTCGACCCCGCCGAGGGACTCCGCGAGGGTGAAGACCGCGACCGCCTCGACGAAGCGGCGGACGGCCTCGACGCCGCCTTTCAGCTCGAAGCTGAGCATGGCGCCGGATCCGCTCTGCTGGGCGGCGGCGATCCTGTGCCCGGGATGGGTGTCGAGACCGGGATAGTGGACGGCGGCAACGAGGGGATGGCGGGCGAGGAAGGCGGCCACCGCCATTGCATTCGCCTGCTGGCGCTCGATGCGCGGGAACAGGGTGCGGAGGCCGCGGAGGGTCAGGTGCGCGTCGAACGGCGATCCGGTCGTGCCGGCGGTGTTGGCCCAGGCGGAAAGCGCTTCGGCATCGGCGCGCTCGGCGGCGACGACGGCGCCGCCGACCACGTCGGAATGCCCGTTCAGGTACTTGGTGGTCGAGTGGATGACGTAGTCGGCGCCGAGCGCGATCGGCCGCTGCAGGGCAGGGGAGAGGAAGGTGTTGTCGACCGCGACCCGCGCCCCCGCCGCACGCGCCCGCTCGGCGAGGGCGGCGATGTCGACCACCCGCATCAGCGGGTTGCTCGGCGTCTCGACCAGGACCAGCTTCGGGCGCCGGGCGAGGGCGGCGGCGAGCGCCGCCGCGTCCGACTGGTCGATGAAGGCGACCTCGAACTGGCCGCGGTCCCGACGGCCGAGGAGCAGGCGATGGGTGCCGCCGTAGCAGTCGTGGGGGGCGACGACGAGGTCGTCCCGGGAGAGCAGCGAGAGGACGAGATCGACCGCGGCCATGCCGGACGACGTCACGACCGCGCCGGCGCCGCCCTCGAGCGTGGCCAGCGTGTCGCCGAGGAGGTCGCGGGTCGGGTTGGCGGTCCGTGAATATTCGTAGCCGAGGTGACGCTCGAAGCCCTCGAAGGCGAACGTGCTCGTCAGGTAGAGCGGCGGGGCGACCGCGCCGAACGTCCGATCCGTGGCGACGCCGTTGGAGGCCGCCACGGTCTCCGGCCTGAAATGCTTGGGCATGCCTTTTCCCTACGCTCCCGCTCCGCGCTCACGCGGCGAACCAGACGAGGGGCTTGGCAGAGCATGCGCCGCCCCTCGCCGTCTGGGACGGGAGCGGCGCAAGCGGCATTTCACTTGCCCAGCCAGACCGTTCCGGTCTTGTTGGTGACTGGCACGCCGACGGCGTTGCCGTACTCCGTCCACGAGCCGTCATAGTTGCGGACATCGTAGCCGAGGATGCGCTTGAGGGCGAACCACGAGTGGCTCGAGCGCTCGCCGATGCGGCAATAGGTCACCACCGGCAGCGAGCCGTCGATGCCCTTGGCCGCGTAGATCGCGCGGATCTCGTCGACCGACTTGAAGGTGCCGTCGTCGTTGACGATCGTCGCCCACGGCACGTTCTCCGCACCGGGGACGTGGCCGGCGCGGATCGACAGTTCCTTGACGCCCTCGGGCGCGAAGATCTTGCCGGTGTATTCGTCGGGCGAGCGGATATCGACCAGCTTGCCGGCCGCTCGTCCCTCGGCGATCGCCAGCACGTCGGCGAGCCGCGCCCGCAGCTTCTCGTTCCGCTCGGTCAGGGTGATCGAAGACGCCGGGAACGACGGCACCTCGGCGGTCACGGGAAGCGAGCGCGCTTCCCAGAGCTTCCGGCCGCCGTCGAGCAACTGGACGTTGGCGCCGAGCCCGTAGACGTCGAGCACCCAGGCGCCCCAGGCGGCGAACCAGTTGTTGTGGTCGCCGTAGATGACGATGGTGGTGTCGGGCTCTACACCGGCTTCGCGGAGCTTGGCCTCGAGCTTCTCGCGCGAGGCGATGTCGCGGTTCACGGTGTCGACGAGATCGACGTGCCAGTCGAGATTGACGGCGCCCGGGATGTGGGCGGCGGCATAGACGCCGGGATCGACGCTCACCTCGAAGATGCGGACCTTCGGATTGCCGAGATTGGCCTGAACCCAGTCCGCGGTGACCAGGGGACTCTTGTCATTGTTCGACATGGCGTCGCTGCCTTTCCGTTCCAGAGCATTCAGTCGTTGAAGTGGCGACCTTCCCTGACCTCCGCGACGTAACCGGCGCGGATGGCGAAATCGCCGAAATGCTCGCCTTTCTTGCGGTCGCGGGCGTAGTGGCCGAGCACCTTGTCGAGGGTCGAGAGGATTGCGGCCTCGCCGACGTTCTCGAGATGCATCTTGTTGAGGCGCTGGCCGTGGAAGCCGCCGCCCAGATAGAGGTTGTACTTGCCCGGCGCCCGCCCGGTCAGGCCGATCTCGGCGATGTAGGGCCGGGCGCAGCCGTTGGGGCAGCCGGTCATGCGGATGGTGATCGGGTCGTCGGCGAGACCGTGCGTTGCCAGGATCGCGTCGATCCGGGTGACGAGCTCCGGCAGGTAGCGCTCGCTCTCCGCCATCGCGAGGCCGCAGGTCGGCAGCGCGACGCAGGCCATCGAGTTGAGGCGGAGCCCGGTGCCCCGGTTGAGCCCGTC
>JBIQKL010000007.1:39583-52150 GCA_044506555.1 Hyphomicrobiales bacterium | reverse complement strand
GCGCGACGCAGGCCATCGAGTTGAGGCGGAGCCCGGTGCCCCGGTTGAGCCCGTCGAGCCCGTATTCGCGCATCAGCGCCTCGATGCCGGGACGCGCGGCCGGATCGAGGTCGGCGACGATCAGGTTCTGGTTGGGCGTGACGCGGAACGTGCCCTCGTGGACCTTGGCGATCTCGCGGAGCCCGTCCATGATCGGCTGGCCGGGCGCGTTGACGATGCGGCCGTTCTCGATGAACAGCGTATAGTGCTCGCGTCCGTCCTCGCCGCGCACCCAGCCGAGGCGGTCCCCGTTCGAGGTGAAGCGGTACGGCTTGGCCGGCTGGAAGGCGTAGCCCTGGCGGCTCTCGATCTCGGCCTTGATCCAGTCGAGGCCCTTGTCGTCGATGGTGTACTTGAAGCGGGCATGGGCGCGGTCGGCGCGGTCGCCATAGTCGCGCTGCACCGCCATCACCGCGTCGATGGTGGCGATGACGTCCTCGACGGCGACGAAGCCGATCACGTCGGCGAGGCGCGGATAGGTGTGCGGCGCCTGGTCGGTGCGGCCGAGCCCGCCGCCGATGGCGACGTTGTAGCCCTTGAGCTTTCCGCGGGCGGTGATGGCGATGAAGCCGAGGTCCTGGGCGAAGACGTCGATGTCGTTGATCGGCGGGATGACGAAGCCGATCTTGAACTTCCGCGGCATGTAGGTGCGGCCGTAGAGCGGCTCCTCGGGACCGTCGGTCGCGACGCGCTCCTCGCCGTACCAGATCTCGCGGTAGGCGCCGGTCTTCGGGATGGCGTGGTCGCTGGCCCGCTTGGCGAGGGCGTAGACCTCGGCATGCAGCGCCGAGAGCTGCGGGTTGACCGAGCACATGACGCCGCGGGAATCGTCGCCGCAGGCCGCCTTGGTGTCGAGCAGCACGTCCCGGAGCCCCTGGATCGCGGCAGGCAGGTTGTGCTTCAGCACGCGGTGGAGCTGGAAGGTCTGGCGCGTGGTGAGCCGCAGCGTCTCGCCGGCATAGGCCCGGCCCAGCTCGTCGAGCTTCAGCCATTGCGCCGGCGTGCAGACGCCGCCGGGCAGCCGGATGCGGGCCATGAACGAGAAGGCCGGCTCCAGCTTCTGGCGCCGCCGCTCGTCGCGGACGTCGCGGTCGTCCTGCTGGTACAGGCCGTGGAACTTCATCAGCTTGATGTCGGTGCCGGGCACGGCACGCGTCGTCTCCTCGAGGAGACCCGTGGCGATCGTGCCGCGGAGCTGATGGCTGTTCGCCTTCAGCGTCTCGTCCGGGCTGAGCCGCTCGAGGGGTTGCGAGATGTCGTGGCTGCGATCTGTGGGCACGTGATCGGACATCGCCGAACCTCAGTAGACGTCGATCTGGTAGCGGTGGTCGCGCTGGAGGCCGGCGACATATTCCTGCGCCGCCGCGTGGCCGCAGCCGCGCTCGTCCTGCACGATGCCGGTCAGCGTCGCGTGGACGTCGGGGGCGAGGTGGGAGCCGTCGCCGCAGACGTAGAGATGGGCGCCTTCCTCGAGCCAGGCATAGACGTCGCGGGCGTGCTCGCGGAGCCGATGCTGGACGTAGACCTTCTCCGCCCGGTCGCGCGAGAACGCCACGTTGAGCCGGCCGAGGACGCCGTCCTTGAGCCAGCCCTGCCACTCCGTCTGGTAGAGGAAGTCGGTGTGGAAGTTCCGCTCGCCGAAGAACAGCCACGAACGGCCCGACACCCCGCTCGCCTCCCGCTCCTGAAGGAAGGCGCGGTAGGGCGCGACGCCGGTGCCGGCGCCGATCATGATGATCGGCGCGTCGTCGGCGGGCAGGCGGAAATGCGGGTTGGCCTGGACATAGACGGGGAGCGTCGTCTCGGGCTCGGCCCGGGCGGCGAGTTGGCCCGAGGTGACGCCGGTGCGCGGCTCGCCGTGCAGCGCATAGCGCACGACGCTCACCGTCAGGTGGACCTCGTCGGGGGCGAGCGCCGCGCTCGAGGCGATCGAATAGAGGCGCGGCTGCAACGGACGGAGGCCGGCGACGAAAACCTGGGCATCGATGCCGGCAGCAGGAAAGCGGCGCACGATGTCGATGACCTGATGCCCGCGGAGGAACGCGGCACGCGCTTCGGACGCCTTGTCGCCGCGAAGCGCGGCAAGCTCGCCGGCGCCGGACAGCTCGGCCCAATGATCGACGAAGCGCGGCGTGGCGGCGGTGATCTCGAGGGCCGACGACAGCGCCTCGCCGAGCGGCATGCTCCGCTCCTTCAGGCTGACCGTCGTCTCGGAGGGCAGGCCGAGCGCGGCGATCAGGGCGTCGACCACGGCGGGGTCGTTGCGGGGCAGGATGCCGAGCGCGTCGCCCGGCCTGAATTCGAGGCCTGAGCCGTCGAGCGAGAGCTCGACGTGGCGCGTCTCCTTGCTCGACCCGCGTCCGGTGAGGACGAAATTGTCGATGACGGCGGCCTGGAACGGATTGCGCTTGTCGTGGCTCGACGCGGCGACCGGAGCCGCGGCGCTTGACGTGGCGGCGGCGGCGACGCTCGAGGATGTCGCAGGCTTGAGTCCGGCGACGATCGACCCGATCCACTTCGCGGCATCGTCGTCGTAGTCGACGTCGCAGTCGACCCTCGCCGCAATCCGCGCCGCGCCGAGCTCGGCGAGCCGCTCATCGAGCCGCCGGCCGGCGCCGCAATATTGCTCGTAGGTCGAATCGCCGAGGGCGAGCACCGCGAAGCGCAGGTCCCGGAGGCGCGGCGCCTTCCGGCTTTCGAGGAACTCGAAGAACGGCTTGGCGGACAGCGGCGGATCGCCCTCGCCATGGGTGCTGGTGATCACCAGGAGGTCGCGCTCGTCCTTGAGCTTCCGGACCTTGTAGTCGGCCATGTCGGCGAGCGTCGGCTCGACCCCCTGCTTCCGCGCGGCGTCCGACAGGAGCCGGGCGAGTGCGGCGCTGTTGCCGGTCTCGCTGCCGAACAGGATCGTCAGCGTACGGGATGCGGCATCGACCGGCGCCGGAGGCGAGGGGATGGGGGGCGGGAGGAGCGGTGCTTCCACGCCGGCGCCCCGTCGCGCCTGATGGCCGATGCCGGCGAAATAGCCGCTGATCCATATCGCCTGCTCCGGCGTGAGCGACACCGCCAGCGCACTGATCTTCTGCCATTGTTCCGTCCCGAGTCCGGGCGGGGAGATCGTCATTTCCGTCATGTTGCCTGCATCCGTACGGGCGCACAGCCGCTTTCGAGGCCCCGTCGACCGCTGGTGGACGGGGCAGGGCAGCCGGCCGGGATTGGCGAATTCACCCGCTTCTCGCAGCGCCGGATGCCGGGATGCAAACGAATGATTTTGGGTAGATGATGCAAATATTTTGCATCGTTGAAGCAATGAGACTAATTTTCCGGGATCGTCGCAATCCGCACATCTTCGCTTCTTGCGCCGCGGCGTCGGGCGCAAAAAATGCGTTCCCGGAGAAATTCGAAAAGTCGGCGAGGATAGGCGGGAAAAGCGCCTCGCGAAGCGGCCCCTACTCCGCCGGCACGGCCGAAGCCATCGGCGCGATCGCCAGCAGTTGCTGGAGGTTCGTGCGCGGCTTGACCAGGTCCTCGAGGGTGTAGCCGTCGAGGACCTCGAAGAAGGCGAGGCGCGCCTTTTCCAGGGCGCGCTGCAGGACACAGCAGCGGCGGATCGCGCAGGGCGCGTCAACCGGCTTGAAGCACGGCACCAGCGACGTATCCGGCTCGGTTCGCCGGACGACGTCGCCAAGGCCGATCGACGCCGGGGAACGGGCGAGCCGCAACCCGCCGCCGCGGCCGCGGACCGTCTCCACATAGCCGGCGACGCCGAGCTGGTGCGCGACCTTCATCAGGTGGTTCCGGGAGATGCCGTAGCTGTCGGCGACGTCGTTGACGGTCGCCAGCCGGTCGTCCTTGAGCGCCAGGTACATGAGGAGCCGCAAGGCGTAGTCCGTATAGACGGTGAGGCGCACGAGGTTTCTCCCGGTCTCATCGCGAAAGAGGCATTCGCTCAACTGCTTTGCCGAGCGGCGGTCCGAACGCGACGATCGCGTGCGCGTCGACAGCCGCCGTGCGTAGCGGCCCTGCGTCGAATTGTCGAGTGGCTTCGCCGATGCGGCAGGGCATAGGATAACATGTATCTTCAATATTGGTTTAGGTGCTGAGATGACAAGTGCATCCAAGATTGCCGATCGTGCGGGGTCGCCGGTGTCGGAGGCTGTGGAGCACGGGCACCTGCCGGACCGAAGCCACAATCTGCCGGTCGCGACGGTCCTGCCGGTTGCCGCGCCCGCGCTCGCGGTGGCGGGGTACGTCGGGATCCTCGCCAGCTTCTGGCTGTCATTCGCCGGCGACGTGTCGGCAGCGCTCTCGATAACCATCAGCACGGTATATGGCGCGGTCTTTTTCGGCATTCCGTACTTCATGCTCCGCACCGCCGCGAGGCATGGCGCCTCGTCCGAGCGCCCGACGCTCGCCGAGTTCGTCCGCGGCAACTTCGACACGATCTACGGGCGGGTCAGCGGCAGCTCGGCGTTCGTGCAGGTGGCGATCATCCCCGTGTCCCTTGCCTTCGGGTCGCTCGCCATCGGCCTCGTCTACGTCTTCACCCTGTCCTGACGTCCGGAACGCTGCCGCCTCGCATGGGCGATGGGCCGCGTCGGAGGTTCATCGCCATCCGTGCGCAGCGCCCGGCGCCGGCCACCGCATCGGCGGCCTGGCGAGCGCCGGCGGCGTCCGCAGCGAGCGGACCGGCCGGAAGCACCACAGGCAGCGGACCGCGGCCAGCGGCAGGCTGCGAAGGCAATGGTCGCAGGAAAGCGATCTGAGACGAATGGTCATGGCAAAAGACTCCCAGGTGCGCCGGGAATGCCGGCGTCACGAGCACGGTGTTCATTCCTGTTCGGAAGACCCGGAACGGAGTCGTTTGCGTCTTCAGTAAGCCGTCGAACGTCCGTACCGGGTAAAGCCATGCTTTTTCCGGGGTGGCGCTCGTCTGAAATCTGGAAGTCGTTGCAGCATACCTTGCAAGATAGCGTTGAACTCAGGTGAATTCAACGGCGCAAAGGCAGACTGCGGCCGTTTGACTTTTCGGTCCAAGTGTCCGATGATATGTGGACCATGATCAGGAATTCTCTCTCTGCTGGTTTCTTCCACACGGGCTTTCGGCTCTCACGCCGTTAGCCTGGCTTGGCGCGCCTTCGCGCGACCGGGCCAGGACCCCGTGCCGCCCGCTTGATCCTCCCTACGCCTTGAAGGGCGCCGGACCGATACGTCGGTGACCGGCGTCGGACGGCGGGCAGTCCATACCGCTTCGGAACCGTTCGAACCCCGGTCACCGTCAGGTCGTGGGGCCGACATGCGCCTTGCGCGACGGACGGATCCGACGACAAGGAATCGGAAGATGGGAAAGAAGAACCGCAAGGGAAATCGCGAACCGAAGAAGCCGAAGCAGCCGAAGCTTCCGCAGCAGTCCGTATCGTCGGTCGCTGAGCTCGGCAGGCAGCCGCCGGTCAGGCGGTCGGTGGGAAGATAGTCAGGACGCCGGATCGGCGCCCGAGGCGAGCGAGCCGCTGCCGCGGCTCGCGCCACAACCTATGGAAACTGAAGAATGGAGCTCTTGCCCGAAATAACCATCACGCACGAGGATCTGACGATCCTCTCCAACACGGTCGCCGAGGCGATCGGAAACGGACAGGTCGAGGCGGCGTATCGCCTCGCCAACGAGATGCACCGCGCGCGCATCGTACCGGCCGCGAAGGCGCCGAGGGATTGCCTCGCCCTGAAGTCGCCGGCACGCTACCTCGACGAGCGGAGCGGGGCAATCCGCGACGTCGTGCTCGTCGCGAACGGCCGACGGCCCGCGAGCGGCACGATGTCGGTGCTCAGCGAAGTCGGCTCCGCCCTGATCGGGCTGTCGGAAGGGCAGCGCATCGGCTGGCTCGACCGGCACGGCCGGCCGCGCGTGGTCCGGCTGCTGGAGGTGCGCCGCTGAACGGCATCGTGTCAGGCCTTGCCGTGCACCCGACGCAGGCGCACGCCCGGGCCGTCGCGACTGCCATGAAGGAAGCGAATCCCGGCACGCTCCAGCGTCGCGACGACGAGGGCCTCGGAGCCACGCTGGAGCTCGTGCCGGTTGCACTCGAAGTCGCGGACCGTGCTCCGCGAGACACCGGCGAGATTGGCGAGCTGCTCCTGCGTCCAGTTGAGCAGCGCGCGCGCGGCGCGACACTGTTCGGGGCATAGATTCATAGCCTTAGCCATTGCTTTCGGCCGGGAGAGTCAACCATAATGGATGAAATTGAGCGAGGCTTGCGCGCGCGTCAACCCAACTGAGAGCCTTCCCACCGATGATGTCGGACGATGCTTTGCTCCTGACCGCCATCATCGTCCTCCCCTTTGTCGGTGGTCTCCTCGTTGCGTTCCTGCCGCGGAACGCGCGGAATCTCGAGGCCTGGTCGGCCGGGATCGTCGCGCTCGGGGTCCTCGTGCTCGGCCTGCGATTGCGGACAGCGGTGTCGGATTCCGGCGTGGTCCGCGCCGAGTTCCCGTGGCTTCCCGAGTTCGGCCTGAATTTCGTCCTGCGACTCGACGGCCTCGCCTGGTTCTTCGTCGTGATCATCGGCGGGATCGGCGTGCTGATCGTCCTCTATTCGCGGTACTACATGCCGCAGACCGACCCGATTCGCCGGTTCTTCGCGCTTCTTCTTGCGTTCATGGGGGCGATGCTGGGCATCGTCCTGTCGGGCAATCTCATCCAGATCGTGTTGTTCTGGGAACTGACGAGCCTCTTCTCGTTCCTGCTCATCGGCTATTGGCACCACAACCAGGGTGCTCGTGACGGCGCGCGGATCGCGTTGACCGTGACCGCGGCGGGCGGCCTGTGCCTGCTCGCCGGGATGCTTCTGCTCGGGCATATCGTGGGCAGCTTCGACCTCGACGACGTGCTCGTCGCCGGCCCCAAGATCGTCGCCGATCCCCTCTACCCGTTGACCCTGATCCTGGTCGCGCTCGGCGTATTCACCAAGAGCGCACAGTTCCCGTTCCACGTCTGGCTGCCGCGCGCCATGGCGGCGCCCACGCCGGTCTCGGCCTACCTCCATTCGGCGACCATGGTGAAGGCCGGGGTGTTTCTCCTGGCGCGGCTGTGGCCGGCGATGTCGGGGCATGAATACTGGTTCTGGATCTTCGTGCCGGTGGGGATCACGACGCTGCTGGTCGGCGCGTTTCTCGCCCTGTTCCAGCAGGACCTGAAGGGCCTTCTGGCCTATTCGACCATCAGCCACCTGGGGCTGACCACCCTGCTGCTCGGCCTCGGCAGCCCGCTTGCCGCGGTCGCGGCGATCTTCCACATCCTGAACCATGCGACCTTCAAGGCTTCGCTGTTCATGGGGGCGGGGATCATCGACCACGAGGCGGGGACGCGCGACATCCGGCGACTGGGCGGCCTCTACAGGGTCATGCCGGTCACGGCGGCGCTGACCACCGTGGCCGCCGCGGCGATGGCCGGGGTGCCGCTGCTCAACGGCTTCCTGTCCAAGGAGATGTTCTTCGCCGAGACGATCGAATCCCATGTCGACACGATCATCGACCACGCGCTGCCCTACCTCGCGACGCTGGCCGGCATGTTCAGCGTCGCCTATTCGCTGCGGCTGATCCACCAGGTGTTCTTCGGGCCGCCGGCGACCGACCTGCCGCGACAGCCGCACGATCCGGTGTTCTGGATGCTCCTGCCGGTGGCGCTCCTGGTGCTGGCCTGCGTGCTGGTCGGAATCGCCCCGGCGTTCACCGTCGGCGGCTTTCTCGCGATCGCGGTCCACGGCGCGCTGGGACCGTACACCCCGAGCTACAGCCTGGCGGTCTGGCACGGCGTCACGCCGGCGCTGCTGATGAGCATCATCGCGCTCGCCGGCGGCACCGGCATCTACATGGCGCTCCAGCGTTATCTCTCGGGCAACATCGAGGGCGCTCCGGTTCTCCGCAGATTCGCGGGCAAGCGCCTGTTCGAGCGGGCCGTCGTCCTGGTCTCGTGGCGCTGGGCGCGCACGCTCGAACAGGTGGTCGGCACCAACCGGCTCCAGCCCCAGATGCGCCTGCTGGTGATGGTCACCATCCTCGCGGCGGTCTGGTCCCTCTATTTCCGTCCCGGCTTCCTCGAATTCGTCCTGCCCGACACGCCCGCCGCGGCCTTCGCGCTGGTCTGGATCGTCGGCGCGGGATGCGCGATCGGGGCGGCCTATCAGGCCAAGTATCACCGGCTCGCCGCCGTCGTCTTCTCCGGCGGCGCCGGCCTTGCGACCTGCATCACCTTCGCCTGGTTCTCGGCCCCCGACCTCGCGCTCACCCAACTCCTGGTCGAGATCGTCACCACCGTGCTGCTGCTGCTCGGCCTGCGCTGGCTGCCCAAGCGCGTCGAGGGCATCGACCCCGACGCATCGACGCGCGCCCCGTTGCGGCGGACCCGCGACCTGGTCATCGCGCTCGTCGGCGGCGCCGGTCTCGCGGCGATCGCCTATGCCGTGATGAACTGGCCGCTCGAGGACAGCATCGCCAGCAATTTCCTCGAACGCGCCTATACCGAGGGCGGCGGACGCAACGTCGTCAACGTCATCCTCGTCGATTTCCGCGGCTTCGACACCCTCGGCGAGATCACGGTCCTCGGCATTGCCGCGATCACCGTCTACGGCCTCCTCCGCCGTTTCCGGCCGGCCCGCGACAGCCTCGACGACCCCGAGCAGAAGCGGTTCCAGGACCGCTTCGACGCCGACCGCTACGACGTCGGCAAGGAGCCGCTCTCGGCCCACTACATGCTGGTGCCCGGGCTGATCATGCGTCTCCTGTTTCCCGTGATCGCGATGATGGCCGTGTTCCTGTTCATGCGCGGCCACGATCTGCCCGGCGGCGGCTTCATCGCCGGCCTGACCTTCGCCATCGCCTTCATCGTGCAGTACATGGCGGGCGGCGCCCGCTGGGTCGAGGCGCGCCTCCGCGTCCTGCCGGTGCGCTGGATCGGCGCGGGCCTCCTGATCGCGGCCGCAACCGGTACGGGTGCGGTGTGGTTCGGGCGTCCGTTCCTCACCTCCGCCTTCGCCTATGTCGAACTGCCGGTGCTCGGCAAGGTGCCGATGGCGAGTGCGCTCCTGTTCGATCTCGGGGTCTTCGCGCTGGTGCTCGGGGCGACGGTGCTCGTGCTGATCGCGCTCGCCCACCAGTCGCTGCGCGCCCCTCGATCGGGTAACCGCCCCAACCCGGCGCCGGTCGAAGAGGAGGCCGTCTGATGGAGCTCGTCGTCTCCCTCGCCATCGGCGTGCTCGCCGGATCGGGCATCTGGCTGCTGTTCCGGCCGCGCACGTTCCAGGTGATCATCGGCCTGTCGCTCCTGTCCTATGCCGTCAACCTTTTCATCTTCAGCGTGCAGGGCCTGCGGATCGGCGCCCCGCCGGTGCTCGATCCCGACGCCGGATCGGACATCTCCGGCTACGTCGATCCCCTGCCGCAGGCGCTGGTGCTGACCGCCATCGTGATCGGCTTCGCCATGACCGCGCTCTTCCTCGTGGTGCTGCTGGCATCACGGGGCCTGAGCGGGAGCGACCATGTCGACGGCCGCGAGGGTGGCGGATGATGACGGCGAGCGATCATCTGATCATCGCGCCGATCCTCCTGCCGCTGGTGGCCGGCGGGCTGATGCTGCTGTTCGACGGCCGCCATCGTCCGGTACTCGTCGCCATCAATCTGGTGGCGACGTTCGCCCTGCTGGCGGTGGCCGTGAGCCTCGTCGTCACCGCTGCCGGCTCCGACGAGGGGACGGTGAGGATCTACCGTCTCGGCGACTGGCCGGCGGAGTTCGGGATCGTGCTGGTCGCCGACCGGCTGTCGAGCCTGATGGTGCTTCTGACGGCGATCCTCGGCTGCGCCACCCTCGTCTTCTCGCTGGCGCGCTGGCATCGCGCCGGCAGCTATTTTCATCCGCTGTTCCAGTTCCTGCTGATGGGCCTGAACGGGGCCTTCCTCACCGGCGACCTGTTCAACCTGTTCGTCTTCTTCGAAGTTCTGCTCGCCGCCTCCTACGGCCTCGCGCTGTACGGTTCCGGACACACGCGCGTCAGGGCGGGGCTCCATTACATCGCGATCAACCTCGCTGCTTCGTTCGTGTTCCTGATCGGCGTCAGCCTGATCTACGGCAGCGCCGGCACGCTCAACATGATGGACCTCGCCCGGCGCATTCCCGATCTCGCCGCCGGCGAGCGCGTGCTTCTCGAGATCGGCGCAAGCATCCTCGGGATCGCTTTTCTGGTGAAGGCGGCGATGTGGCCGCTCGGCTTCTGGCTGCCGAGCACCTACGCCGCGGCGAGCGCGCCGGTCGCCGCCCTCTTCTCGATCATGACCAAGGTCGGAATCTATGCGGTGCTCCGCGTCGGGTCGATCCTGACCGGACCGGAGACCGACGGGTCGGTGCTGTTCGGAGCGGGCTGGCTCGTCGCCGGCGGCGCCGCGACCGTGCTGTTCGCGGCTCTCGGCATGCTGGCCTCGCAGGAACTGAGCAGGCTCAACGCCTTCAGCGTGCTGGTCTCGTCGGGGACGCTGCTCGCCGTCCTCGGCACCGGCGATCCGGGCATCGTCGGCCCGGCGCTGTTCTATCTGGTCAGCTCGACGCTCGCGATCGGCGCCTTCTTCCTGCTGATCGAGCTGATCGAGCGCGGCCGTGCGCCGGCCGACGACGTCCTCGCCGTCACACTCGAGGCCTATGGCCTCGACGACCGCGAAGAGCCGGGCGAGGAGAGCGACCCCGGGGTCGCGGTGCCGGCCATCCTCGCGGTGCTCGGCATCGCCTTCATCGCCTGCGCCCTGCTGCTGGCGGGCATGCCGCCGCTGTCGGGCTTCGTCGCCAAGTTCGCGATCCTGGCCGGTTCCCTCGACGGCTCCGCATCCGCCGGCGTCGCGTCGATCTCGCCGGACAGCTGGGTGCTCCTCGTCGTCATCCTGCTGTCGGGGTTCGTCACCATCGTCGCGATGGTGCGTGCCGGCATCCGTTCGTTGTGGGCGCCGATCGAACGCGAGGTCCCGCATGTCCAGCTGATCGAGCTCGCCCCGGTGATGGCGCTCCTCATGCTGTGCGTGGTCATGACCGTCGAGGCCGGGCCCACCATGCGCTTCATGGAGGCGACCGCCGACGGCCTCCGGTCGGTGAGCGGACAGGTCCAGGCGTCCGATGCCCCGCTGGAGACCGAGATCGGGGGAGGGGGCGAATGAGGCGCCTCCTGCCATACCCCTTTGCCTCGCTGATACTGGCGGGGACGTGGCTCCTGCTCAACCAGAGCCTGACGCCGGGCCAGCTCCTGCTCGCCGTCCTCTTCGGCCTGCTCGGTCCGGTGTTCCTGGGCTGGCTCGATGTTCCCTCGGCGCGGGTTCGGCGGCCGACCGCGGTCGCGCGCCTGCTCGGCGCGGTTGCCGTCGACGTGGTGCGATCGAACGCCAAGGTGGTGTGGGTCCTGGTGCGGAACCATCCGGCCAGGCGCCCCGGTTTCGTGAACATTCCCTTGCGGCTCCGCTCCAGCTACGGGCTCGCGGCACTGGCCTGCATCATCACCGCGACGCCGGGAACGAGCTGGGTCACGCACAATCCCGAGACCGGCCTGCTCACGATCCATGTGCTCGACTTGGCGGACGACGACGACTGGGCCGAGATCATCAAGACACGCTACGAACGCAGGCTGATGGAGATTTTCGAATGACCGCATCGATCCTTGCGTTTTCCCTGGTCATCGGCCAGATCTTCCTCGCCCTGGCGATGATCTCCGCCACGTTCCGCATCCTGCGCGGGCCGCGCGCGCAAGACCGCGTGCTCGCCATGGATGCGCTCTACGTCAATGCCATGCTGCTGCTGCTGGTGTTCGGCATCGGATCGGGGACGACGCTCTATTTCGAGGCGGCGCTGGTGATCGGCCTCCTCGGCTTCGTCGCGACCACGGCGATGGCGAAGTTCCTGATGCGCGGGGAGGTCATCGAATGACGACGCTTCAGGATCTTCCCGGCTGGGCGGCGCTGCTCACCTCCGCCCTCATCCTGCTCGGCTCCGCCCTGACGCTGATCGGGTCGTTCGGACTCCTGCGGATGAAGAGCTTCTACGAGCGCGTCCATGCCCCGACGCTCGGCGCCACGCTCGGGATGGCGAGCATCCTCGCGGCGTCGATGATCTACTTCTCGGTGAGCGAGACGCGGCCGGTGGTCCATGAGATCCTGATCGGCATCTTCGTGACGGTCACCACGCCGGTCACCCTCCTGCTCCTGGTACAGGCGACGCTCTACCGCGACCGTCTGGAGGGGCGCGACCCGCTGGCGGCGGGTCGCGGGCCCGAGGACCCGAAGGAGACATAGCGCCGCTCTACGCGGCGCGGGGTCCCGGATCGTCGTCGTCCGGGTCCACCGGCGCCACGTCCCGTGACCGTGCCGGCTTCCGACGCGCCACGAACGCCACCACCGAGGAGGCAGCGGCGGGTGCGGGTTGCCGCGCTTGCGTGCTGCGCTCGGGGGCCGGCTGGCGGGAGACCCGGTCGAGCTGGAGCTCCTCGTAGCTGCCGTCCGGCTCCTCGA
>JBIQKL010000007.1:28679-39483 GCA_044506555.1 Hyphomicrobiales bacterium | reverse complement strand
TGGCGGGAGACCCGGTCGAGCTGGAGCTCCTCGTAGCTGCCGTCCGGCTCCTCGATGACGATCGATTCGCCTGCCGTCAGTCCCAGCAGTGCCAGGCCGCGCAATGTCGTGACGGGAAGCGCGCGGCCGGCAAGCGCATTCTCCGGCGCATGGACGAGGATGCCGTCCTCGCGAACGCTCCGATCGCGGGTGAACTCGATCCGGCTGTCGATGGTGGCGACCTCAGGCGCGATGTCGTCCTGGAATACGACCGTCGCCGTCGACAGCTTCCGCCGCAGCAGACGAAGGAAGGTTTCGTCGTGGCGGCCCTCTCGCTCGAGCAGCATTTCGAGGGTGCTGAAGTCCCTCGCCGTCAGAAGGCAACGAACGGGCTTTGACATGACACTTCTCCGCCGCACCGTGGAGCACGGTGCACCGAGGTTAGATCCGCTTGCGTGGAAGGACCGTCCCCTGGCCCCGGCGTGCGTCTCCGTGACGCCGCGCCAGGGGCTACGCGCCTGCGATCAGGCGACCTGAGCGAAGTGAATGTCTGTCGCGGATGACGCTTTCGCGCATCTCACCCGATCCTCGTTGGCTCTTCCTCCATCATAGCAGAGACTTGGCCGAATTTGGGAAACGATCGCCGGCGGCCGGATGGCGCATCGAAGCCGCGTTCGGATCTCGCCGTCGTCGCCCGGGACGAGGGTCACAGCAACGGCCCACGAGATTGGCGGGCTTGTGCCGGAGTTCTGCTGTCGCTGGTCCACGTTGAACGGAGAATCGGCGAATGTCGCGGGGACGGGCTTCAAGATCCGCTGGTGTTGAATATATTTCCAGTGATGCTATAACGTCGGGTGTCGCCTGAAGCAGGCTTTTCATCTGCTGGTTGGGAGGATGGTATGTCTCATGACGCCCTCTTCCAATTGGGGATGGGTTCAGTTGTACTGATTGCCTCCCAAACGGAAGAATTCCTTGCTCCGCGTGCGGTGAGCGCGCGCGCCGAGGCAATCTGCGCCGACGCGAGCCATCGATTCGGCCTTGCCGCCTTCGCGGTCGCCGACCTGCTCCGGGCCGAGAGAAAGCGGGGTGGAAACAGCGCGAAAGCGCCCACCCTCGGTGCCGGATCGGCCCTCGTCCCCACGTCATCGTAGTCGTTCGTCCTCGATCCCCGCCCGTCGCGGTGCGGCTGCGAGGCCGGGACCGGACCGATCGATCGACATGGCCCGGCGTCGGATGTTCCGGCCAACTCGCTCATGACGCCGTCTTCCACCGGGCCGCGCGCGGCCCGGCCGGATGGCGAACGCGATGATCTCCAAAGGCACAGGGTTCGATGATCCAGACTCCCTATTACCTGATCGACAAGCAGGGACTCCTGCGCAACCTGCAGGTCATCGACGATGTCCGGAAGCGGTCCGGGGCGAAGGTCCTGCTGGCGCTCAAGTGCTTCGCGACGTGGTCGGTCTTCGACCTGATGCGCGACTACATGGACGGCACGACGTCGTCCTCGCTCTACGAGGTCAGGCTCGGACGCGAAACGTTCGGCGGCGAGACCCACGCCTACAGCGTCGCCTTCGCCGATCACGAGATCGACCAGGTGATGGCGAGCGCGGACAAGATCATCTTCAACTCGATCTCGCAGCTCGAGCGCTTCGCCGGGCGGTCGGCGGCGCTCGGCCGCGGATTGCGGCTCAACCCGGAGGTGAGCTCGTCGAGCTTCGAGCTGGCGGATCCGGCCCGGCCGTTCAGCCGCCTGGGCGAATCCGATCCCGATCGGGTCGCGTCGGTGATCGACCGGCTCGACGGCTTGATGATCCACAACAATTGCGAGAATGCGGATTTCGACCTGTTCGAGCGCCTGCTCGACCAGGTCGAGGCGAAGTTCGGCGCGCTGTTCCCGAACGTCGACTGGGTGAGCCTCGGCGGCGGCATCCACTTCACCGGCGAAGGCTATCCGATCGCGCGGTTCTGCGAGCGGCTGAAAGCCTTCTCGGAACGTTACGGCGTGCAGGTCTATCTCGAGCCGGGAGAGGCTGCCGTCACCAACAGCACGACGCTGGAGGTGACGGTGCTCGACACGCTGTTCAACGGCAAGCACCTCGCCGTCGTCGACAGCTCGGTCGAGGCGCACATGCTCGATCTCCTGATCTATCGCGAGAGCGCCCGGATCGAACCCGATGCGGGGCCCCACCGCTACATGATCTGCGGCAAGTCGTGCCTCGCCGGCGACGTGTTCGGCGAGTTCGCCTTCGACCGCGCGCTGAGCCCGGGCGACCGCATCTCGATCGCGGATGCGGCCGGCTACACCATGGTCAAGAAGAACTGGTTCAACGGTGTGCAGATGCCGTCGATCGTCGTGCGCGAGCTCGACGGCAGCACGCGGGTGGTCCGCAGGTTCTCGTACGAGGACTACCGATCGAGCCTGTCATGACAAACCCCCCGACTTCAACCGAACGCGAAAGGAGGCCTCGGCCAAAATGAAGAGGAACGTGCTGATCGTCGGTGCCGGTGGCGTCGGCCACGTCGTCGCTCACAAGTGCGCGCAGAACAACGACGCGCTTGGCGACATCCACATCGCATCGCGTACGCTCGCCAAGTGTGAGGCGATCGTCCGCTCGATCCATGAGAAAGGCAGCCTCAAGACGCCGGGACGGCTGATGGCGCACCGCCTCAATGCGCTCGACGTGGAGCGCACCGCCGACCTGATCCGGGCGACGAACAGCCGGATCGTCATCAATGTCGGCTCCGCCTTCCTGAACATGTCGATCCTGTCCGCCTGCATCGCCACCGGCGCGGCCTACATCGATACCGCCATCCACGAGGACCCGCTCGAGGTCTGCGAGCCGCCGCCGTGGTACGCCAACCACGAATGGCCGCGGCGGTCGGAATGCGCCAAGGCGGGCGTGACCGCGGTGCTCGGCGCGGGGTTCGATCCCGGCGTCGTCAACGCCTATGCGCGCCTGGCACGCGACGAGTATTTCGACACGATCGACTCGATCGACATCGTCGACGTCAATGCCGGCGACCACGGCCGCTACTTCGCCACCAACTTCGATCCGGAGATCAATTTCCGCGAGTTCACGGGGCAGGTCTGGACCTGGCAGAATGGCCAGTGGACGGCGAACGAGATGTTCGAGGTCCAGAAGACCTGGAGTCTCCCCGAGGTCGGCGATCGCGCCACCTATCTCACCGGCCACGACGAGATCCATTCGCTGGCCAGGAATCTCGGCGTGCCGGACATCCGCTTCTGGATGGGCTTCGGCGCGCGATACATCGCCGTGTTCGAGGTGCTCAAGAACCTCGGACTCCTGTCGGTGGAGCCGGTGACGACCGCCGAGGGCCAGGACGTGGTGCCGTTGAAGGTGGTCAAGGCGGTGCTCCCCGATCCGGCGTCGCTGGCGCCGGACTATACCGGCAAGACCTGGATCGGCGACGTGGTGAAGGGCAGGAAGGATGGCCGGCATCGCGAGGTGGTCCTCTACAACATCACGGACCATGCCGAGGCCTATCGCGAAGTCGGCAGCCAGGCGATCTCCTATACCGCCGGGGTCCCGGCGGCGGCGGCGGCGATCCTCATCGCCGGCGGCGCCTGGGACGTGGGGACGATGGCGAACGTCGAGGAGCTGCCGCCGCGCCCGTTTCTCGCCCTCCTCGACCGCATGGGACTGCCGACCAGGATCAGGGACGAGGACGGCGACCGGCGGCTGACCTTCGATGCTGAAAGCGCCGCCGGGGCGGGCGCCAGGCAAGCGGTCGCGGCAGTCGAGTAGCAGTCCCGAGATTCACGGCGGAGACCATCGATGCGATGATCTCCGCCGGTGACTCGTACGTGATATCCATGCTTTTTCGGCATGGCCGACGCGGGCCGGATATTTCCTGTTCCGGCAATCGGGCGCCGGATACGCTCGTCCTCCGAACGGCGTGGCTGGACGCGGGCAGGGTAGCAAGACGCGCTTGGGGAAACGAAGAACATGCTCCGCTCCTATCTCTTTGTGCCGGCGACCACGTTGGCCAAGCTGCCCAAGGCCCTCGCCAGCGGGGCCGACGCCCTGATCCTCGACCTCGAGGACTCGGTTCCCTTGCAGGAAAAGGCGAGGGCGCGCGCCGCGCTCGTCGAAGCGCTCCGGGAGCCGCCAGGGCTTCCGACCTATGTGCGCATCAATGCGCTCTCCACGCCCTCGGCGCTGGACGAGCTGCTCGAGATCGGTGCGGCGGTGCCGACCGGGGTCATGCTGCCGAAGGTCGGGGCGGCGAGCGACCTTCACATCGCCGACTGGATCCTCGCCCAGGTCGAGCGCCGCCGCGGCGTGCCGGAAGGCAGCATCGAGCTCCTTCCGATCATCGAGACGGGGAGGGGGGTTGCCGCGGCGGAACCGATCGCCCGCGCGGTCAAGCGGGTGACGCGGCTCATGCTCGGAGCCGCGGATCTCGGCCTCGACATGAACCTCGATCTGGACGCCGAAACGGGAGTGCTCGCCCAGGCGCGCTTTGCGCTCGCGCTCGCCTCGCGCGTCGCCGGGATTCTGCCGCCCCTCGACACCCCGATCCTCGACCTCCAGGATGCCGAGAAGCTCCGCAACTCGGCGATCAACGCGCGCGCCGCCGGCTTCGGCGGCAAGGCCTGCATCCATCCCGCGCAGGTGCCCATCGTCAACGAGGTCTTCACGCCTTCGGCGGCGGAGCTGGAGCAGGCCCGCAAGGTGATCGCCGCCTTCTTGAAGGCGGAGCGCGAGGGCGCTGCGGCCCTCGTCGTCGACGGAGCGATGATCGACTATCCGGTCGTGGAGCGGGCCCGCCGGCTTCTGGCGAGCGGAGCGCCGGCCGCGTCATAGCCGAACGGCCGCCGACGTCTTCGGCATCGGCACGGCGGAACCGGTGTCGCGGCCCAAAATCTGAGAGTGTGTCCAAGCGACGCGATCATCCCCCCATATTGGATATTGATCTGCTTCCGGAACTCGCCTTGAATGCATGGCATGTGCGAGATGAGGGCTGGGAAAAATCGACGAAATGGCGAGGTGCGAACGCGCCGTGATCGGCGACTCTCCGAATCGGGCCGCGGCGGTAGGATGGAGGCGAGACGCCCGTCTTGCCTTTTTCCCCGGGGCGCTTGACGGGGAGTCGATGGCGGCGCGTTCCCGAGGATACCGTCGCCGCTAGAGTCCATGTCCCCACGAACGGAACGTGTCAGGCCGGTGCCCTCTGCGAGAGGTCAACCGGGCCGGTCGATTGAGGAGAGTGCCAATGCATTTCACACCACGCGAGATCGACAAGCTGCTGGTCTACATGGCGGCGCAGGTGGCGCAGCGGCGCAAGGACGAGGGGCTGAAGCTCAACCACCCGGAAGCGGTCTCGCTCATCTCGGTTGCGGCCCTCGACGGGGCGCGGGCCGGCAAGACCGTGGAAGAGGTGATGGCGCTCGCCCGGAAGGTCGTCACCCGTGACGACGTCATGGAAGGCGTGGTCGAGATGATCCCGTATGTGCAGGTCGAGGCGGTATTCACCGACGGCAGCCGCCTCGTCACCGTGCACAACCCCATCTCGTAGTCGAAAGGGACTGTCATGGCTGAAGCTGACAACAAGACTCCGGTGGGGGGGCTGGCGCTCGCCGCCGGGGACATCGAGATCAATGCCGGCTATCCGACCACGGTTCTGAAGGTCCGCAACACCGGGGACCGTCCGGTGCAGGTCGGCTCGCACTATCACTTCTTCGAGGTGAACGCGGCGCTCGAGTTCGATCGCGGCGAGGCGTTCGGCAAGCGACTCGACATCCCGGCGACTACGGCGCTCCGCTTCGAGCCGGGCGACGAGAAGGAGGTCACGCTGGTGCCCTACCAGGGCAAGCAGCGGGTGCTCGGCTTCAACGGCCTGGTCAACGGCTGGGTCGGGGATGAGAGCTACGACGATTATCGCCCGCGCCTGGCGGACGCGCTCGAGCGCGTGACCCGCTACGGCTTCAAGAACAAGCCGTAGACGCGGCGGCAGGCAGGAAGAAGGAACGGATTCCGAGATGGCCACACTTTCACGGCGGCAATATTCGGACCTGTATGGTCCCACCACGGGCGACAAGATCAGGCTCGGCGACACCGACCTGTTCATCGAGATCGAGAAGGACCTGCGCGTCTACGGCGAGGAGGCCGTCTATGGCGGCGGCAAGACGCTCCGCGACGGGATGGGCTACGACAACGAGCTCACCAGCGCCGCCGGCGCGCCGGACCTGGTGATCACCAACGTCACCATCGTCGACGGCGTCCTCGGCATCATCAAGGCCGACGTCGGCATCAAGAACGGGCTGATCTGCGGCATCGGCAAGGCCGGCAATCCGGCGATCATGTCGGACGTCAGCCTGGGCCTCGCCCTGGGCCCGGGCACCGACGCGATCTCCGGCGAGCACCTGATCCTGACCGCCGGCGGCATCGACGCGCACGTCCATTTCATCTCGCCGCAGCAGGCGGAGGCGGCGCTGAGCAACGGCGTCACGACCTTGTTCGGGGGCGGCATCGGGCCCAGCGACGGGACCAACGGCACGACCATCACGCCGGGCACGTGGAACATCGAGATGATGCTGCGTGCGTTCGACGGCTGGCCGGTCAATGCGGGCGTCCTCGGCAAGGGCAACGGCTCGGCGCCGCGGCCGCTGGAGGAGCAGATCCATGCCGGCGCGATGGGCCTCAAGATCCATGAGGACTGGGGCAGCACGCCCGAAGCCATCCGCACGGCGCTGACCGTCGCCGACGAATACGACATCCAGGTCTGCATCCACACCGACACGCTCAACGAAGCGGGATTCGTCGAGAACACGATCGCCGCGTTCGAGGGCCGGACGATCCACACCTACCACACCGAGGGGGCAGGCGGCGGCCACGCCCCGGACATCATCCGCGTCGCGGGCCTCACCAACGTCCTGCCGAGCTCGACCAACCCGACCCTGCCCTACGGGATCAACTCCCAGGCCGAGCTGTTCGACATGACGATGATCTGTCACAATCTCAGCCCCAAGATCCCCACCGACGTCGCCTTCGCGGAGAGCCGCGTCCGGCCCGAAACGATCGCCGCCGAGAACGTGCTCCACGACATGGGCGCGATCTCGATCCTGTCGAGCGACAGCCAGGCGATGGGCCGGGTCGGCGAGAACTGGATGCGGGCGATCCAGACGGCGCATCTGATGAAGGTGCGGACCGGCGCCTACGACGGCGACAGCTCCGGCAACGACAACGAGCGCGTGCTCCGCTTCGTCTCGAAGGTGACGATCAATCCCGCCATCGCCCAGGGCGTCAGCCAGGTGATCGGCTCGGTCGAGGTCGGCAAGATGGCCGATCTCGTGCTGTGGGAGCCGGCCTTCTTCGGCGCCAAGCCGAAGATGGTGATCAAGGGCGGGATGATCTCGTGGGCGCTGATGGGCGACCCCAACGCCTCGCTGCCGACGCCGCAGCCGGTGCGCTACCGGCCGATGTTCGGCGCGATGGGCTCGGCGCTGCCGAAGACCCGCGTCACCTTCACCTCGCACGCCGCATTCGAGGCCGACATCGTCGAGCGCTACGAACTGACGTCCAACGTCATGCCGGTGTACGGCACCCGGACGGTCAGCAAGTCCTCGATGGTCCGGAACGCGGCATTGCCGGACATCCGGGTGAACCCGGAGACGTTCGCCGTCACCGTCAACGGCAAGCACGCGACGGTGGAGCCGGCAAAGAGCGTGCCGCTGGCCCAGCTCTATTTCTTCAGCTGAGGTCCGCGGCCGCGGACTATAGTTCTCGGCACGAGCCTCCCGCCGATCGTCGCCCGGACGGTCGGCGGGAGCGCGCCGACGGCCATCGGCCGAAATCCCCGCACGGGTTGGGAGGACGCATGATTCTCGTCGAAAGGAAGCTCGGCAACCTGAGCGATCCGGTCTGGCACGACCGGTCCCATGCGGCCGCGGTCGACGTCCTCGTGCTCGAGCAGTGGGAGGCGCCGAAGAGTCGCCTCCGCAAGGCGACGGAGGGCGGGATCGAGCTGGCGATCTCGCTGCCGCGGTCCGAGCACCTGCATGACGGCGACGTGCTCCACTTCGACGAGACGCGGAACCTGATCGTCGTGGCGAAGGTGCCGCTCAAGGAGGTGCTGGTGATCGAGATGGAGGGGCTCGAGAAGCTCGCACCGGCCGATATCCTGCGCATCAGCTTCGAGCTCGGGCATGGGCTCGGCAACCAGCACTGGCCGGCGGTGATCAAGGGCACGACGGTCTACGTGCCGCTCTCGGTCGACCAGAAGGTGATGGCCTCGGTGATGCGGACCCATGCCTTCGAGCACGTGACCTCGCGCTTCGCCCCGGGCGAGGAGGTGGCCGCCAAGCTGACCGCCAAGGAAGTGCGCATGCTGTTCGCCGGCGCCGACGCGACCCCGCACCACCATCACCCGCACGACCATCCCGCCGACCACGGCCATGACCACGATCACGGCCATGGCCACCATCACCATCCGCACACGCCGGAGACCTGACGATGTCCGCCCGATCCGGGCAGGAGGCGCGGCGCGACATGGTGCATCTCGCGCGGCTGCTCCAGTTCGCCGATTCGACGCTGCCGGTCGGCGCCTTCGCGTTCTCGAACGGGCTCGAATCGGCGCTGCAGACGGGAATCGTCACCGACCCGGCGAGCTTGCGGCAGTTCGTCGAGCTGGCGACCCGACAGGCGGCCCGGATGGACGGCGTCGCACTCCTCCATGCCCACCGGGCGGCGTGCGCCGGCGACCATGGCGCAATCGTTGCCGCCGATCGCGAATTATTGTGCCGCCGGGTCGGCGAGGAGCAGCAGCTGATGCTCGCCCGCATGGGCAGGAAATTCGCCGAGCTCGCCCTGAAGATCGGCGACTTTCCCGGCCTCGCGCGCTTGCTCGCCGACATCAAGGCGGAGGCCACGCCGGGCTGCTTTCCGGTCGGTCAGGCGATCGCGTTCGCCCGGATGGGGGCGAGCGAGGCCGAGGCCTTCGTCGTGCACAATTACGGGATCGCATCGATGATCCTGAGCGCCGCGCTCCGGCTGATGCGGATCGACCATCTCGACACGCAGCGCATCCTCTTCGCGGTGCAGCAGCGGGTCGAGGACGACTATCTCGCCGTGCGCGACCTTGCCCTTGACGAGATGAGCGTATTCGCGCCTGTCTTCGACGTGCTGGTGGCGCACCACACGACGACCCACGTCCGGCTGTTCATGAACTAGACGGCGCGCCGGAGAAGGAACTGCGACGATGAAGAAGATCACGCGAATCGGAATCGGCGGCCCGGTCGGGTCGGGCAAGACCGCGATCATCGAGACCATCACCCCTCGGCTGATCGACATGGGCATCAAGCCGCTGATCATCACCAACGACGTCGTCACCACCGAGGACGCCAAGCAGGTACGGCGCACGCTGAAGGGCGTGCTGGTCGAGGAGAAGATCGTCGGCGTCGAGACCGGCGCCTGCCCGCACACCGCGGTGCGCGAGGACCCCTCGATGAACATCGCTGCGGTCGAGGAGATGGAGGAGAAATATCCCGACAGCGACGTGATCATGATCGAATCGGGCGGCGACAACCTCACCCTGACGTTCAGCCCGGCGCTCGCCGATTTCTACATCTACGTCATCGACGTCGCTGCCGGCGACAAGATCCCGCGGAAGAACGGCGCCGGCGTCTGTCAGTCGGACATCCTGGTGATCAACAAGAAGGACCTTGCGCCTTACGTCGGCGCGAGCCTCGAGGTGATGGACCGCGATTCCCGGCTGATGCGCGGCAAGAAGCCGTTCGTGTTCACCAACTGCAAGACCGGCGAGGGGATCGACGCGCTGATCGCACTGATCATGGACATGGCGCTTTTCGACGTGAAGCCCGAGCCGGCCGCCACCGCCGCCGAGTGACCCGGTGACGCTGCACGCGCCTCTCCGGCGCCTCGACGCCGCACGCGAGGTCCGCGCCTACCAGACCGAGCCCGCCCAGATGCGGGCCGCCGGCCCCGGCAAGGTCGGCGAGCTGCGTCTCGGCTTCGAGCGCCGGGGCGACCGTTCCGTCCTCTCCGACCTCTACCGGGTGGCGCCGCTTCTCGTCCAGCAGGCGCTGTACTGGGACGAGGCGATGCCGGAGCTGCCGATCTGCACGATCATCTCGGTCGGCGGCGGCATCCTCCAGGGCGACCGCTACACGATCGACATCACGGTCGGCGAGGGGGCTTGCGCCCAGGTGACCTCGCAGGGCGCCAACCGCATCCACCAGATGGACGCCAACTACGCCTCTCAGCATCAGACGGTGACGCTCGCCGGCGGCGCCTATCTCGAATACCTGCCCGACTTCACCATCCCCTATCGCGGCTCTCGCTTCATCAACCAGACCGAGATCGTCGTCGCCGAGGACGCGACCCTGCTCTATGGCGAGATGGCGATGACCGGGCGCAAGCATCATCACCCCGACGAGCGGTTCGGGTGCGACCTGTTCTCGACGGCGGTCGCGGTGCAGAGGCCCGACGGAGGGAAGCTGTTCGCCGAGAAGATCCTGGTCGAGAAGGGCGATCCGACGACGGGCTTCGCGGCGGTGATGGCGGGCTATGACGCCTTCGCCAACATCATGTGCCTGACGCCGCCCGAGGTCGCCGCGCGCATCCGCGAGCGCGTCGGCACGAACTTCCCGCCCGAAGCAGCCCGCGCCATCTCGGGCGTCAGCGCGTTGCCCAACGGTGCCGGCCTGATGCTCCGCGTCGTCGGCATCGAGAGCTACGACGTCCGCAAGGAAGTGCGCCGCTTCTGGCAGGTCGTCCGCGAGGAAGCACGCGGACGCACTCTGCCCACCGAGTTCCTCTGGCGCTGAGCGGACCGCTCGTTT
>JBIQKL010000007.1:18328-28579 GCA_044506555.1 Hyphomicrobiales bacterium | reverse complement strand
AGCGCCGACTTCGTCCCGGCGCCGGAGCGGATCGCCACGTTCGACCAGGACGGGACCCTCTGGGTCGAGCACCCGATCTACAGCCAGGCCGTCTACATGCTCGACCGGGTGCCGGACCTGGTGAAGGCCAATCCTTCGCTGGCCGAGGTCGAGCCGTACAAGACGATCCTCGGCGGCGACCCGGCGGCGATCGCGAAGCTCTCGGGCAGCGATCTCGAGAAGCTCGCCGCCGCGACGCTGAGCGGCATGCCGGTCGACGCCTTCAGCGCCGAGGTGGCGAAATGGATCGCCGCGGCCAAGGACAAGCGCTGGCAGCGCCCCTATACGGAGCTCACCTACGCGCCGATGCAGGAGGTGCTCGAGTACCTCCGGGCCAACGGCTACAAGACCTATATCGTCACCGGCGGCGGCCAGGATTTCGTCCGCACCTTCGCGGAGGCGACCTACGGCATCCCGCCCGAGCAGGTGGTCGGCAGCGCCGGGGCGACGAGCTACGGCTACGACAAGGACGGCAAGCCGGTCCTGACCAAGGACCCCAAGATCGTCCTCAACGACAACGACGCCGGCAAGGCCGAGGGCATCCATCTCATGATCGGCCGCCGTCCGCACGCCGCCTTCGGCAACTCGACCGGCGACCAGCAGATGCTCGAATACACCGCCGCCGGCGACGGGCGCCGTCTGGCCATGCTCGTTCTTCACGACGACGCGGAGCGCGAATACGCCTACGGCCCGGCGGAAGGATTGCCGGACAGCAAGGTCGGCACCTTCACCCAGGCGCTCTACGACGAGGCGCAGCGCGACGGCTGGATCGTCATCAGCATGAAGAACGACTGGAAGCGCATCTTCGACTTCGAGTGACGTACCGAGGACTGCGGCGTCAGCTGCCGGCCGGTTCGACGCGGGCTTCGGTCTCCGCGACCAGGGCGCTGAGCGGCGGCAGGTCGATGTAGCGCTGAACGCCGCCAGCGCCCGACGCGATGCCGCCGTCCTCGGAGAAGGCTTCCCCGAACCACTTGTAGTCTGTGCCGAGCTCCAGCCAGCGTTGGCCGGCTTCGACCGAATAGAGGAAGCCGCGGGTGTCGCCGGCGCCGGTGCTCTCGATGATCAGGAGGCGACCGGCGTCGCCGTCCGGCTCGGCATAGAAGACCGGATAGTCCCCGCGATAGAGCTCGGTCGAACGCCAGCCGCCGGCATCATCCGCTTCGAGGAGCTGCACTGCACCGTCGCCGCCGGTGACGACAACCTTCGTGCCGTCACCGACGGGAAAGGCGCTCGCGGTGTTGGCGGGCAGAATGCCGAGCGTCGCCTCGTCGAGGCTCGCCCCGGCCCGAAGGCGCTCGAAGTCGAGTACCCGTCCTGCGCTGTCGAAAGGCATGGTGACGACCCGCTTCCAGTCGGACGAGAACTGCATGCAGGCGTCTTCGTTCCCGATCTCGACTACCTCGCGCGTGGCGCCGGTGCCGATGACGACGTTCGGCGCGCCGCGGGCACTGGTGCGCGTCGAGCCGTCGAGGATGATCGGCCGACCGTCAGGCAGCACATGATCATAGGCGAATCCGCCGAGCGCATAGCCGACGCACGTACCTCTGTTGAGCGGCCGGACGACCTCCTCGCCAGCGACCACGGCCGCCTCGTCGTCACGGGAGAGGGCATCGCGGAGCTCGTTCCCCGAGATGTCGCGGACGGTGACGCGGTTCGCCGCCGGCTCGACGATGGCGATCCGGCCCTCGCCGAGCAGCCGCGCCGGCCCGACCTCGACCGGATGCTTCCGGATCAGGTTCATCTGATACCGGTCGAACACCAGGAGATCGCGGTTCACCAGGACGGTATAAGCGCGGATCCACGGATCGTAGCCGACCCAGGCGAAGTTGTGGCGGAGCTCGTAGTTCGAGATCTCGCCGAGCAACACAGAGAGGTTGACCGGCTCCTCGCCGGGGCGGACGACATCGTCGTAGCGGCCGATGCCGGCCGAGCCGGAGGTATAGTAGGTGTGGATCACACCGTCCTCGGTGGCCTGGCAGCGATGGCCGAAGAAGCCGTTGCCGGCAGCGATGTCGAGCTCGGGCATCTCCTCGGGCGGAGTCGATCCGGCGTTGAAGAAGCAGGCCTGCGTGAGCAGCCATGCGACGTCTTCCTCGCTTGCCTCCACCGGCAGGAGTGCAAGCGCCGTCCCGGTGTCCACGATCTCGGTCACGCTCAGGCCGCGGACCAGGAAGCTCCGCCCGTCGGGCAGCGCGACATAGTCGTCGCCATAGCTCTCCTCGTTGTCCGTGAGTACGTGTCCGGTGGACGTGTCGAGGATCTGGAGGCGGGGGTCGCCCTGATAGTGACGTACGATGATGAGGCCGTCATGCTCGATCGCCAGCTCGGTCTCGAGCTCGTAAGCGTCCAGGTCGCTCGGGGGCGCGAACATCACCGAGCCGACGGCCTCGGGCACCGCTGCCATGTCGGTCGACCGGAGCACGGTTCCGTCCTGACGCACGACCACCATGCCCTTGCCGTCGTCGAGCACGCGGACCGAGCGGATCGGCGACGCCGCGGCGTCGCCGTCGAAGACGACCGCCGGCGGCGTCTCGCCGTCGAAGCGGAGAACGTCGCCGTTGGCCGCGTCGATGAAATAGAGCGCGTCGGGTCCCTCCACCGCGACGGCGTTCTTCGGCAGCGGGTAAACCGTCTTGGCTTCCATCGCCTGGTTGAGGCGGTGGAAGGCGATCTGCATGGCGTCCGGCGCCGTCGCATCGTCGAAGGATTCGGCGGCCTCGAGAAGCAGGTCGGTCGCCATCTCCGTATCGCCGCGGTCGAGCGCCGCAGCGGCGACGGTCACCGCGAGCCGGGCTGCGTTGACCTCGGCCTCCTCCTGGTTGGCCGCCGCGATCTCCGCCTGTTCGGCGGCGAACGTCGCCTGCTGGTCGGCGCGCTTGGCCTGGTCGAAGCCGTAAAAGGCGGCACCGGCCGCGGCGATGGCGAGGAGGCTCGCCGCCAACAGGCCGAGCCGGGTGCGGCGCGCCACCTGGCGCTGGCGGTCGGCGGCTTCGCGCTGGGCCTCGGCGAGCTTCCGGGCCTCGGCGAGCTCACGGTTGCGGCGCGCGGTATCGACCGTGCGCGCGGCGGCGAGGTAGGCGCGGTCGACCGCATCGAGCGAGCGGGTGAAGCCGTCGCGGGTGCTGAGGGCCTCTGCGTCCTCGAGGCGCCCGGCGGTATGGGCGAGCCAGGCCTCGTCGCGGGCGTTCGCCTCCCAGTCGCGGGCGGCGCGGCGGACGCCTTCGAGAGTGGACAGGGCCGCGAAGTCCTCCTCGAGCCAGCCCTGGAGCAGGCCCCATTGGCGGAGCAATGCTTCGTGCGCCGGCTCGATCGTGGTCTCGCCGGTCTCGGCGACGCGATCGGTGGCGAGCAGGCGCGCGTCGATGAGATGGCGGATGAGCGGGCGCGCTTCCTCCGGAATCTCCGAGAGGCGGGCGACGCGTCGGCGCGGCGAGCCGGTCTCGGGGTCGATGCCGGCGAGCCACGGGATCAGCGCGCGGCGCAGCAGCGCCTCGCGCGCGCCCCGCTCGCGCGGCACGGCGGGGTCGGCGTCGGCCGCCTTCAGCGCGCCTTCCACCGCGGCATCGATCGAGCCGCGGATGCGGCCGAGCTGCTCGTACTCGGCAAGGGTGAGGTCGCCGTCGCCGCCGTATTCCAGGTAGAGACGCTCGAGGGTGAAGGCCAGGAGGGGCAGGGCGTCCTTGCCGCCGCCCTCCTCGATGTCGGCGAGCAGGGCCGCGGTCAGCGCCGGCTCGATCCGGAGGGCGCGGGCGGTATCGCGGAGCCGCGCCGCGGGGCCCTCGATCACCGTCTGGTAGGCGCCGCGCGGCATCGGCGGCAGGCTCAGCGTTTCCTGCCGGACACCCTCCAGCGCCGGCGCGGTCTGGAGGCGCTCGTAGGAATCCGAGCGGATCGTGACGAGGACGATGAGGTTGGAGTCGGGGGCGCTCACGAGGTCGCGGAGGAGGCCGAGGAAGGCTTCGGCCTCCGCGCTGCCTTCGGCGGCGAACAGTTCCTCGCCCTGGTCGATCGACAGCACCACGCGCGGCGGCGCCGGCGCCGTCTGCTCGCCGAGCGCGGGGGCGCGAGCGGCCTCGGCGATCTCACCGAACAGCGCCGCGACGGCGGCGGCGCCGGAGTCGACCGCCGCCTTGATGTCGGCCCGGCTCCGCTTGAGGCCGCGCGCCCGCGCGGCCGCTTCGATCGAGCGGACCAGCCCGGTTTCGCCGTGAAGCGCGGCGCGTTCCGGCCGGACGACCGGCAGCGGCATGAAGTGCCGGTCGTCGCGGGTGAGCCGCGGCAGGAGGCCGGCGCGGAGGTACGACGACTTGCCTGCACCGGAGGCGCCGAGCACCACGACGAAGCGCGGCGGTGCCGCCTCGGCGAGGCCGCGGAGCCGGTCGAGCGCGGCGATCGTCGGCGCCTCGCGGCCGAAGAAGATGCCGGCATCCTCCGCCTCGAGCGGCCGCATGCCGCGGTAGGGCGGCCGGTCGGGATCGTCCTCGGGCGGCCAGGGGAAAAAGCGCGCGTCGAGCCCCGCCTTGGTGAGGCCGGCCTTGAGGCGGGCGAGCCCCGACTTCGACAGCGTGACATGCTCCTGGCCGCCGTCGGGAAGCACGACGCGGAACATCGCGTGGTCGGCGCCGGCAGCGAGGTCGACGAGCTGCCAGGTGGCCTTCACCTCCGGCGGGACGTCGTCCATCGGCACGGCCTCGACGAGGATGCCGAACATCTGCTTGTTGAGCTTCTGGGCGAGGTGGAATTCCTTGAGGCACCACTGCGAGCCGAGCCAGGCCCGGCTCACCAGGAACAGCACCGCCTCGCAGCGGTTGGCCGCCTCGTTGAGCGCACGCTCCCAGCGCTCGCCGCCGACGATGCCGCGGGCCGGATCGACGTCGAGGAACAGGTCGTCCCAGCCTTCGGCCACCAGCCAGTCGCGGAGCGCCAGCGCCACCACATTGTTCGCACTGGAATGGCTGATGAATATCCGCGCCAAGGCGCCCCCTTTGCCCGTCTTCGTTCGTTTTCTGCCCCGTTCTGAGCGACATAATCCAGGAAATGGGCGCGGTTCGCGAGTCCTCGGGGCAATTTTGTGTCGTCGCGGGGGTTTGCCTGCGGCGGCAGCCGGGTTATCGCCTTGTCCCTCGCCCAGGATCGATCCGGAGGCCTGCCCCGGCATGCGATCCGTCCACGGGGGCCGACGGACCAGGCACGATTCCTGCGCCGTTCCGGCCGCAGGTCGTCCGCCGCCCCCAACCCATCAACGTGCCGCAGGATCTACAGGATGGATGCCATCGAGCCGCAGCCGCGCCGCGTCGACACCGAGACCCTCAAGGCCGAGATCATCGACAAGCTCGCTTACGCCATCGGCAAGGACCCGATCGTCGCCAAGCCGCACGACTGGCTGGCGGCGACGATCCTCGTGGTCCGCGACCGGGCCATCGACCGATGGATGGAATCGACCCGCGGCGCCTACCGGACCGCGGCGAAGCGCGTCTACTATCTTTCCGTCGAGTTCATGATCGGTCGATTGCTGCGCGACGCCATGTCGAACCTCGGGCTGGTCGAGCCGATGACCGAGGCGCTCCGCGACCTCGGCGTCACGCTCGACGCGATCGAGGCGCTGGAGCGCGACGCGGCGCTTGGAAACGGCGGGCTCGGGCGACTCGCGGCGTGCTTCATGGAGAGCATGGCGACGCTCGGCATCCCGGCCTACGGCTACGGCATCCGCTACGTCCACGGGCTCTTCCACCAGGAGATCAAGGACGGCCGGCAGATCGAGCTTCCGGAGGAGTGGCTGTCGGACGGCAACCTGTGGGAGTTCGAGCGGCGCGAGGCCGCCTACGAGATCGGCTTCGGCGGCAGCGTCGAGAGCACGCCCGGACCCGACGGCAGTCTCCGCATGGACTGGCGGCCGCAGGAGCAGGTCTTCGCCATCGCCTATGATACGCCCATCGTCGGGTGGCGCGGCGCCCGCGTGAACACGCTCCGCCTGTGGAGCGCCCGCGCGGTCAATCCGATCAGCCTCGACGAGTTCAATCGCGGCGACCACGTCGGCGCGCTCGCCGACCTGACCCGGGCCGAGACCATCACCCGCGTCCTCTATCCGGCCGATTCGACCGCCGCCGGGCAGGAGCTCAGGCTCCGCCAGGAGTATTTCTTCGTCTCGGCCTCGCTCCAGGACCTGATCCGGCGCCACCTCGACCAGTTCGGCTCGCTCGACAGCCTGCCGGACAAGGCGGCGATCCAGCTCAACGACACGCATCCCTCGATCGCGGTCGCCGAGATGATGCGTATCCTGGTCGACCTCAAGGACCTCTCGTGGGAGGCCGCCTGGGCGATCACCCGCGACACTATAAGCTACACCAACCACACGCTGCTCCCCGAAGCGCTGGAAAGCTGGCCGGTGGGCCTGATGGAGCGGCTGCTGCCGCGCCACATGCAGATCATCTACGAGATCAATGCCCGGCTCCTCCAGGAGGCGCGGAAGGTGCTGGACGCCGACGCGGAGCTTCTCGCCTCGCTGTCGCTGATCGACGAGCACAACGGCCGCCGGGTGCGGATGGGCCAGCTCGCCTTCGTCGGCTCGCACAAGGTGAACGGCGTCTCGGCGCTCCACACCGAGTTGATGAAGCAGACCGTGTTCCACGATCTCCACGAGCTGTTTCCCGACCGGATCACCAACAAGACCAACGGCATCACCGTGCGGCGCTGGCTGATGCAGGCCAATCCCGGCCTCACGGCACTGCTCGAGGAGGCGATCGGCCCGGGCATCCTCGACGACGTCGACCGGCTCGCCGAAGCCAATGCGCTCGCCGACGATTCCGCCTTCCAGGGCCGCTTCGCCACCGTGAAACGAGCCAACAAGGTGCAGCTCGCGGGCCTGATCCGCGACCGGCTGGGGATCGCGGTCAGTCCCGACGCGCTCTTCGACGTGCACGTCAAGCGCATCCACGAATACAAGCGCCAGCTCCTCAACGTCCTCGAGACCATCGCGCTCTACGACCAGATCCGGGCGCATCCGGAACGGGAATGGGTGCCGCGGGTGAAGATCTTCGCCGGCAAGGCGGCGGCGAGCTACTGGACGGCGAAGCTGATCATCCGGCTGATCAACGACGTTGCCAGGGTCGTCAACGGCGACCCGGCGGTCCGCGACCTCCTCAAGGTGGTGTTCCTGCCGAACTTCAACGTGAGCCTCGCCGAGGCGATCATGCCGGCGGCCGATCTCTCGGAGCAGATCTCGACCGCCGGGATGGAGGCCTCGGGCACCGGCAACATGAAGCTCGCGCTCAACGGGGCGATCACCATCGGCACGCTCGACGGCGCCAACATCGAGATCAGGGAACGCGTCGGGCCGGAGAACATGGTGATCTTCGGGCTCACCGCCGAGGAGGTCGAGGCGCGGCGCCATGCCGGGCACAATCCGCGGGCGATCATCGGGGCGGACGACCGGCTGCGGTTCGTGCTCGATACGATCGCCGACGGCAGGTTCTCGCCCGACGAGCGCAGCCGGTATCGCGGGCTCACCGACAGCCTGATGACGACCGACTGGTTCATGGTCACCGCCGACTTCGCCAGCTATTGCGCGGCGCAGCGCGAGATCGACGCGATGTGGCGGAACCGGTCCTCGTGGCGGGCCAAGGCGATCCGCAACGTCGCCAACATGGGATGGTTCTCGGCCGATCGGGCGATCCGCGAATACGCCGAGGAAATCTGGAAGGTGCCGCTGGCCCATACCGGCGGCCACGCCCGATAGCCGCCGCCGACGGGCCGGTGCGCGACGTCCGCCACCCGGCGCCGGTCGGCGGCGCCCATATTCGCAGCACTTGTCGCTTGTGATGGCCGGGACCGTATGATGTTATTGTACAAACATCATACTCGATTCCGGAGGTCGTCCCCTTGCGTGCCGTTTGTCTTGCCGGTCTGTTCCTGGCCGCCGTCGCCCCGATCGGGCCTGCCATGGCCCATTTCCAGGAGATCGTGCCGTCGGCCGACGTTCTCCCCGAGGGCGGCAAGGTGTCGCTCGACCTCGTCTTCACCCACCCGTTCGACGGCGGGCCGGTGATGGACATGGAGAAGCCGGTGAAGGTCGGCGTCCTTTCCGCCGGCGAGGTCGTCGACCTGATGCCCGACCTGGTCGAGAAGCCTGTGAATGGCGCCAAGGCCTGGACGTTGTCTTACGAGCTCGCGGAGCCAGGCGCGTCGGTATTCTTCGTGGAGCCGCAGCCCTATTGGGAACCCGCCGAAGGCAAGTACATCGTCCACTACGCCAAGGTGGTGGTCGACAGTTACGCCTCCGGCGCGGGCTGGGACTCGTTGGTCGGCCTGCCGGTGGAGATCCGGCCCCTGACCCGGCCCACCGGATTGTGGACGGGCAACCTGTTCTCCGGCGTCGTGCTCAAGGACGGCGCCCCGGTTCCCCATGCCGAGATCGAGGTCGAGTTCATCAACGACGGCTCGGTCGGCGCGCCGAACGACGCTTTCGTCACCCAGGTGATCACTGCGGACGCCAACGGCACGTTCAGCTACGCCATGCCGCGCGCCGGCTGGTGGGGCTTTGCCGCGCTTCTCGAGTCCGATACGTCGATGACCTCGCCGGAGGGTGGCGAGGTGCCGGTGGAGACCGGTGCGCTGATCTGGGTGAAGGCGACAGACATGACCGCCGAGTAGCCGTCCATGGCGCATATCCCGGACGGCATCCTCTCTGCGCCGGTTTTGATCGGCGGGGCGCTGCTCGCCGCCGCCGGCGTCGCCTGGGGGCTGCGCCGCCTCGACGACCGGGCGATCCCGCGGGCCGCCGTGCTTTCGGCTGCGCTGTTCGCCGGCTCGCTGGTTGCCATACCGGTCGGCCCTTCGAGCGTGCATCTGCTGTTGAGCGGGTTGATGGGGATCATGCTCGGAGCCGCCGCTTTCCCCGCGGTGGCGGTGGCGCTCCTCCTCCAGGCGCTGCTCTTCGGCTTCGGCGGACTGACGACGCTCGGGGTCAATGTCTTCAACATCGCGATGCCGGGGGTGCTGCTCGGCCTCGCCCTCGGCCCGACGATCCGGACCACGGCTTCCGCCCCGCTCCGCGCCGGCCTCGCGGCGGCGGCAGGTGCGGGCGCGGTCCTCGGCACCGGGGTGCTGGTCGCGGTGTCCCTCGCCCTGTCGTCGCCGGACTACACGCCGGTGGCCAGCATCATGCTCGCCACATACCTGCCGCTCGCGGTCGGCGAGGCGTTCATCACCGCGGTCGCCATCGCCTTCCTTGCCCGCGTGCAGCCGGAGGCGCTCAGCCCGATCGCGCGATGATCCGCAGTCTCGTCCTTGCAGCGTTGCTCGGGCTCACGTTTTCCGTTCCGGCGGCGGCCCACAAGCTGAAGGTGTTCGCCATCGTCTCGGGCGATGCGATCACCGGCTACGCCTTCTTCATCGGCGGCGGCCGTGCGCGCGGCGTGCCGTGGGTCGCCGACGACGGGGGCGGCCGGATCGCCAGCGGCGAGACCGACGGGGAGGGCGGCTTCAGCCTCGAGCCGCCGCAGCCGGTCACCTCGGATATCACCGTCACCGTCGACACGCGCGAGGGTCACATCGCCTCGGCGGTGATCGCCGCGTCACGGCTCGGCGTGCGCACCGGGTCGGTACCACTGGCGAGTCCCTCCGAAGGCGCGGACACGCCGGAGACACCCGGGGGGGCCGTCGCCGCGGTGGCGCCGGGCGCGGATGCCGACATGGTCGAGGCGGCGGTGCAGCGCCAGGTGGCGCCGCTGCTCGAACGGATCGAGATGATGGACGACCGGCTCCGCTTCACCGACGTGATGAGCGGCATCTTCCTGATCGTCGGCCTGGCCGGGATCGGTCTCTGGGCGCGGAGCCGGCGCCGATGATCGTGCCGGCCGACCTTCGCCTCCGCATCCTGGCGGCGTTCTTCCTCGTCGCCGCCATCGCGCAGCTCCGCCACCTGCCGAACGCCGCCGCGGCGCTCGCCGCCATCGCCGTCGCAACGCTGTGGTTGCGGCCGGACCGCGGGCTGTGGCGCCGCCTCTTGCATGTCGAGGGGTTCGTCCTCCTCCTGTTCCTGATGCTGCCGTTCACGGTCCCCGGAGCGCCGGTCTTCTCAGTGGGTCCGTTCTCGGCGAGCGTCGAGGGCATCGGCCGGGCCGCGCTGGTCGCCTGCAAGGTCTCCGCCTCGGTTCTCGTCCTGCTTTTCCTCCTCGGCGCCGTCGAGGTTCAGCGCGTCGGGGCGGCGCT
>JBIQKL010000007.1:12684-18228 GCA_044506555.1 Hyphomicrobiales bacterium | reverse complement strand
ATCGAGACGGGACGTGTCCGCCTGTTCGGTGAGGAGTGCGCCGACGAGCGTGCGTTCCGCGCGGCGCGGCCGCGGATCGGCTTCCTGTTCCAGGACAGCGACGACCAGCTGTTCTGCCCGACGGTGATCGAGGACGTCGCCTTCGGGCCACTCAACCTCGGCTGCAGTCGGGCGGAAGCCACGGAGCGGGCGGCCCTCGCGCTGGCCGGGCTCGACATCGCCCATCTCGCCGACCGTGTCGCCCACCGGCTTTCCGGCGGCGAGAAGCGGCTGGTCTGTCTCGCCGGGCTGCTCGCGATGCAGCCCGAAGTGCTGCTCCTCGACGAGCCGACCAACGGCGTCGACGCGCGCAGCATGGAGTGTCTCCGCAAGGTCCTCGACGAATTCGCCGGCGCCGTCATCCTCGTCTCCCATGACGCCGCGTTCGTCGCCGCTCATGCCAGCCGCGCCCTCTACCTCGACCGGGGCCGCCTCGCCGAGGCCGAGATGCACACCCACGCGCATAGCCATGCCCACATCCGCCCCGTCCACCGGGATTCGGATAGCGCGCACCGCCTGTCGCCGATCGACGATCCGGCGTGAGGCGGGCGGCATAGCGAGGCGGCTCGCAGGAGACCGCCTCGAGCTTGGTTCTCAATAATCGTGCCGGTGCTCGGGCATGGCCTTCAGCGACTCCTTGGTCCACGCGGTTACGGCATGAACGTCGCCGTTTTCGTCACGCATGAACTCGAGGTCGGCGATGGGTACGGCGACCGGCTTCGCGCCGATGCCCAGAAAGCCGCCGACATCGACGACGACCTGGGTCGACGATCCGGTCCCGTGGAGATGCGAGACTTTGCCGACCTTGTGATCGTCGGCACCGTAGATCGTGGCTCCGTCGAGCACGTCGGGCGTCAACTCGCTCGGGGCGAGGCGAACATGTGTCGAATGATCCATTGCGCGTCCTCCGGCTGGGTAGATGGAGGTCAACCTGCGAGGAGCCGCAGTGTTCCCGCGGCGAGTGCGGTGCCGTGAGCGGCGGCCATGCCTCGCGGCGGCGGCCGGGGTGGCGGCGGGACGGGGATGGGAGGCGGCGGCGCAGGCACAGGCGATATCGCCGCGGACGAGGGATCCGATGCTCTGGGATCCCCCCGGGGCGCTGACGGCTGTACGGCCGTCCGACGACGAGGGATTGCCCTCGTCGGCAAAGAACTGATGAGGGCGTGCCGACGGAGCGTCTTAGGCTCCGGCCCGACCGTAGCGGCCCGGCAGCGCCGCGGCCGCCGGACTCTTGTCGCCGCCGGTGCCCTTACTCGAAGACGACCTGGACGTATATGCTGCCCGAGGGCTCGTAGTAGACGCCGCCGCAGCGGTAGTACATGCCGCCATAATAGTTGCCGTAGACGCAGCCCGCCGGGAGGGCGGTAACGGTGTAGGCGGTGCGGCGAACCACGCGGCGCGTCGTGCGCCGGGCGGTCCCGGCGACGCTGACCGGGGTGGCGGGGCGCCCGACGCGCGCCTGCGCATCGGTGACCAGGCTCACGCCGGGGACACCGAGCTCGGCGCCGAGTTCGAGCCCCACCACGCCGACGACGGCGGCGAGCCAGACGACGGCATGCTTCTTCAGTCGGCTCATTGTGCTCCTCCTTCGCCGGACAGATCGGGCACTTCGTCGATGCCCTGGAGATCGGCAAGCTCGCCCCGCGTGGCCGTACCCGGATCGAAGCTGAAATCGTCGGCCGCGACCGCGCTTCCGGCTTTCCAGTCGCGCACGTCGACCCGGTATTCGGGCGCGAGCGCCATGAGCTTGGAGGTCACCACATAGCGGCAGGGATGCGGATCGTCGCCCATGCTGATCCAGATCTGCCAGTCGACGCTCTCCGTGCGGAACGCGAGGTGATTGCATTCCTCGCCGTCGATGACGCCGCTGCCGAGATCCTTCACGTCGATCACCGGCTCCATCAGCGCGTCGTTGATGTCGGCGAGGAGTAGATCGGCGCCGGGCGCCTCGATCCCGCGGTCGCGCAGGCGGTCGATCAATTCGTCGACGCTGCCCGGCGCGGGTACCTGGACATATTTGCCGAGGGCCTTGCCGAGAATGGACAGCTGACTGCCGTCGAAGACCACTTCGACATCGGCAAAGCCGCCCGTGCGGGTGATCCGGATCTTGTCCGGTCGGTCGAGGCGCACCGTGCCCGAACTGGCGAACTCGATCTTCTGGAGGTCGCTGGTGACGACGGCGAGCGAGCTGTCATAAGCGAAGGAGAGCGCCTGTTGCGCGCCCATGTAGTCGGACATCGCTTTCAGCAGCGCGCGCGCATCGTCCTCGTCGGCGGAGGCCGATGAAGCTCCTGCCAAGATCGCGGCTGCAACGAAGAGACGGGCGCGCCATCGCGCCCCGAAGTGAACGGCGCCATTCATGGTTTTCCTCCCACCGGAGGTCGAATACTAACACAGCGGGCGGGAAATGCAGATTCGCTCGTGCCCTGCCGCCTACACCATCATCCGGCGCGGGTCGGCGATCAGCCGCGCGTAGTGGGCGAGGAAGCGGGCGGCATCGGCGCCGTTGACGACCCGGTGGTCGTAGGAAAGGTCGAGCGGCGCCATCGGCGTGGGCTGGAACGCGGTGCCGTCCCACAACGGTACGATCTCGGTCTGCGAGATTCCGAGGATCGCCACCTCCGGCGGGTTGACGATCGGGGTGAACGCCGTGCCGCCGATGCCGCCGAGATTCGAGATCGTCATCGAGGCGCCGCCCATTTCGCCGGGATCGACCTTGCGCGCCCTGGCCCGCGACGCGAGGTCGGAGATCTCCGCCGAGATGCGCCAGAGGCCCTTCCGCGGGACATCCCGGACGACCGGCACCGTCAGCCCGTGCGGCGTGTCGACGGCGATGCCGATATGGCAGTACTGCTTGAGGACGAGCGTCCTGCCATCGGGCGAAAGCGAGGCGTTGAAGCGCGGAAAGGCGGCAAGCGTGCGCGCCAGCGCCTTGACGTGGAAGGCGAGGGCGGTGAGGCGGATCGAGCGCTCCGCCGCCTCCGCCTTCAGCGATTGCCGGAAGGCCTCGACCGCGGTCATGTCGGCGCGGTCGTGGTGGGTGACCGCCGGGATCATCGCCTGCGCGGCCGCGAGGTTCGCCGAGGCGATCTGCGCGAAACGCGACGTGGGCTCCTCGGTCACGGGCCCGTAGGCCGCATGGTCCACCGCCCAGTATCCGGCATGGCCACCGGTGGCCGCAGGCGCGGAAACGCGCCCCGCGAGCTTGCGGTCGACATCCTCGCGGGCGATCGTCTCGCGTCCGATCTCGGCGGCGAGCGCATCGATGTCGACGCCCTTCCGTCCGGCATAGGCGCGGGTCGACGGGCTGGCGATCGGCGACGACATCCTCTGCGCTCCTACCAGCTTGCCGAGATGTACTGCGTCTCCATGAACTCCAGCATGCCCTCGTGGCCGCCCTCGCGGCCGAGGCCGGACTGCTTGACGCCGCCGAACGGCGCGGCCGGATCGGAGACGAGGCCGCGGTTGAGGCCGACCATGCCGTAGTCGAGGCGCTCGCAGACCTGGAGGCCGCGTTCCATGTCCCCGGTGAAGACGTAGGCGACGAGCCCGTATTCGGTGTCGTTGGCACGGCGGATGACGTCTTCCTGGTCCGAGAAGGTCTGGATCGCGGCCACCGGCCCGAAGATCTCGTCCCGCACGCATGCCGCGTCTTCCGGCACGCGGCAGAGCACCGTCGGCGGATAGAAGAAGCCCTTGCCGTCCGGCACCTTTCCGCCGAGGCGCAATTCCGCGCCCCTGGCGAGCGCATCCTCGACCAGGGCGGCGACCTTGTCGCGGGTGTCGGCGTTCACCAGCGGGCCGACATCGACGCCGTCCTCCAGCCCGTTGCCGACCTTCAGGGATGCCATGCGCTCGGTGAACTTCGCCGTGAAGATCCCGGCAACGCTCTCGTGGACATAGAAGCGGTTGGCCGACGTGCAGGCCTCGCCGAGGTTGCGCATCTTTGCGATCATCGCGCCCTCGACCGCGACGTCGATGTCGGCGTCCTCGAAGACGATCAGCGGCGCGTTGCCGCCGAGCTCCATGGCCGGCTTCAGCACCTGGTCGGCCGAGGCCTTGAGCAGCGTCCGTCCGACGCCGGTCGATCCCGTGAAGGAGACGACGCGGACGCGCGGGTCATGCAGCATGGCGTCGACGACCGCGCCGGTGCGCCGCGAGGGCAGGACGTTGACGACGCCCTTCGGCACGCCGGCCTCTTCGAGCAGCGGCATCAGCGCCAGCATGGTGAGCGGGGTCTCGGAGGCGGGCTTGACGACGACCGGACAGCCGGCGGCGAGCGCCGGCGCGATCTTCCGTGTGCCCATCGCGGCGGGGTAGTTCCAGGGCGTGACCAGGACCGCGATGCCGGCCGGCTTGTGCTGGACGATGATGCGGGCGCCGGACGCCGGCGCCCTGGTGATCCTCCCGTCGGCGCGCACCGCCTCTTCGGAGAACCAGCGGAAGAATTCCGCCGCATAGGTGGCCTCGCCCATGGCGTCGGCGCGCGCCTTGCCGTTCTCGATCGTGATCAGCCGGGCGAAATCGTCCAGCCTGGCGCGGAAGAGCTCGAAGGCGTTGCGCAGGATCTCCGAGCGTTCGCGCGGCGTGCGGCCGGCCCAGTCGGCGAACGCGCCGTCCGCGGCGTCGAGCGCCGCCGTCGCATCCTCGACCGTCGCCGAGGCGACCGAGGCGATCACCGACTCGTCCGCCGGGTTGACGACGTCGAAGCGGGCGCCGTCGGAAGCCTCCCGCCATCGCCCGTCGATGTAGAGCTCCGTGTTCAGGACAAGGTCGGCGGCGGGGGGCGTGGTGTCGAGCATGGATCTTTCCGGGGTCAGAGGAGCTGGCGCAACGGCGATTCGAGCCGCGCGGCGAACTCCGAAACGAGGCCGATGGCGATGTCGGATGCGAGCGCCCCCGGTTCCGCCTCGAGGATCACAGCGATCTCGCCGTCGGTGCGGGTGATGGTCAGGACCGGGGTGGCCTGAGGACCGAAGCGTACGCGATCGAGCCGTGTGGCTGTGAGATCGCGGAGCAGGATGACGGGCCGGCCGCCGGAGGAAGGCTTCAGCTTCGTCATGCCGGGAATATCGGCATCGCTGTAAACGATACGTCCCGCAGCGGGCGTCTCGACGGCGACGGTCAGCGTCCCGGCCACGGTGGCCGCTCCGGTGCGCAACGCACCCGTCAGTAGCGCTGCGAGGATCGCGGTCGACGGCACCGGCTCGTCCGCCTCCGCCGCCAGCCACGTGCAGAATGATGCGAAGCCGTCCGCCGGAACCCGCGCCGACAGGTACATCGAGGTGGCAGCATTGCCAGCGGCCGGTACGGGCAGCGTCCTGAGCGCCTCGAGGTCGGCCACGTGGTAGGGCTGCGCGATCCCTTCGGCGACGAGGCGCGACAGGTCGAGTCCCTGCTCGGCGGCGATCCGCCTGGCCTTCGGCGAGGCGAGGATGCGATCGCCGGCGGCCGGCGACGTGGACCCGTGAGCGTGTAGGGCCTGCGGCTCCGGTGCGGGTCCTG
>JBIQKL010000007.1:0-12584 GCA_044506555.1 Hyphomicrobiales bacterium | reverse complement strand
GCTTCGACCTCCATCGTCGACTTGTCGGTCTCGACCTCGAACAGGACGTCGCCGGCCTTGACCCTGTCGCCGGGCGCCTTGCGCCAGGCGATCAAGAGGCCGGTGTCCTGCGCCATGCCGAGCGCCGGCATGATCACGTCATGCGGCATGGACGAGGTTCCCGCGGCAGATCAGCCGCGCGCGTTCGGCCACCGCCTCCGGCGTCGGCACGGTCAGGTCCTCGAGGGCCGGCGAGAACGGGACCGGCACGTCCATCGCGCCGATGCGCTGGACCGGCGCGTCGAGATGGTAGAAGGCCTTCTCGCCGATTCGCGCGGCGATCTCCGCGGTGACGCCGTAGCTCTGGTGGCCCTCGTCGACGACGATCGCGCGCGATGTCTTCCGCACCGAGTCGAGGATCGTGTCCTCGTCGAGCGGCACGATGGTCCGCGGGTCGACGATCTCGGCCGAGATGCCGTCCCGTTCCAGGAGAGCGGCCGCCTTCCGGCAGACCTGGACCATCGAGGAGGTGGCGACCAGCGTGACGTGGCGGCCTTCGCGCAGCACATGTGCCTGGCCGAAGGGGATCAGATACTCCTCCTCCGGCACCGGCGCCTTGTCGTTGTACATCAGCTTGTCTTCGAAGATGACCACCGGGTTGTCGTCGCGGATGGCGGTCTTCATCAGACCCTTGGCCTCGTAGGCCGAGGAGGGCAGGGCGACCTTGAGGCCCGGGATGTGGGCGACCAGCGCATGCAGCGATTGCGAGTGCTGCGCGGCGGAGCGCCGGGTGGCGCCGAGATTGGTGCGGAGCACCATCGGCACGTGCAGCTTGCCGCCGGACATGTAGCAGGTCTTGGCGGCCTGGTTGCAGAGCTGGTCCATGACCAGGAACAGGAAGTCGCCGAACATCAGGTCGACGATCGGCCGGGAGCCGTTCATCGCCGCGCCGACGGCCATCCCGACGAAGCCGGGCTCGGAGATCGGCGTGTCGATGATGCGGTCGGTGCCGAATTGCTCGACCAGCCCGGATAGCACCTTGAACGGCGTCCCGGCCTCGGCCACGTCCTCGCCGATCAGGAACACCGTCTCGTCGCGGCGCATCTCTTCGGCGATCGCCTCGTTGACGGCCCTGGAAAGCGTGATCTCGCGCATCCGGCTTTCCTCAGGCGGGCTCGTGGTAGACATGCATGGCGACCTCGCGCGCGTCGGGATATTTCGCCTCGAGCGCATAGGCGACGGCGGCCTCGGCCTCGGCACGGACCGCGTCACCGATGGCGGCAAGCTCGTCCGCGGTCGCGATCCTCTGCTCCTCCAGCCACGTGCCGAAGTTGGTTATCGGATCGCGTTTTTCCTTCCACTCGGTTTCCTCTTCCTTCGAACGGTAGTAGCCGCGGTTGATGTCGCCGACATGGTGGCCGTGATAGCGATAGGTCCTGAGATTGACGAAGAACGGCCCCTCGCCGTTCCGGCAGCGCGCGACCAGCGTCCGGGCCAGCGCGTTGACGGCGAGGACGTCCTGCCCGTCGACCTCGAAAGCCTCGATGCCGAAGGCCTCCGCCCGCGCCGTCAGCGAGCCGGCGGCGATCTCGTCGGTCCGCGTATACTCCGAATAGCCGTTGTTCTCGCAGGCGTAGATGACCGGCAGTTTCCAGAGCGCCGCCATGTTCATCACCTCGTACCAGAGCCCCTGCGCAGTCGCGCCGTCGCCGAAGAAGCAGACGGTCACGTCCTTCCGTCCCAGCCGCTTCGCCGAGAGCGCCGCGCCGGTGGCGATGCCCATCGAGCCGCCGACGATCGCGTTGGCGCCGAGATTGCCGTGGTCCTGGTCGGCGATGTGCATCGACCCGCCCTTGCCGCGGCAATAGCCCTCCTCCTTGCCGAGCAGCTCGCAGAACATCGGGCGGAACGCGGCGCCCTTGGCGACGCAGTGGCCGTGGCCGCGGTGGGTCGAGGTGATGTAGTCGGTATCCTCGAGCGCCTCGCAGATGCCGACGGCGACGGCCTCCTGTCCGGAATACATGTGCGTCAGCCCCGGCATCTTTGCGGAAAGATAGAGCTGGTTCGCATTGTCCTCGAAGGCGCGGATGCGGACCATCTGCCGGTACATGCGGAGATAGGCCTCGGCGTTGGTTTCCGCTGCGGGTTCGGTGGCCATCGACCGGTCCTCAGTAGCGGTGCGAGATCGGCAGTTCCTCGGCCGGGAACAGGCTGATCACCTCGCAGCCCCTGTCGGTGACCACGACCTCCTCCTCGATGCGGGCGGCCGAGTAGCCGTCGGCGGCCGGGCAATAGGTCTCGAGCGCGAAGACCATGCCGGTCCGGATCTCCATCGGATTGTCGAGGCTGACCGCGCGCGAGATGATCGGCCGCTCGTGCAGGGCCAGCCCGAGACCGTGCCCGAACTGGAGACCGAAGGCGGACAGCTCGTCCGGGAAGCCGAAGGTCTCGGCGGCCGGCCAGAGCTTCGCGACCTGGTCGGTCGTCACGCCGGGCTTGATCGCCTCGATCGAGGCGTCCAGCCACTCGCGGCACTTCACGTAGGCGTCGCGCTGGACCTGGGTCGCGCGGCCGATGTTGAAGGTCCGGTAGTAGCAGGTGCGATAGCCTTGGTAGGATTGGAGGATGTCGAAGAAGGCTTGGTCGCCCGGGCGGAAGTAGCGGTCGGTGAAGTTGTGCGGGTGCGGGTTGCAGCGTTCGCCGGAGATGGCGTTGATCGCCTCGACGTCGTCCGAGCCCATCTCGTAGAGCATCTTGTTCGACATCGCGACGATGTCGCTCTCGCGCACGCCGGGTTTCAGCTCCTGCCAGATCATGTGGTAGACGCCGTCGACCATGGCGGCGGCCTGGTTGAGGAGCTGGATCTCGTCCCAGTTCTTGATCTCGCGGGCGCCGAGCATCACCTGCTGGCCATCGACCACCTTGAGCCCCGCCTCCTGCAGCGCAAAGAACATCGCGGTCTCGGCATAGTCGACGCCGACGGGCATGTCGGCCATGCCGGCCTTCCTGATCAGCCCGGCGATCTCCTCGGCATAGCGCTTCATCAGGCCGAACGAGGGCGGGATGGTGCCGCGCATGCCGGTGACGCCGGCGAGGCACTTGTCCGGATCGAGCCAGTCGCAATATTCGCGGTGATGGACGGCGGCCGAGCCGAAGTCCCAGACATAGGGTTCCTCGTCGCCGGCGAGCAGGCAGAAGCGGCAGAGCTTGTCGCGCTCCCACTCGCCGATCTTGGTGCCGGAGACGTAGCGGATGTTGTTGACGTCGAAGAGCAGCAGCGAACCGCAATCGGACTGCTTCAGCGCATCCTTGGCGCGGCTGAGACGGTAGCGGCGCAGCCGGTCGTGGTCGACGCGGCGCTCGAAATCGGTGGCGGTATGACCCCATGCGGGCAGGTGCTTGTCCCAGCGCCAGTTCGGGTCGATGTCGCCGGGCTGCAGGATGCGCGGATTGAGCGCCGTGGTGTTCATGGATGCCTCCGATACGCGCTGCCGGCGCGGTTTCCGGTATTCGAGGGGTCGGGAAGGACGCGTCAGCGGCGCCCAGGGATCACTGGATGCACCAGCCGCCGTCGATGTGGATCATCTGACCGGTCATGTAGTCGCTGTCGGCGCTCGCCAGGAACGCCGCCGTGCCCTTGACGTCGTCGGGGTAGGACACCCGCTTGATCTGCAGCGCGCTGTCCACGATGTCCTCGTAGGCCTGCCCCTCGCGCTCCTTGAAACCCATCTCGACGAGGTCCTTGTCGAGCTGCTCCCACAGCGGCGTGACGACGACGCCGGGGGCATATCCGTTGACGGTGATGTTATGCTCGGCGAGGGCGATGGCGCCGCAATGGGTCAGGGCGAGGCAGCCGTATTTCGACGTGCAGTAGACCGTCACGTCGACCAGCGGCTTACGCGATGCGATGCTGCCGACGTTGATCAGCTTGTAGGGATAGTCCTGCTTGCCCTGGGCGATCATCTGGCGCGCGGTCTCCTGCATGCCGAGCCACATCGCCTTGGTGTTCACGTTCATGATCGTGTCCCAGTTGTCTTCATCGATGTCCATGAAGAACCGGGGCTTGTTCAGGCCGGCGTTGAACAGGCCGACATTGATCATGCCGAATTCGTCGACCGTGGCGCGGACCGCGGCGGCGTTGTCCTCGCGCCTGGTGACGTCGAGCTTGACGGCGATCGCCTTGCCGTTGCCGGCCTTGTTGATCCGCGCGGCTACCTCCTCGGCACCGGCGAGGTTGATGTCTCCGAGGCAGACATTGGCGCCCTGTTCGGCGAAATGCTCGGCATTGACGGCGCCCATACCCTGCGCGGCGCCCGTGATCAGGACGTTCTTTCCCTTGAGCCGAGCTCGGTCCATGTCTTCCTCTCCGTGTGAACTCAATGTTGCATCGCGGCTTCGGCTCTGGCCTGGGCGCGCTGAAGGGCTTCGCGCGGCGTGCTGATGCCGCGCAGCATGTCGTGGAATTCCTGTCCGCAGATGTTGATGATCTGGGAGATCTCGGGCACCGGCGGCCGTGGCCAGAACTGCAGCTCGTCGCGCCACGACATGCCGTCGACCACCTCGAAGATCGTCGACAGGCGCCGCACCTCGGGGTCGGCGCCGACCGAGTAGCGGGGCGCCGTGCGGCTGCCGTTCTGGACGTAGAGCTTCTGCGCCTCGGGCGAGGTGAAGACGATCAGCGCCTCGGCCGCCTCCGCGCGGCGCTCCTCGGGCAGGTTGGTCGGGATGCAGAGGACGTAGCCGCCCACCGGGGCGATCGGCGCGCCCTGCGGGCCGGCCGGATGCGGCAGGTAGCCGGTCTGGCCGTGGGCGGGCGAATCCGGATCGAGCTCGAAATAGGGCGCGAGCAGCGTATAGCCGTAGGCCATCGCGATCCGCCCCGCCGCATAGGGCCGTACGCGCTCGTACCAGGACATCGACAGGATGTCGGGGGGCGAATAGCGGGCCAGCTCGAGGAGGTACTCCGCGGCCTCGAGGCCGGCGGGCGTGTCGATCGTCGGTTGCAGAATCTCGCGGTCGAGATGATCCGCGTCGAAGCCGCCGGCGATGGCGCGGAGGTCGAAGACCGGCTGGCCGAAGCCCGCGAGCGTCATCATGAACTGGTGGCCGAGGGCGGTGCCGCGCGCCGCGTTCCATGCGATGCCGTAGCGGCCGTGCACCGGATCGTGGAACTCGCGCGCCGCGCGGAGCACCGCGTCGGTGGTGGTCGGCGGCTCGAGCCCGGCCGCGGCGAACAGGTCGCGGCGATAGAACAGGAGCTCGGGCGTGGTCTGGCTCGGCACGCCGTAGGGCCGCCCGCCCCAGTGGGTCGCGCGCCAGCCCGCGGTGTGGAAATCGCCCGGGTCGAGCCGGTCGACGTCCATGACGCTGTCGAGCGGCAGGAGCATGCCGCGCTCGACGAACTCGCCGATCCACGGCAGGTCCACCGCGATGATGTCGTAGCGGCTCGTCTTCCGCTGGGCGTTCCGGACCGCCTCCTCGTGCAGCCGGTCGATGGAGAAGGCGCGCTGGCTGATCTTGGTGCCGACCACCTGCTCGAACTGCCGCTTGAGGTTGTCCATCACCATGAAGGTGGGATCGCCGTGCACCAGGATGCGGAGGCCGCCCGCGAGCGTGAGCGGCTCGGGCAGAACGCTCGGCGGCAGGATGGAGCGGCCGCCCATGTAGGAGCCGCCGAAGTAGTAGTCGCGCGCCTCCGCCTCGCTGGCATTGCCGCCGAAGGTGTTGGCGCTCAGGCGGCGGATGCGGCCGCTCATCCGCGACCAGTCGTCGATGAGGCGGGGGCTCGGATGGAGCGTGAAGCTCTTGCCGGTCCGTGTGCGGGGACGCCGCTCGATGAGCCCGGCCTCCAGCATCTCGCCCAGGCGCCGCACGGCTGTCGCGTGCGGCACGCCGGCCGCGGCCGTGAGCGACGACGGGGTTATCGCCGTGGCTTGCAGGTGCGTGCGGATGAGGTGGGCGGCCATCTTGAAGTACGGATCCGGTATCGAAAGGTCGAGCGCGCTTTCCAGTTCGAGATTGAAGGCTTCGAGAAAGCCGATGATTTCCAGGAGTTCCGCCCGTGCCCGGGGAGAAAGGGGATAGTCGTGGCTTGCACTTTCCCGGGACTTTGCCGCACCCTGCCTTTGCGCTGCCGCGCCGGGCATGGCGGAACCCCTCAGCTTGATCTGTCTCCCGTGTCCCATGGCAGGTGCCTCCCTTTACTGGTCCATTCTGGGAAAATGGCGATAGGACGGAATTGTCCATTTTGAACTATATTCTGTCCAATCTGGAAAATTTTGCTGACGCTTTACGGCGGGGATGGTCGCAGTGTCTGGACCCGCATCGCTGCCGGCCGCTCGCCGTCGAGGCAGTCGCAACACGGAAAATTTCAACTTGGTTACGGGAGGAGCCCAGGAATGAACGTTACGTGGAAGTCATTGATGGCCGGCACGACCGCTCTCGCGGGGATCGCGCTCGCCGGTTCGGCGTTCGCCGAGGAGACGATCAAGATCGGCATCACGCAGAACAACGTCGGCGTCGACAGCTACCAGACCACCTATGAGAAGGCCTTCATCGAGGCGGCCGACGCCGATCCCGAGGTCGAGGCCGTCGTCCTCGACGCCGGCGGCGACGTGGCCCGGCAGATCGCCCAGATCCAGGACCTCGTGCAACAGCAGGTCGACGCCATCATCATCTGGCCGACCAACGGCAAGGCGGTCGTCCCGGCCGTGCGCGCCGCGAACAAGGCCGGCATTCCGGTGGTGATCACCAACTCCAACATCGCGGAGGAAGGCTTCGACTTCATCAAGTCCTTCTCCGGCCCGGACAACATCACCCAGGGCTCGCGCGCCGCCGAGATCATGTGCGACAAGTTCAAGGCGATGGGGATCGAAGGGGAGGCCCAGATCGTGCAGATCTCGGGGCAGCCGGGCTACACCACGGCCATCGAGCGCGCCAAGGGCTTCGAGGACCGGCTGCCGGAGGTATGCCCGGACGTGAAGCTCCTGGAGACCCAGCCCGGCGACTGGAACCGCGAGAAGTCGCAGCGCGTGATGGAGGCCTTCCTCGTCAAGTATGACGACATCGACGGCGTCTATGCCGGCGACGACAACATGGGCGCCGGCGCGCTCAACGCGGCGAAGGCGGGGGGCCGCGACGGCATCATCTTCGTCGGGGCGACGAACTTCGCCGTCGGCTACGAGGCGATGGAGCGCGGCGAGTACTGGGGCTCGATCTACCAGTCCCCGGTCGATGACGCGAAGAACGCCCTGGCGACGGCCAAGGCGGTGGTCAAGGGCGAAGAGGTGCCGTTCCTCAACTACTTCGACACGCCGAAGATCACGCAGGACAATATGGCCGACTTCACCAAGCCGGTGTTCTGATCCATCCTCCATGAGTTGCGTGGGCCGTTCGCGGCCCACGCGGCCGTTTCCGGCATCCTCGCCCACGGGAGAAGCGCCAGCACGAGCTGGATGCTGGGGCGCGAGGAAGACCGCCGGACGAACCGGGAGGGAAGACGATGACGGCACTCGCACGGCGGGCCGGAGGGGCCGACCTGAAGGGCGTGACGGCCCGGAACGGCATCTTCATCGCCTTCGTCGCGTTCATGATCGCGTTCGGGATCGGGTCCGACAAGTTCCTTTCCATCGAGAATCTCGAGAGCGTCGTACGGTCGTCGGCGATGGTCGGGTTGATCGCGGTCGGCGTCACGGTCGTCGTCATCGCCGGCAACCTCGACCTCTCCGTCGGCTCGATGCTCTCCTTCGGCACCGTGCTGGTCGTCGACCTCCACGACAAGATCGGCCCCGCGCCGGCGATCCTGGCGATGATGGCATGCGTGCTCGCCCTCGGTGCGGTCAACGGCGTCCTCGTCGGCTTCGTCCGCCTCAATTCGCTGATCGTGACGCTCGGCATGCTGTCCGCGATCCAGGGGCTGACGCTGATCTATTCCGGCGGCAAGAACGTCGACATCGATCCGGGCACGCAGGACACCACCTGGTTCCGCATCTTCGGCCGCGGCGAGATCGCCGGGGTCGACGTCCCGATCGTCATTTTCTTCGTCCTCGCCGCGATCGTCGGCGTCATCATGGCGTTTACGCCCTACGGCCGCCGCGTCTATGCCGTGGGCGGTAACCCGACGGCCGCCGTGTTCTCCGGCATCCGCCGCAACCGCGTGGTGTTCTCGACATACCTGGTCTCCGCGTTCTGCGTCGGCATCGCCGCGATCATCCTCGGCAGCCGCGTGATGGGGTCGCAGAACAATGTCGGGCAAGGCTACGAGCTGCTGGTGCTCGCCGCCGTCATCCTGGGCGGGACGTCGCTGCTCGGCGGCTCGGGAAGCATCCTCAAGACGGTGATCGGGGTCCTGATCCTCGGCTTCATCCAGAACGGGCTGCTGCTCCTGGGCTACCCCTATTTCGCGCAGTGGATCGTGACCTGGGTGGTCATCATCCTCGCGGTGTGGCTCGACGTCGCCGCCAAGCGCGGCCGGCTCCTGTCGCCGATCGCCTGAGGAGGGGAGGGCATGGCCGAAACCACCCTGACGACGCACAGCCCGGCGAAGTCGCCCGGCGGCGCCAAGGCCGGCCTCCGCTGGCTGGTCCGCCATCCGATCTGGTCCTTCGTGGTCATCGTCTTCGTCTTCTTCTCGCTGATGACCGACACCTTCTTCTCGTTCGGCAACTTCGAGAACATCCTGGTCCAGACCTCGACGCTGGGCCTGATCGCGCTCGGCATGACGCTGGTGATGATCAACGGCAACATCGACCTGTCGGTCGGCGCCGTGGTGGCGCTCGCGGCGAGCCTGACCATCGACATCATGGGCTGGCCGGTGTTCGAGAGCTGGGGCAACTGGCAGATCCTGCCGGCGGTGCTAGCCGGGCTCGCCTCGGGCGTCGTCCTCGGCGCGCTCAACGGGCTGATCGTCTGGAAGACCGGTGTCGACGCCTTCATCGTCACGCTCGGCGCCATGCTCGGCGTGCGCGGGCTGGTCTTCGTCTACACCGGCGAGCAGTCGTTCTTCGCGATGAACTTCGCCTATTCGGACTTCGGCGCCAGCAGCTTCCTCGGCCTGCCGACGCTGGCATGGATATTCCTGGTCTTCACCGTCCTGGTCCACATCCTCCTGTCGCGCACCGTGCACGGGTCCAACACCTACGCCGTCGGCGACAACCGCGAGGCCGCGGTCAATGCCGGCATCCGGGTCGGCCCGAACATGATGATCAACTTCATGATCGTCGGGTTCTTCGCCGCGCTCGCCGGCATCACGCTATCGACCCAGATGGGCGCGTCGACGCCCAATCTCGGGCGGGACTACGAACTGTGGGTGATCACCGCGACGGTCCTCGGCGGCACCAAGCTCACCGGCGGCGCGGGCAACATCGTCGGCACGCTCGGCGGCGTCCTCGCCATCGGCATCCTCCGCAACGGCATGAACCTGATGCAGGTGCCGTCCTTCTACGTGCTGGTGATCCTCGGCGCGATCCTCATCGCGGTCCTGTTCCTCGACCGGCAGCTCAACCGTCCGCGGGAGGGGGATCTCCGGCTATGAGCGATCGGAAGCCCGTCCTCAGGCTCGAGGGCATCGTCAAGACGTTCCCGGGCGTGCGCGCGCTCGATCGCGTGGACTTCGAGGTCCTGCCCGGCGAGGTCCATGCGCTGATGGGCGAGAACGGTGCCGGAAAATCGACGCTGATGAAGGTGCTCGCCGGCATGTACCAGCCCGACGAGGGCAGGATCGTCGTCGACGGCCGGCCGGTCGTCATGGCCACGCCGCTCGAGGCGAAGAAGAACGGCGTCATCCTGATCCACCAGGAATTGTCGCTGGCCGAGCAGATGACGGTGGCGGAGAACATCTTCCTGGGCGAGCTGCCGCACACGCGCTGGGGCTTCGTCGACTGGAAGGTGCTGAGCGAGCGCGTGAGCGTCATCCTCGGCAAGCTGAACTGCGACTTCGGCCCGCGGACGCGGGTGGGCGAGCTGTCGATCGCCAAGAAGCAGATGGTCGAGGTCGCGCGGGCGCTCACGCACGCGGCGAAGGTGGTGGTGTTCGACGAGCCCACCGCCTCGCTGACCGACGCCGAGAAGATCGTCCTGTTCCGGATCATCAACGACCTGAAGGCCGGCGGCGTCGGGATCGTCTACATCTCGCACCGGATGGAGGAGATCTTCACCATCTCCGACCGGATCACTGTGCTCCGCGACGGCAGCTATCGCGGGACCCTGACCACGGCGGAGACGAACGAGGACGAGCTCACCCAGCTCATGATCGGGCGGAGCCTCGACCATTCGCGCGGCGCCGGAAGCGCCGAGCTCGGCGATGCGGTGCTGGAGGTGGAGCGTCTCTCCTGCGGGAACCTGTTCCGGGAGGTGAGCTTCTCCGTGCGTGCCGGCGAGGTCGTCGGCTTCTACGGGCTGGTCGGGGCGGGGCGCACGGAGATCGCCGAGACGCTGTTCGGCCTCCGCGCGCCCTCCGGCGGCGCTATCCGGCTCGACGGGCGGGAGGTATCCATCGGCTCGCCCGCCGACGCCATCGCGAACGGCATCTCGCTGGTCCCCGAAAGCCGCAAGGAGCAGGGGCTGGTGCTGGGCATGAACTGCCGCGACAACATCACCTTGCCGCAGGTCGACGAGTTGAATGCCGGCCCCTTCGTCGCCACCGGCGCCGAGATCGCGATCTACGATACGTATCGCGACCGGCTCGCCATCAAGGCGCCGAGCTGGCGGAGCCTCGTCGGCAATCTGTCCGGGGGCAACCAGCAGAAGATCGTCATCGGCAAATGGCTCGCTATGAAACCGCGCGTCCTCATCGTCGACGAGCCGACCCGCGGCATCGACGTCGGCTCGAAGGCGGAGATCCACAACCTGATCCGCGAGCTGGCGCGATCCGGCTATGCTGTGATCGTCATCTCGTCCGAGATGCCGGAGATCCTCCGCCTCGCCGACCGCGTCATCGCGATGTATCAGGGCCGCGTCATGCGCAAATTCACCGCGGACGAGGTGAACGAGGACAATCTCGTGCAGGCGATATCCGGCATCGGCAGCGTCAAGGCCGTCGCCTGACGCGCCACGCCGGCCGGTTGCCGATCGCGTCGCAGGACGCCGGTGACGCAGCCGGCACGTCGCCCTGGGGTATCGGGCGGCCTCAGCGCCGGGCCAGCGCCATGCCCGGCGCGAGCCAGAACGGCGGCAGCCAGAGCGGGGTCGCCGACAACGGGAGGATGTTCTCGGAAAGCTCCACGCCGATCGCGTCGGCCACGAAGCGCCGGCGCGCGCCGATCCGCGCGCTGACCTCCGGATGGCGCGCGGCGAGCGCCTCGCGGAGCGTGGCGTCGGCGAAGGCGACGCCGTCCTCGCAGTTGAGGGCCCAGCCGTCGCGGAGCGGCACCGGGATGATGTCGACCTGGACCGGCATGCCGGAGGCGATCCTGTCGGTGGATTTCGGCCGGATCGGCGAGTGCGTCCACTCGGTGTAGCCGGTGAGATGGCCGGGGTTGAGGGCGGGACGCAAGCCCGCCCGCGCCAGCGTCGTCACGACGTGCTCGTGGATGTCGCCGCCGGCGGCGCCGATGTCGGCCACCTCGTACCACGCCGTCAACCCGGCGAAGTACCCTTTGGCGAGCTCGAGGAAGGCGTCGTCACGATCGGCGAAGAGGCCGCCGCGTGCGCTCAGTCCGCCCCAGTAGCCGACGGCGGTGACGATGCCGTCGCCGCGGGCAGGGCGCCGCGCGCTCGGGCTCCGGAGGCCGTTGAGGGCCGCATCCGGACCGGCCGAGGCCAGCATCATGTGGCAGGTCAGCGGCTCGCCGGCATACGCCATCCGCGCCGCGAGGACGAACTCGTTGTCGCCCTCGCGGGCGCCGGTGACGATCCGCGCGACGGCGGCGGAGGCGCGCGCCGAGGCCCATTCGAAGGCCGCGATCTGGTCGGCGTCGATCACCGAGGCGAGGCCGGACACCGGATGCATGAGCACCGCGGTGGCGTCGCGGACGCTGCCGGGGTCGCCGACGATGCTGCGGAAGGCCGCCACGACGAATTCCGGCAGCCAGAAGCCGGCATGGCCGTCGACCTGCTCCTCGGGCTCGAGATACTTCCAGCCGACCAGCCCGACGGTGTCGCCGCGCCGGATCCCCGCCTCGCGGAGGACCGCGCCGAAATTCGGAGCCGCCGTGCGGTCCTGCGCCATCAGGCTGAACGACTGCACGAGCCGGGTCTCGACGTCCGGCAGCGCTGCGACCACGGCATAGCTCAGGCACTCGTTGCCTACGAAGAGGAGCCTCTCGCCGCGGGGGCCGGCGAGGAGAAGGGTCTCCTCGAAGCGGGGATCGAATCCGGAGAGGAACGCGATATTGGCGTGGTGCTCGCGGTCGGCGTAGACCGCCAGCCAGTCGCAGCCGGCGGCGGCGTGGGCCGCCGCGACCCGCGCCGCGTATGTCTCCGCCGGAATGGCGGGGCGCTCGACCGGGAGATCGAGTTCGGGCAGCGCGACGGGTCGGAGCTCGATGGTCATCGGTTTCACCTCATGCGGGCGGGAAGCCCATGTTGAGCCGTGGCGCGACCGGCAGAATCGCGCCCTGGACGATGTTGAAGTACAACGGATCGACGCGGTCGAGCACGTAACGCGC
>JBIQKL010000104.1:0-13512 GCA_044506555.1 Hyphomicrobiales bacterium | reverse complement strand
GTAGAAGGCTGCGACGCCGCAATGGAGCCTGCCGTCATGCTCCCCCCAGTTCACCCCCTTCCCGGTGCGGAACGCCTCGATCGTCTTCGCTTCGTCGGCCCAGCCTGCGGCGATCACCTCCCAGATCGGAGGCATGAAGACGGGGCTCTTCTCGTCGGCCAGGACAAAAGCCTGCTCCGGCGTCAGTTCGTAGGTGCCGCTTTCGCGGTGGTAGACGACGTAGCCGCCCGCGGCCTGACCGTTCAGCCATTCCCGGACGTATCGTTCGGCACAGCCTGCGGTCCGCGCGACCTCCTGGCTGGTAAGCGGGCCTGCGCCCGCCATTGCCCTGTAGAGGCCGAGCTTCTGGCCGATGTCGATCATCAGTCCGCCATATCCCGCCGCGAGTTCCGAGACCGCCTTGCCCACGAGGGCGTCGAGAGCTGCGGAATCAAGTGCCTGTCCGTCCAGTGCCATGGGTCATGTCCCTTCCGAAGGTTGTTGTCGTCGGTGGCGCACCGTCGCAATTGCCGGCGGTGGGGACGAGTGCGAGACTGGTCGGAAAGGGTCTGTATCGGCCACGGAGAAAGGGCGCTTTGACTGAGTCGAGGAAGCGCACCCGAGTAGGGATCGTTGCCATCCCCGACGCCGCCATCGCGACGCTCAGCGGAATTTTCGACGTTCTGAACAGCCTCGCAACTCTCGTTGGCCGTGATGGCGTGCCTGACGCGCCGCCCTTCCATGTCGAGATACTCGGTGAGACTTCAGCCCCGGTTCGACTGGCCAGCGGCATTACCCTGCCGCTTCATGGAGAGATCGAGGGCGTCCCCTCTGATATCGTCATCGTGCCGTCGGTGTTCGTGCGCGATGGCGGCTGGCAGATGGGTCGCTATCCCAAGGTTACGGCGTGGATCGCGGAACGACACGCGGCGGGCGCGACGATCTGTTCGGCCTGCTCAGGCTTGTTCCTCATTGCCGAGACCGGCCTCTTCGACGGCGTCGAAGCGACCATCCACTGGCCCTATGCCCGGCTGTTTGCGGCGCAGTATCCCGCGGTCCGGGCTAACCCCGAGCGGGCCCTGGTGGTCGCGGGCGCACGTGGCGAATTGATCAGCTCCGGCGCCTCGACCAGCTGGCACGACCTCGTCCTCTACCTGATCGGCCGCGAGGTTGGGCCTGTCGCCGCTCAGGCGGTCTCCAAGGCCTTCGCCCTCCAGCGCCATGTCGACGGCCTGTCACCGTACATCGTCTTCGATCCCCCACGGGATCACGGCGACGCCGCCATAGCCGCCGCCCAGGCCTGGCTCGACAGCCATGCCTCGGTCGCAACCCCCGTCCGGGAGATGGTCCGCTTGTCGGGGCTTTCGGAGCGCGGCTTCTCTCGACGCTTCCGTGGGGCGACGGGATATGCCCCTCTCGACTACGTCCAGCGCCTGCGGGTCGAACAGGCGAAGCGCTGGCTCGAGCGCACCGGACACCCGGTCGAAGAGATTGCCTGGCGCGTCGGTTACGAGGACCCGTCGGCATTCCGACGCTTCTTCCAACGGATTGCTGGTGTCACACCCGGGCAGTATCGCCGGCAGTTCGCTCAGCCCTTTCTCAACTGACCCTCGCCCCGCGGCGTCATCCTTGTCGCCGTGGAATACGATCCGAGTGTCTATGGGGCGAACTCGGCTCTTGAGAAGCTTGAGGACCCTGCCAGCCTTGCAGATCAGCCGCGGTTCTCTCTCCCGCGAGCGGCCAGACCGGCCGATCAACTGCCGCGGGTAGAAGCAGCGCGTCGCGCACCAGGCCGGCCCCCTCCGCGATACTCCTGCTGATCCAAACCGTCACATGGTCTGGGGACGGGCCTCACCATATCCCGCCCGATCATCGAATCCCTCGACAGATCAATCTGGGGACGCCGAAGCACCCCGAGGGCGCCGTGTTTGAACTAGCCCTGCCGGAAATGCAGCGGAAGGCAGGCAGCGGCGCCGACGTGAGGGGTGGTGTCTCCTGGCCTTGCTGCTGGTCGTTCGAACAGGCTACCGCGCCGAGCCCGGCGCTCGTCCGCCACCGATCGCAAGTACGCCGATGATGATGGCGCCGGTGATGGCGTGGCGGATGCCGTTAGGGACCCCAATGACGTTGAGCATGGTGACGAGAAGCTGCAACAGGGTGGCCGCGCCCCACAGCCCGATCGGGACCGCGTGGCCGCCGCTGATCGCGGTTCCACCGAGCACGACGACGGCGATCGACATCAGGATGAAGTCGCTGCCCATGTCCAGCGAGGCGCCGCCGGCGAACACGCCGAGCAGGATGCCGCAGATGCTCGCGAACACTCCCGACAGCACATAGACCGCGTCCACCGTGCGCCCGACCCGGATGCCGGCAAGGCGGGCGGCCCGGTCGTTCTGACCGACGGCGAGGATCGCACGTCCGAATGTCGTCCGCCTCAGGAACTCGGCAACGACCACGGTTACCACGATAAAGATGATGGCGACCGTGGGGACCCCGAATACGCGGCTCGCCATGAAATCGGCGAGCAGCGGCGGCGGCTTGGCGGCCGTGAGCCGGGAATAGGCGCTCGCCATTGACTGCAGCACGAACCCCACCGCGAGCGTCGCGATCATCGGCGGGATGGCGAGAGCGCGGATGAGGAACGCGTTGACGAGTCCCGTCGCGAGGCCGACGCCGATGCCGAGAGCCAGACCGAGGGCGAGGCCGGCATTGGTACCTCCCATGAAGCTCAATCCGACGAAGGCGCTGAACGTGACGATGCCCGGAATGGAAAGATCGACGTTGCCGGGACCGGCAGTGATCACCAGCATCTGGCCGATGCCGACGATGACGAAGAAGGTCGCGAACTGCAGCGCGGCGGACATCACCGCCATGCCGCCGCGTCCCCGAGAAAGGATCAGTATCGCGACCCATAGCGCGAGCGCGACCACGAACGGCCAGATCCACGGCCGGTCGGCCAACCAGTTCCTCGCACTCGTCATGGCGCCCTGCCTTCCACGAACCGGCGCAGCGACAGGACGAGAATAAGGATGATTCCCTGGGCGGAAAGCTGCCAGTTCGGCGAGATGTCGGCGAAAGAAAGCAGCGAGCCGGTGAGGAGGATGATGAACGCGCCCATCACCGCGCCGATCGGCGAGACGACGCCACCGGCGAATTGGCCGCCGCCAATGATGACGGCGGCGATCGACTGTAGCGTGTAGTTGCCGCCTACGTTGGCGTCCCCGGTAGTGGATAGGCCCGAGAGAAGCAGTCCCGCGAGCACGCCGAAGAACCCGGCGGATGCGTAAAGGGTGACGCGAACCACCAGAGGCGACCAGCCGGCGCGGACCACGGCCTGCTGGTTGCCGCCAAAACCGCGGAGCACGACGCCGAACGAGGTTCGCATGATGAGGAAATGGCAGGCGATCGCGCAGACGACCGCGACGATCAGCGGCAGCGGTACGAGCGGCGGGCGCGCCCGCACCAGCCCGACCAGCCATTCCGGCGCCGCGCCGCCCGGGGTCGGAAAGATCGTGAGGGCGACGCCGAACCAGATGAACGAGGCGCCGAGCGTGGCGACGATCGAGGGCAGCCTGCGATAATGGATCAAGGCGCCTAGTCCCGCGTATGCCGCAATGCAGGCAAGGAGCGCCAGCACGCCGACGACGGGCGAGGTCGCCAGGAACGCGCATGTGATGCACATGACCAGCGAAACGAACGGGCCGATGCCGAGGTCGATATCACCCATCGCCATGATGCAGAGCTGCGCCATCGTGACCAGGATGAGCGGCATGGCATAGGCGAGGATCAGGTTCATGCCGAAATAGGTCGCCGCGTTGGGCTGGCGGACCACGATCGCGATCAGCATGATGGCGAGACCGACGGCGGGCAGAATCACCCGGAAGCTCACCCGCAGCCGTGGCGCCGTCGCGCGTACGGTCTCTTCAAGCGACATGAGCCATCTCGCCGAACGACGCCTCGATGACTCGCTGCTCGCTCAGCTCGCCTCGAGGGATCACGGCGCTGATGCGGTTCTGGTAGAACACGTAGACGACATCGCAGTTCTCGAGCTCCGCTGTCTCGGTCGTGTACCACAGGAACGTTCGCCCGCCCGAAGCGGCATCACGGATCTGGGAGTAGAGCTCGCGCTTGGTCCCGACATCGACACCGCGCAGCGGGTCGTCGAGGAGGACGATGTCCGCCTCACGTGCGAACGCGCGCGCGACGATGACCTTCTGCTGGTTGCCTCCCGACAGGCCGGTCACGGCCATGCCCGTGTCGGGAACGCGGATCGCGAAACGCTCCCGCCAGGTGTCGGCGACGACGACTTCCCTGGCGAGGTCGATGAAGCCGCGGCGCGCAAGGCTGCGGAGGCCGACGGTGATGTTGCGCCCTACCGACCACAGCGCGAAGAGGCCTTCGCGCTGGCGGTCGCCGGCGACATAGGCGAGCGTCCCGTTGACGCTGATGTCGGCCGGTCCGCGGCCTTGTGCCTTATCGAAAATATCCTGGAGGAGCTGGCGCTGACCATGCCCGGCAAGGCCCGCGAGCCCGATGATCATCCCGGCCCGGGCCTGCAGTCCGCCGCCGGCGCTGACGCGGATCGGGGCGTCGGCGGAAATGTCGGCCACGCGAGCTGCATCCCGCTCCGCTTCGACCATACCCATCATCTCGACGAGCGTCGCGGGCGTGAACGCGCTTGTCGCGCCCCCACCGACGATCTTGCCGTCGCGCATGATCACGAGGTCGTCGGTATGTGCGAAGATCTCGTCCAGCCGGTGGGAAATGAAGAGGATCGCGATGCCGGCGTCCCGCGCCTTGCGCGCATAGGAAAGGAGCTGTGCAGCCGCCCGCGCGTCGAGCGCGGAGGTCGGCTCGTCGAGGATGACGAGGCGAACCGGAGTGTCCGTTTCAGTGAAGGCGCGCGCCGTTTCGACCATCTGCCGCTCCGCGATCGGCAGCGTCCCGACGGGGCGATCCGGATCGATTCGGTGGCCTGGATAGATCTCGTCGAGCTTGGCAAGGATCAGGTCACGCGCGCGAGCTCGCCATCCGGCGCCGCGCAAACCGCGGTGCATGAGCTTGGTGTTCTCGGTGACCGTGAGATTTGGGCAGAGCGACAGTTCCTGGAACACACAGCGGATTCCGAGGCCGTGGGCCTCCGGCACGTGATAGGCCCAGGAAACGCTTTTTCCTTGCACGGCGAATGTGCCGCCATCCCGGGGCAGAGTGCCGGCAATGATCTGCATGAGCGTCGACTTGCCGGCGCCGTTGTGACCCATGACCGCAATGACGCGACCGGGGTGGACGGTGAAGTCCACCCCGGCAAGTGCGCGAACCTGACCGAAGGTCTTCGCTACGTCGGTGAGCGAGACCAGCGGGGGTTTCTCGTCGGTCATTATTTAACGGGCGGCGGCTCGGGCGGAGGAACCGACTTCCCCGCAGTGGTAGCATCGATCAGGTCGACCGCATATTGCTGGGAGTAGACCGGCGTTGCGACGCCGCCCTCGGGCGTGTTGGTGAGCCACGCCTGCAGTTCGTTCTCATTGATGACGAGGAGCGGCATGACCATGTCGTGCGGCACTTCCTTGCCGGCAAGGATCTGCTGTGCGACCCAGAACGCGACGGATGCGATGCCCGGAGCCGACGACAGCGAGATCGTGCTGTACGAGCCCTTTTCCTCGATCAGATCGGCCCAAAGCTGGAGCTCGTCCTGCCGGTTGCCGAAGGTGATCAGCGGGGTCGGACGGTCCGCGGCCTTCAGGGCCTGGTAGGCGCCCCAGCCGTCACCGCCCTGGCCGACGATCGCGTCAAGCTCGGGCAGCGTCGGCAGGATGCCGGCGACTTCACGCTGCGCATCCGTATTGTTCCAGCTTCCATAAACGGAGCCGACGATCTTTATGTCCGGATAGTTCGCGAAGGTGTCGACGATCGCCTTATGGATATCCTCTTCCACCGAAGTTCCGGCGAGGCCCCGGATCTCGAGCACGTTGCCCTTGCCGCCGAGCTGCTTGGCGGCGAACTCCGCCTCGATGCTGCCGAGCTGGCGGAAGTCGAATGTCAGGCGGTAGGCGCACGGCTCGGTGGCGATCGCGTCATAGACGACCACCACGATCCCGGCGTCGCAGGCCTGCTTGATCACGCCGTTGAGCGCCGTCGGCGAGATGGCGTCGAGCACGATCGCGTCCCAGCCCTCGACGATCAGGTTGCTGATCTGCGACGCCTGCGTGTTGGCGTCGTTGTTCGCATCGACCGTGCGAACCTTGGCGATGAGCTTGTCGTCGATCGCCTGCTGCGACGCGTCTTCGAACGTCTTCAGCATCTGCTGATGCCAAGAGTTCGAAAGCGAGTAGGTGGCAAGCGCGATGCCCTTCTGCGACGTGTCGCCGGTCGCTGTGCCCTCCGCCGCGACGGCGCCGAAGGCGAAGGCCGCAGCGGCGATCGTCGCTGCGCTTCCCAGAAGTGACTTCCTCAGCATTCTCATGAACCTGTTCCTCCCGTGAGACGCGTGATGGTGGCGCGACGACGGCTGTCGTCGCCGTGGTCCTAGGCTGTTGCTTCCTCATGCTGGCGGGCCATGGTGCGCACCGCCGCGCCGATCACCTCTGCGGATGGCAGCAGGGCACGCTGCAGGACGGGCGATGCCGGCATGCGGATGTCGGGGGTGGTGATGCGCTTGACAGGCGCCGTGAGTTCCGAGCCGCACAGTTCGTGAATCCGCGCCACGATCTCGGCGCCGAACCCGCCCGTCCGGACCGCCTCGTGCACCACGACGACGCGCCCGCCGCCGGCACGGACGGCACCGGCGAGAGCATCCTCATCCAGCGGATTCAGCCAGCGGAGATCCAGCACTGTCACCGAGATGCCCTCGTCCGTCAGGCGATCGGCGGCGGTGACGGCTTCGCGCAGCATCGTTCCCCACGTCACGATCGTCGCCGCTCCGCCTTCGCGATGAAGCCTTGCGCCGAACGCCGGCTGGATGGGCCCGTCGACGGTCACCGGCGCCTTGGTCTGATAAAGCCCGCGTGCCTCGATCACGACGCAGGGATCGGGATCGGCATGCGCCGCACGGAGGATGTCGTAGGCATCCTGCGGGGTCGCGGCGAGAGCGACCTTCAGGCCGGGAATGTGGGCGAGGAGCGCTTCGAGGCTCTGCGAATGCTGGGCGCAGGACCCGGGCGTCGCGCCCTGTTGTGTGCGCACGACCATCGGGACGCTGGCGCGGCCACCGGTGACGTAGCGCACGTTCGCCGCCTGGTTGATCAGTTGGTCCAGGGCGACCAGCATGAAGTCGGCCCACATGATCTCGACCACCGGCCTAAGGCCGGCCATGGCGGCGCCGACCGCGGAGCCCAGGATGGCGCTCTCGGCGATCGGCGTATCGAAGACGCGGGCCTCGCCGAAATCCCGCTGGAGGTAGCGTGACGCTGCGAAGATGCCGCCGGACTTGCCGACGTCCTCGCCATAGACGACCGTCGAGGGATCGCGCTCGAGAAGATCGCGCAGCGCGGCATTGACCGCTTCGATGTATGTGATCTCGCGCGTGGTCGGTGACGCGGGAACGGCCTGCGCTTTTCCAGGCGCCGCGACGACATTGTGCGTGACTGCGGCCGGGCTTGGCTCCGGTGACGTCAGGACGCGCTCGGTGAGCGCATCGACGGCCGCCGTCTCCGCGCCAAGCGCCTCGGCGATCTCGGCTTCGGCGACGCCGGCCGCGACGAGGCGCTTCTGAAGGACGGGCAGCGGATCGCGTGCTTCCGCGTCCCGCTTGTCATCCTTGGGGCGATAGTGCTCGATGTCCCGGTTGTAGTGGCCCCAAAGGCGCGGAACCCGCGCTTCGACGAGCGAGGGACCCTGACCGGAGCGTGCGTGCTCGGCTGCCGCCGCGATCGTGTCGCGGACCGCGATGGGATCGGTGCCGTCGATGGTGACGCCGGGAATGCCGTAGCCGCGCGCACGCTGCGCAAGGCGGTCGATGCGGAGCAGGGATCTGGTCGGGGTGAGTTCCGACCAGTCGTTGTTCTCGACGACGAGGATCATGGGCAAGGCGCGCGCCGCGGCGAAGACGAGCGCCTCGTGCACCGAACCTTGGCTCATCGCGCCGTCACCGATCGTCACGATGACCACGCGGTCGCTTTTGGCCGCGACCTCGGCCATCGCGATGCCGGTCGCGATGGGGACGCCGGCGCCGACGATCGAGTTCTCGCCGTAGAAGCGCCGATCGGGCGCCATCATGTAGGGCGAGCCGGCGCGACCGCCGTTAATGCCGCCGCTGCGATGGCAGAGTTCGGCCATCACCGCTTCGGGATCGAGCCCGCAGGCGATCGCCCAGGCGTGGCCGCGATAAGTGGCGACCACCGCATCGTCGTGCCGCAACGCGACCATGGCCGCGAGGGCGAGGGCTTCCTGGCCGGCACACAGGTGAACCGATCCGACGATGGCGGGGGGCTGCGACTGGCTGAGGGCGAGCGCCTTTTCTTCGAACGCGCGGACGAATGCGATGCGCTTCAGCATGTCGAGCGCAAACGGCAGGTCCTGTCCGCTGATCGGACGCGGAGAACCGTTGTCGCCTGCTTGCGGGACCGTCACCGACACTTCCTCCCAACGCATGACCCTTGGCTGCTACCGGAGAGAACTGTAACAGCGTTCCCGAAATCGTCAATATCCTATATTTATATCAGTATGTGATATTAATGGGATTGTGAAGCGGCATGCCGGCTGCATCCTCAAGGTCAACGCGCCAGAGATTTCCCTGCATCGGCGGCTCGGTGGTCAGGCCGGGCTCGCCGCCATCGGTGACGTAGAGGGCGGAGCCCTCGAACAGGCAGTTGGTTGGCACCTTGCCGAGCCGAATCTGGCCGATATGCGTGCCATCGCCACGCACGATCTCGATCGTGCCGCTGTCGACGCCGGTGATGTAGAGGTCGCCGTTCGACGCGATCTTCAGTCCGTCGGGGATCGCTGGTGCGGGCAGGACACAGAGCTCGACCACGTCGCCATCGGCAAGCATGCGCTTCACCGCGCGAGTGTAGGATTCGACCCACACCACGCTGCCATCATGATCGACCACGATGCCGTTCGGATAGGTCGGGGGCAGCGCCTGCAGAAGGACCGGGTCACCATTCGGCCGCAGCGCGTAGATGAAGCCACGATTGGTCTTGCCGACCGGGTCGTAGGCTCCGCCGGGATCGGTGAAATAGAGCCAGCCGTTCGGCCCGAAGGCGAGATCGTTGGGCGCCAGCAGCGGCCGGCCTTCGATCGTGGTCACGACGATATCGACCGATCCGTCGGGGTTCACCCGCTGGATGGATGACGGCCTCTGGTCGACAGCGCGCCACGGGCCGATCTTGCCGCCGTTCTGCGTGACGTAGAGATAGCCGTGCGGCGTGGCCAGCGCAGCGTTGGGTCCGCCACCCACATACGCGAGCCGAGAGACGTGCGATCCGTCCCACACGGAGACCTGGCTGCGATACGACTCGACGAAGGCGATGCGTCCATCCGGAAGCCGCGTCGGTCCTTCCGGCCAGCCGAGCCCGCTGGCAAGCAGCGTCGTTCGTGCGATCTTCGGCATCTGCCCTAGGGCTCCACGTCACCGGTCCGTGCCGCCTTCTGGAGGGCGGCGAGATTTTTGTCGAAGTTCGCGCGGAAGCGCTCTGTCGGGACGGAGATGCAGAGCGCGAAGCGGTCGCCGAGGTTCTCGAGCGGCACGGCGAGGCAGCAGAGGCCTTCCGAAAACTCCTCGTCGTCGATCGCATATCCGCGCGCGACGATGGCCGCGAATTCCTCGTCGAGCCGTTGCCGCGATGTGATGGTGTTGGGCGTGACGGGGAGAAGCGGGTTCCCGGCGAGGAACGCCTCGCGTACCCCCTCGGGCGCAAGCGCCAGGAGGAGCTTTCCGGTGGCGCGGGCATGCGCGTGGCCGCTATATCCCTGCTGCACCTCGACGGCCTGCACCGGCGACAGGCCGCGCGCCGCGGTGAGCGCCACGATCCGCCCGTCGACCCAGCCGCTGGCATAGGCCGTCTCCCCGGTTGCCGCGACGATGGCGCGGACGCGCGGCGCGAGATGCTCGGCCGGCACGAGTTGCCGCTGGAAGCCGTCGGCGATGACGCCGGCAGCAAGGCCGAGAACGTAGCGGTTCTTCTCGTTTTTCCGGAGCACGCCCGTCGCCAGAAGGGTATGGACCAGGTGATAGGTGACCTGTCGCGGCAGCGCCAGTTGCTCGCTGATCTCCTTGGCCTTCAGGCCGCTGCTGCTGCGCGACACGGCGAGGAGGATCGACACCGTACGTTCGGCGGACTGGACGCGCGGCTTTGGCCGCTCGCGCTCGTCGGTACCGTCGTCCGCGGGATCGCGAGCGTCCATCTCAGCTCTCCGGCTCCATGGTTATCGCGCGCACCGCGGTGCGCTCGACGGTTTCCCAGTCGATCGTAAGCCCGACACCCGGCTCCTCGCCGACCATGGCCATGCCGTCGACAACCCGCGGCGCGATACGGAGGATCTTCTCCAGCGGGTCCGCCCCGGTTGAAACCGCGATCATCTCGACACCTTCGATCGCCTCGAAGGCGGCGGCGAGCTGGACATGAAGCGGCAGGAAGACGTGGGGGAAAACGATCTTCCCGAACCCTTCGGCATGGGCGATCGCCGACAGCGCGCCACTGATCCCGCCGCCGGCGGTGGCGTCGACACGCAGCACGTCGACGACCGAGGCGAGGGCGGAAAGGATGCGTGTTCCGTAGATGTCCTCACCGGCGGCGAGCGGCGTGCGGATGCGACGTCCGAGCTCGGCCATGAGCCCGGCGTCGACCGCCGAGAACGGATCCTCGATGAACTCGAGACCGAAGTCGTCCAGCATGCGGCATGCCCGGGCGGCCTCGGTAACGCCGCGCCACGACCAGTGGGCATCGGCGGCAAGCCTGCCCGGCGCACCCTCGGTCATGGCGGCAACGAGGTCGCGGTCGAAGGCGGCATCATCGCCCAGCAGCATCAGCTTGATTCGCTGATATCCGGCATCGCGGAGGGCCGCGGCATCGCGGACGATGGCGTCGCGTCCGAGCGCGTCGAGGTAATAGCCGCCGACGGCCGTCGCCGGAACCGCGCGCCGCAGGCCGCCGAGGAGGCGATAGAGCGGCAGCCTGGCCTGCTTCGCACCGAGGTCCCAAAGGGCGATGTCGACAAGGCTCAGGGCTCGGGAGAGGTTAGCGCGGCCCGGCTGGTTGGTCTGGACCAGCCTTGCCACCAGCGCATTGCGCATGACGGCGTCCCCGCCAAGCAGCCGCCGTCCATAGGTCTCCAGCATCGCGGCCAGCGGCGTGCCGCGGGTATAGCCGATCGCCTCGCCGGCGGTGCCGTCAGCGGTCTCGATGCGCAGGCACGTGTAGTCACGCGTCGTGATCCGGGTCGCACTGAGCTTAATCTCGCGCGGTAGCGGGATGCGGCATTCCGCGACCCGGATGCGGGTGATCGGGAGGTCGGGCGGCAAAAGTTCTGTTGCGACATTCATCATTACATTCAATCATCATCGCTATATGATGGCAATCGCGGAGGACGGGGCGTGGCAGAGGAACTGGAAGGCAGGACAGTAGTGGTCACCGGCGGAGGCGCGGGGATCGGCCGAGCCGCCGGGCTCGCGTTTGCCGCGGCCGGAGCGCGCGTCGCCCTCATCGATATCGACCTTCCCCAGGCCGAAGCCACTGCAGCCGAAGTCAGGACCCGGCACAACGTGGAGACCATCGCGATCGGCGGTTCCGTCGCCGAGGAGACGGATGTAGAGCGCGCGGCGCAACTTGTCTTCGATCGCTGGGGTCGTGCCGATGTCCTGGTGAACAACGCCGGCATCAGTGCCAACAGTCCGACCATCGAACTCAGCGCGGCTCAGTGGCGGCGCGTCGTCGACATCAACCTCACCGGCGTCTTTCTGGTCTCGCAGGCGTTCGGCAAGAGGATGATCCCGGCCGGGCGCGGATCGATCATCAACCTCGGGTCGATCTATTCGACCGTCGCCGCGCCCAACCGGCTGGCCTATTGCGCGACGAAAGCCGGGGTTGCGATGATGACCAAGTCGTTGGCGATCGAGTGGGCGACGCACGGTATCCGCGTCAACGCGGTCGCACCTGGATATGTACGGACGAACCTGGTGGCGGAGCTTGCCACCCAGGGCAAGATCGACCTCGCAGCGCTCGAGCGCCGGACGCCGCTCGGCAGCCTACAGGAGCCGGATGAGGTCGCGGACGCCATCGTCTTCCTCGCCTCGGATCGGGCATCGCAGGTCACCGGCCAGATCCTTGGCGTCGACGGCGGCTGGACGGCTTACGGCTACCTTTGAGGGCGGGAAGTACGATACCGACTCGATAGTTTGCCGACGATCGCAAGGCATTGTGAAAAAGACGCTCGCGAGGTCAGGCGTTTGCGGCATCCAGCCGGTCAACGCCCAGCACCGTGGCGGCCATCGCAGGACGCTCCGCGAAGCCGTTGTACCAATCGGCAAGGCGCGATCTCCCGCTACGCCAGTCGAGCGTCCCGAAGCGATAGTCGAGGTAGCTCAGCGCGCATGCGAGGCTGATCGTCCCGATATCGACTCGTTCGGCCAGGGTCCCCGCACGCGACTCGAAGTGATCGAGAACCGACTGGATTTTGCCCATCTGCCCGGCCCGTCCGTCGGGCCAACGCTTCTCCTCGGGCCGGACCACGGTTTCAATACGGGCGAGGAGAGCCGCATCGAGCAGACCGTCGGCAGAACTCTGGTCCATCAGGACCGCCCACCGGCGGTGTCCGGAGGGGAAGAGCCCGCCACCACCGAGCGAGTCGAGATACTCGCATATGACCCGGCTGTCAGCGAGCACTGTCCCGTCGTCGTCGAAGAAGGTCGGAACCTGCCCCATCGGGTTTTCCGAAACGATGTCAGGATCCCGGTAGGTTAGTGTCGTCCGGCTGTGGAGCAGCTCGATCCGGTCCAGCAGGCCGACCTCGCCTGCTACCACAAGGACCTTCCGGACGAACGGCGAACTCGGCGAGTAATAGAGCTTCACGGCGCATCCCCCGCGAACGGGCTCCTCGGAATCGAAAGAAATTCCGCCACCAGGCCCGTGGCGTAGACGAGGCTATCCTCGGCGACAATCCCGGCGATGCCTTGAACCCAGCGATGCGTTCCGCAGGCCAGCCAACGGGTGGCCCGGGCCTTGGTTGCCTCAAGCGGCGCAAGCTGCCCGACGTGCCGGACCCCATGAAGAGGAGCCGGCCGCCTGCCCCAGCCGCTCGGCCATGTCTTTCGTTGCCGCCCCAAGCCCAGGCAGGGCCGCGCGTACGGCCGCAACGGCGCCCGCCTGCCCATGCCACAATGCTTCGAGGGGTCGAGATCGCTCCACCCGTCGAACTCCGCAAGCCGCGCCGAGATCGCTTCGGGGTCCAAGTTTTCTCTCGCCGACCTCGAAGGCGGGTCGTTACGACCCGTGCCCTGCAATGTAGCCTCTGTTCCAGCGCTTGACCACGACTGGAAACGGCGGATTTCCTTGCCAAAATGGAGAAGGTTCGACGGGGGTGTCTCTCCCTCCGCCA
>JBIQKL010000220.1:0-2098 GCA_044506555.1 Hyphomicrobiales bacterium | reverse complement strand
CGAGGCTCTCACGGGGCTGCCGGTCGCGGCGGACGCTGTGGGCCTCGATCGCTGGATCATCGGCCACGACACTGCCAGTGGTGGTCAACCAGCGGTCGCAAACAAGATAGTAGCTGTCAGCGACAGTCTCCCAAGAGCCCCGGTGATCAAGGCACGCGTATCGTCCGGGTCGTGTGGTTATCCTTCTCAACCCGTTGCGTTCGATCCGAGCGCGATCGCCTTCCACGCTCTCGCCGAGCGTCGCGCAGCAATCGTAGCGGATCTGGTGGCGGGGCGTCAGCCGCGGGTCGTCGTAGACCAAGCCCAGAAACAACGTCCCCGGACCTTCGGCGAATCCGGCGGGCAGCGTGCGGGCGAAATCCTGCCAGTAGAGGCGGACATCCTCGAGGCTGCCGACGTAGCGCCTGGCAACCGCGGTGAACGGCTGGACCTCGCGCACCCGGACGCGTTGGAGGGCGGCGCCGCGGACCAGAGGCCCAAGGCCCGACCGGAAGGCCGAGCGGAAGTGGGCCGGGGTCACGCCGAAGCGCACCCGAAAGGCACGCGTGAACGCAGCCTGGCTAGCATAGCCGAGGATTACGGCGATCGTCCCCACCGTCTCGTCGGTCCACCGCAGCCGAAGCGCCGCAGCATCCAGCCGTATGCGGCGGAGATACCCCGCCGGCGTCTCGCCCGTTCCCTCGACGAACAGGCGATGGAAATGGTGGAGCGACAGGCCGACCGCGCGCGCCACGCCGTGAATCGGCATGTCCTCACTCATGCCAGCCTCCATCAGCCGCTGTGCTTCCACGACCCGATGGTCGGGCGCCGGCGATGCAGTCGATGTCCCCTCGTAGATCTCTCCGTCCCTCCGCCGGTGCGCGTCGCGACAATATCAAAGACGGGCAAAGGCAGGACAAGCCTGGGTGCTAGCGTGCCGCCGTCCGGCGCGGGCGGTCCGCTCCGATCCGACCCGGGTTGTCGACACCGTTCCAAAGGAGATCACGATGCGATCGCTCATGCAGCATGCCGCTGGCCCACATGGAGGACTGGACCGGAGGCGCTTTCTCGCGGGCACTGTTGCCGGAGGGCTACTCCTCGGGCCGGTGTCACCGGCGTTCGGGCAGGAAGCCGTGGACGAGGTGGATGTGGTCGTCGTCGGCGCCGGTTTCGCCGGGCTTGCGGCGGCGGTTCGCCTGGTAGCGGCGGGCCGCTCCGTGCGCATCCTCGAGGCGAGGAACCGGGTGGGCGGCCGAGTGGTCAATCATCCCCTGCCGGACGGCCGGATGATCGAGGCGGGTGGACAGTTCGTCGGCCCCACCCAGGGGCGGATGTTCGAGCTGGCGCGCACCTTTGGCGTCGACACGTATCCAGCCTACGACACGGGCGCGTCGGTGACGGTGATCCGTGGGACCCGCACCGTCGGCGGTCCGCCGCCTGAGGCGCTACGCGCGTTCCGCGACGTATCGGCCCGGCTCGATGCGATGGCTGTGGAGGTGCCTGTCGATGCCCCTTGGAACGCGCCGCGCGCACGGGAATGGGATTCGCAGACGTTCGAGACGTGGCTCGCCGCGAACGTCGAGAACGCCGACGCCCTTGCGATGTTCACGGCTGTGGCGGATCTGTGGGGCGCTATGCCGTCCGACCTGTCGCTGCTGTTCGCGTTGTTCTACATCGCTGCCGCCGGCGATAGCCAGACGCCGGGGAGCCTTTCCCGCCTTCTGGACATCCGCAACGGCGCCCAAGAGCAGCGCTTCACAGGAGGCTCCCAGATCCTCGCCCAGAAGATGGCCGCGAGCCTCGGCGACCGTCTGGTTCTCTCTAGTCCGGTGCGGGAGATCGCATGGCTTGAAGACCAGGCAGTTACGGTCGTGTCCGACGGCGCGACCGTCAGGGCTCGTCGTGTGATCGTGGCAACGCCGCCGGCGCTGGCAGCGACGATCCGCTTCACACCTGAATTGCCGACGATCCGCTCGCAACTCATGCAAAGGTTCCCGATGGGCTCCCTGATCAAGGTTACCGCCATCTACGACAAGCCGTTCTGGCGCGACGCCGGGCTGTCCGGCGTCTCGATGAACCCGGATCTCGTGGTCCGTAGTACCTTCGACAACACGTTGCC
>JBIQKL010000219.1:0-2101 GCA_044506555.1 Hyphomicrobiales bacterium | reverse complement strand
ACGATGCCGACCGGCAGGCGGTCGAGGAGCGTCGTGTCGGGGTCGGGGGCGGCGGGCGCCGGCGCGGGCGGAGCGGGAGGCAGCGGCGGCACCGCGTCGGACGGCGCGGGCTCGACGATGCGGGCGCCGAGCACCTCCGCAATGCGGCGGAAGGCGTCCTCCTCGTGGCCGCTGAGCGGACGCGGCGGCAGGATCCGGGTCGGCGAACCGGGAATGCGGACGACATTGGACGAAGCCGGTGCGGGTGCCGCGGGCGCGTCCGGTTCGGCGACGGCTTCAGGCGGGGGCGGCGCGCGATGCGGCGTGCCCTCGATCCGTTCGCGGGCGACGTCGTCGATGTTCTCCGCGACCGCCGCAGCCGGCTCGGTCACCGCCTCCGGCTCGGAGGGCGGCGGGCGGACCGGGATGGCGCGGCGGTCGGCGGGATCGACGATGCCGAAGCCGCGATAGCCGCGGAAGGTCCGGTCCCGCGCGAACTCGGCGACGCCGGAGAGCCGCACCGCCACCGCCTCCGTGGTCTCGCCGACCGGCCAGTAGACGGCGATGTCGCCGAAGGTGGCGATACCGGCGAGCGCCTCGGCGAGTTCGTCCGCGCCGACGATCGGAAGCCGTGCCGCCAGCGACTTCAACGCCTCGTCGCGGCCGGGGGTGTTGCGGGGGCCGACGATGGCGGCCAGTTCCGGCGAGACGAAGGTGAAGGCTCCGGCGGCATCGGTGCGCCACAGGAAACGGATGGCCGGCGGTCGCCCGGTCGGTTTCTCGTCCGGCACCGGGATGGGTTCGGGACGGGCCGCGGAGGCCGGCGGCCGTGCCGCGTGTTCCGCCGGGGCCGGCGCGACGGATCGGGGCGCCGCCGACGGAGGCGCCGCTACGTCCGCCGTGCGCTCCGGGCCGACCACCAGGAGGAAAAGCCGTTCGCTGCCGGCGGTGATCCGCACAATGCCCGCCTCCCGCGCCACCGGTCCGAGCGTGACGGTACGGCGCAGCACCGGTTCCGGCGCCTGGCCGGAATCGAGGATCAGCGCGTCGAGTGCGGCGCCCGCCGGCTCGAGCGCATCGAACCCGCCGGAGGCGCCGAGGATGCGCCCGTCGGGACCGAGGATCGCGGCGAGGCTGTCGCTGCCGGCCATGACGTCGGCGAGGCGCTCGGCACGCGTCGTTACGGCTTCGCGCGGCCCCGGCGACGTGCCCGTCACCAGCACCGCCCGCGCGCCCTGCCCCAGGTCCAGGCGCCGGCATGCGACCGGCAGGGCCGTCTGCGAGACGCCGTGGCTGAAGCGGAGCATCTCGAGGCGGTCGTGGTCGCGGGACAGGGACTTGGCGAGCCGCGCGAGTTGCGTTGCAAGCGGCCCGTTGCGCGGGAAGCGCCGGTCGAGAAGGACGCCGAGATCGGTCTGGTCCAGGAGGGCGGCCCCGGCCGCATTCGCCCAGAGCACGGCGCTGCCGTCGCCGCGGAAGACGAGGGCCGGTCGCGCATCGAGCAGCAGCGCACCGACTGGCGGCATGGCCGAGAGATCGAGATAGGCCTGGGTGCGACCGTTCATCGACGCCTGCCCGTCATCACATCTTCAACCGGGACGGTGATCCTTGCAACCTCACCCGCCGGTCTTAGCGGCCGGCGAGTCGAGCGTCCATGCGAGGCGGAGGCGGTTTCCCGCGCGTGGTTAACCCTTGGTGGTTGGCCTTCGCCCCGTCGCGTCCTATTCTTCCTCGAGGATACCCTAACAGGGAGGGACATCGAAATGCAGCGCACGCCCTTTGAAATCCCCGATCAGATGCGCGAGATGGCCGACAAGAGCGTCGAGCAGGCGCGAAAGGCGATCGGGCAGTATTTCGACGCTACGCAGCAGGCCGTCGCCAAGGCGGAAGGCTCGGCGAAATCGGTCCGCGACGGCGCCACCGAGATGAGCCGGCAGGCGCTCGCCTATGTCGAGGAGAACGTCGACGCCTCGTTCGACTTCGCCCAGCGGCTGGTGCAGGCCCGTACGATCGAGGAGATCGCCGCGTTGCAGAAGGAATTCGTCGCGCGGCAGATGGCCGGTCTGACCGAGCAGGGCAAGAACCTCGGCCAGATGATGGGCCGCGCCACCACCGACGCGAT
>JBIQKL010000103.1:0-13848 GCA_044506555.1 Hyphomicrobiales bacterium | reverse complement strand
GGCCATGTACGGCAACGCCGCCGCTGAGCTCTACATTCACGACAATCGAGCCTCCGTCGACACGCCCGTGTCCCTCAAGGGCAAGCAGCTCTCCGATGAGCCTAATGCCTTTGTATTTCGACGGGTCTTCCACGAATCCTGCCAAGCCGAACTGAAGGCGGGGCTCGCGCGGCTTGGAGCGGTGTTCAGCGCCAGAGGAGCGAACCTGCCGCCGGCGGAGTCTAACGAACGTGCCCCGATGCCTATTCCTTCACCCCCGATCGTAGTCGGAACCGATCCGGAAACCCTCGCCAACCTCGCAGGCGGCTTCATAATCGCAACCGTCACGCCATCCGCTTTGCCTGAGGCTTCAGCAGTGCGGATCCGCAAACTTGGTCCTGACTACTACTACGTCGAGCCAGTAGTGATTGAGAGTCTGCGCGACCGAATGCCCGGGCCGGAATTCACCTTGGTTGGCTCCGCTCACGCCCGTCCGCAGCCTCATGGGGCTTCAACCATTGCCATTGAGTAGCTCCACATTATAGGAGTCCCGTGGATACGGCGTGAATCGATGTCGGCTCCCCAAGGCAGAATCCCTCGCGCCTCTGCGACTGCGGCCCGCTCATTCTCGCCCCAGCCGTCGCCTGCTATCTCGACAGACCGACAGCGGCTCCTTGGTCGAGTCACTGAGTCACTGCGCGCCTAGGCGTGTGCACCTGCGCGGATTCCGGGAGGGCTGAACAACCGCGGCGTCCGCACCGCACGGGGCGGCCGGTGGCACGTATCGAACGTCAAGAACCTGGTGAACCGGATGTCCGTTGTGAGGCGGCTGTTGTAAGCGGGAAGTGCCGCTCGGCGACTCGGCCTCGTCGCCCAAGCCCTCGACGGAGTTACAGTGCCTTCGCCCGGGTCAGCAGGTATTCTTGTCGAATGATGTTGTCGGCGTAGTAGGGCGCGGCAAGATCCTCGAACTCTCCCCGTAGGCGAGACAGCGCCTCAGGGTCGTGCGCGAACGACTCGATCACCTTTTGCATTGGCCCGATCGAGCGCTCCATGAACTCCCTGAAGTGCGCCAGGCTCAGGGCTGGGAACTGCATGACGGCGCGTGAGAAGAAGGGTGCTTCGAACTGCCCTGCCAAGCGCTCGGTGATAATGCCTGGATTCCCCCACGACGGAGGTGGTTGCGCTCCTGGCGGCGGCGGTGGCGAATTTCTGCCGATGAAGGCGAAGAGTCGACCAACGAAGTGCTCGGGCGGCCAAGTCGCAAAAGCGACCCGACCGCCGGGCTTCAGCACACGCCGCATTTCCGTCACCGCAATATCGGGCCGCGGTGCGAACATGTGACCGAACTGACTCAGGACGACATCGAACATTCCATCGGGAACCGGCAGGCTTTCCGCATCGCCCTCGCTCCAGGCGATGTCCGATCGCCCGGCTATACGCGCGTTCTCGCGCGCGACGTCAAGCAGCGACGGCGTCAGATCGATTCCGGTAACCCGTGCACCGGCGCGCGCCGCCGTGATCGCGACGACACCGGTGCCCGTGCCTACGTCGAGCACCATGTCTCCGGGCTCCACGCATGCGAACTTTACAAGTCGTGCAGCAGGCGCCGTGGTAAACATCGCCGTTGGGGCGAAGGATGCCCACATCTCACGCTGGCGTCCCTTCAACTCTGCAAATGGATCGGTCGTTGACATCTGCAGCCTCCGAGATGGGCTGGGCCTATAACCATCATATCCCTTCACCGAAGCCTCGTAACTAGCGATTCGTCCCGTGCCGACGACCTCCTTCGGCGTGTTCTCGACCGCGGTGCCGATCGCCTCGAGCCGGACCGGCGCCGGCGGATCGAGCGCGACGGTGATCGACGAGCCCGGATTGTGCGGGGTTCGGGGGCCCTCCTGTTCTGATCGGCTGACTCAGTACGATTGACGGCGGGGAGGTAATGGCCTAGACCGATCAGTCTAGACCATTCGGTCTACTGATGGGAGGACATCATGAAGATCAAAAAACAGGATGTGGACGTGCGGCTCGCCATCGATGGAGCCACCCTTCGGCGGCGCTTCGATTTCGGTAGCGTGTCCGGCTACGATCGAATGAGTGGGGAATACTTCTCTTTGGCCAAGGGGGTTGATACGACCCCTCTCTTCAAGGGACTTGAGGGGGATCTCTGCCAGTGCCCGCATTGGGGGTTTGTTCTCGAAGGCCGACTCACGACAACCGATCGCGATGGTCGGCAAGAGACCGTATGCAAGGACGATTTGTTCTACTGGCCCCCTGGACACAACGTGCGCGTCGAGGAGGATGCAAGCATCATCATGTTCAGCCCCCAGGATGAGCACAGCCACGTTATCGACCACATGATTGCGAAGGTCGGCGCCTGACGCGGGTGGATAACGATCGGCAAAGCGCGTAGTGGTCGCGTCGACAGGCGCGACCAACTCCAGAATACAGATGCATGCGACAAAGAAGCTTCTGATCGAGCGGGGGCTGCAGATGCTGCTCGAGCAGGGCTACAACAGCCTGGGCCTCCAATCCCTGCTCGAAGCTGCCGGCGTTCCGAAAGGCTCATTTTACCACCATTTCGCCGACAAGGAGGACTTCGCCCTCCAGGTCGTCGACGCCTATATCGAAAGCGTCCATGAAACGCTCGACGCTTGTGTCTCAGACGGGGGGCTTGCTCCACTCGATCGTATTCGCGCGTTCTTCGTGCGGGTCGAGAAGAGCTACGAGAATGAGGGCTATCTCGGTTGCCTGATGGGGGGACTGGGGCAGGAGCTTTCAGGCGTTAACAGTACTTTTCGCGACAAGATCGACAGGTGCCTGTCATCCATTGCAGACAGGCTTAGGGTCTGCCTGGACGCTGCAAGGGCGGACGGTACCATCCCGCACAACCACGACACGCGAATCATGGCGGATCTGCTGGTGGACTGCTGGGAAGGCGCGGCCCTCCGCAGCCGCTTGAAAAGGAGCCCGGCCCCGCTGAGCGCCATGCTTGGGTTCTACCTGGACTCGATTTCGTCCCCTCCATAGCGCAGGGGTCACCATTGAGCGGGGAAGGACGCTATTGCGGTGATCTACTGGCTGAAGGGCGCGCGCGACGAGCCGATCTTCAGCATTGCCACACACCGTCGTCAAACCGGAGTATCCTACAATTCTGGACGCGGGGTTCCGCTTACGAGGCTGCAGCGGTCGGTTGACCCGCGTTCGAAACATGGTGAGGCCATGAAAGTAGCGAGAATCGGCTTTGCTGCCGCGATGTTCTTTGTTGCGCATCCGGTCGCGGCGCAAATGGCATCTGATGTCCAGCGTGGGTTCACTCTTGTGAGGACCCATTGCGCGCAGTGCCATTCCATCGACGGGGTCGGGGCGAGCCCCCTTCCGGCCGCACCGCCCTTCCGTGACCTCCACAACCGCTATCCGGTGGAGACGCTCGCAGAAGCATTTGCCGAGGGGGTCACGACCGGTCACCCCGGCATGCCCGAGTTCCGTTTTGAACCCGATGAGATCGATAGTCTGATCGCTTTCCTCAAGTCACTGGAGTGAGGGGCACCAATTCATGGCCCGCCCCGTTTCGCTCGTCCTGTTTCTCGCTCTCGTGCTTGGCGGTGGCCTCCTGCTTGGCATCCTTACCGCGCCCGGCGACTGGTATTCAGGCCTTCAGAAGCCATCCTTCAACCCGCCCGCTTGGCTGTTCGGACCGGTCTGGACGCTGCTCTATGTTCTCATCGCCATTGCCGGCTGGCGTGTCTGGCAGCACGACCTGAGCGGCTGGCCGATGAGGCTGTGGTGGGCGCAATTGGTGCTGAACTTCCTGTGGACGCCGGTGTTCTTCGCCGCTCATAAGCTCGGCCTCGCCCTCGTTGTCATCTTGCCGATGCTCGCCGTCATCCTCGCCTTCATCGTCACCGCATGGCGGCTGGATCGCGTGGCGGCGTGCCTGTTCCTGCCCTATGCCGCCTGGGTGGCTTTTGCCTCGCTGCTGAACGGCTCGATCTGGATGCTGAACTGAGGTGGCGGAGATCCGAGCAACGGAAGCAGAACCGACCCAGCCACGATTGACCGTCGCGGCGGCCTATCGGCGCTTCGCGCCCCGCCTGCTCGTCGGCATCGCGCTGCTGGGCCTTGGGCTTGGCGGCTGGTTCTGGTGGCGCGGCGATGGCGGGTCATCTCATCTAGCCTGGACGCTTGGGACACTTCCGGTTCTGCTCGCGCTGTTCGGGCAGATCATCACATCGTTGCGCCGTGGCGATGTCGGGCTCGATGTCGTCGCGGCGCTGTCGATGTCAGCGGCGCTTGTCTTCGGGGAAACACTCGCCGGCAACGTCGTGGCGTTGATGTACTCGGGCGGCCAATTGCTCGAATCCTTCGCCGAAGGACGGGCGCGCCGCGAAATGACGGCCTTGCTCGGGCGCGTAGCCTTCACCGCCATGCGTTATCGCGACCATTCGCTCGAAGAGGTGCCAATCGCCACCCTCCACCAGGGTGACCGGCTGCTGATTAGGCAGGGCGAGGTCGTTCCGGTGGACGGCCATGTCGCCGACGGTGTCGCGGTGCTCGACCTTTCGGCGCTCACCGGCGAATCCATCCCGAAGAGCCTGTCCCGCGGCGGCGAAGTGATGAGCGGCTCCACGCTGGTGGGCGCCGCCTTCGATCTGATCGCGAGCCGGCCCGCTGCCGAAAGCACCTATGCAGGGATCGTTCGCCTTGTGGAGGCCGCGCAGGCAAGCAAGGCGCCGATGGCACGTCTCGCCGATCGTTACGCGATGGGGTTCCTGGCGCTCACGGTTTCGCTGGCAGCTGCCGCATGGCTTCTCAGCGGCGACCCGATACGCGCGTTGGCGGTGCTCGTCGTCGCGACGCCGTGCCCGCTGATCCTGGCCGTTCCCGTTGCGATCATTTCCGGCATTTCCAAGACGGCGAGGTCAGGAGCGCTGGTGAAGGACGGCGCGGCGCTCGAAGGGCTGGCGCATGTCCGAACGGCGATCCTCGACAAGACGGGCACGCTGACACAGGGCCGCCCCACGATCACCGCCATCACTTCCGGCGAAGGGTTCACCGAGCATGACGTGCTCGGCGTGGCCGCAAGCCTCGATCAAGCCTCGGCACATGTCATGGCGACATCGCTCATTCAGGCGGCGACCAACGCAGGCCTCACGCTTCTGCCTCCATCGGACATCGTCGAGCTTCCGGGCAAGGGCATAGAAGGCACCGTGGGCGGCCGGCGCGTCGCTATCGGTGGCGACACCTACGTGCGCAATCGGAGCACCAGCGGCCACCATCTGCTCCGCAAATCGGACCATGAAGATGGCGTGCAGTCCGTGGCGGTTGCTATGAATGGTATCGTGGCGGGCGTCATCCTACTTCAGGATCAGTTGCGGGACGACGCGCGCACCACGCTCGACGCGCTCCGGGCGGCCGGCATCGAGCGGATCGTGCTGGCCTCCGGCGACATGGACCATATCGCCCAAAGGGTCGGCCGATCCCTCGGCGTGGACGAGATCCTTGGTGATCTGACGCCGGAAGGCAAGGTGGCCGCGGTCCGTCGGGAAGCGGCGATGCGACCCGTCGTGATGGTGGGCGACGGCGTCAACGATGCGCCGGCGCTTGCCGCCGCCGATGTCGGCGTCGCCATGGGTGCGCGTGGCGCTGCTGCATCATCCGAAGCCGCGGGCGTCGTGCTGCTGGTGGACGAACTCTATCCTCTCGCCACCGCGCTCAACATTGCACGCAGAACCCGCGCGATCGCCCTTCAAAGCGTGTTCATCGGTTTGGGCCTTTCCGTCGTGGGCATGATCGTCGCGGCATTCGGCTATCTGCCGCCCGTGCAGGGCGCACTGCTGCAAGAGGTGATTGACGTCATCGTCATTCTGAATGCCCTTCGCGCACTAAGGTAGTCGTTCGCGTCTCGCGAGTGAGCCCCGCGCAATTGGGACACTACAAAGGCCTCGATCTCAGCGGTCGGCACGCGGCCGACAGGACAGGGTTGGTCCCTGCTACAGGGCTACAGCACGGCTCGGCTAACGTATGGCGGATAGCAGCGGCACTCGGGCACTCGGCGCGCAGACCCCTCTCCTGCGCAGAGTGGTCATCGCTAGCGGACGACTAACACGGGGGTTTCAGAACGGGCCAGCACCTCACTCGTCTGGCTGCCCAGAATCCACTGCCGGAAACCGCGATGGCCATGAGAGGCCACTACGATGAGATCAGCCCCTACCTTGGCACTTGTTTGAAGGATAGCATCAGCCGGGTACGTTTCTACGACAAGCTCCGTTTGGCACGTCATGCCCTCCGCGGCCGCCATCCGTGCACAGTCGTCGAGCATTAGTCGCGCGTCCTCGCTTCGCGCCTGCAGCTCCTGTTGCGCCGGGTTGTTGTTCGAAGCCAATCTCCCTGCGCCAAACAGGACGACCACCGGTTCGATCGCTACCACTACTGCCAGCCGTGCCTTGAGATGCGCTGCAAGTTCGAGGCCATGACGAAACGCTTTTCGGCCGAGTGCCGACCCGTCGTTAGCAACGAGAATGCTGGAATACATCATGCTCCTCCAGAGCCGCACCGATTGGGTATGGTCGGTCCGAACCGACAACGGCTGTCCGACGTCACCTGAGCGCCAAGAGGTTCCCGCGGCTCAGGATAGTGAGCGTTTCTCACGTTGGATACAGCTGCGTGCTCTCAGGGGTGAACGCACCGGATCCTCGAACTTATGCTCGCTAGACTCAGGCGGCTGGCGTCGCCTGCGCCGCGGGCAAGCCGATGCAGGAATGGCTTCGTCGAAAGCAACCAGCGCATGTACGACGAACTGTCAACGAGACTCTGTTCCGCGAACTTGATTATGCGCACACCGCCAGTTCTGCTCGACCGTCGTCACTCGGGCGTGATCGCAACTTTTAGAACCCCGTCCCGCTGATGGGAGAAGAGATCATAGGCCGCGACGATATCGTCGAGCTTATAGCGGTGGGTAACCAACGGCTTCAGATCGACGCGGCCCGACTGGATGACGGCCATCAAGCGCCGCATGCGTTCCTTTCCGCCGGGGCATAGCGTGGTGGTGATAGTGTGGTCGCCGAGGCCGGCGGCGAACGCGTTGAGCGGGATCTTCAGATCGGCCGAGTAGACACCCAGGCTCGAGAGAGTGCCACCGGGCCGGAGCACGCGGAGTGCGGATTCGAAGGTTGCCTGCGTGCCAAGCGCCTCGATGGCGACATCAACGCCGCGGCCATCGGTGATGCGCATGATCTCCTCGACGGGATCCACCTTGGAAAAATCGACGAGGTGATCGGCGCCGAGCTGGTGCGAGACCGCGAAGCGGGCCTCCACCCTGTCTACTGCTATGATCGTGGCGGCGCCACTCAGCTTTGCGCCCACGGTTGCGCATAGTCCGATCGGGCCCTGCGCGAAGATGGCGACGGCATCGCCGATCCTGATCCCGGCTCGTTCCGCTCCGCTGAATCCGGTCGACATGATGTCGGGGCACATCAGCACCTCCTCGTCGGTGAGGCCGTCGGGCACCACCGCGAGGTTGGCCATGGCATCGGGAACGCGCACGTACTCGGCCTGGCAGCCGTCGATGGTGTTGCCGAACTTCCAGCCGCCAATTGCCTTCCAGCCATGCTTGGTCCCGGCACCGTCCTGCGAGCCACACCCGCAGAGGCAGGCATTGCTCCAGCCGCTGGGCGTGATCGCGCCGGCGATGACGCGCTGGCCCTCGCGATATCCGGTCACTGCGGATCCGAGCTTTTCGATCACGCCAACCGGCTCATGACCGATCGTGAGACCCTTGGCGACCGGGTACTCGCCCTTCATGATGTGGACGTCGGTTCCGCAGATCGTGGTGGTGGTGACCCGCAGGAGTGCGTCGAGTGGGCCGATCTCCGGAATCGGCTTCTCATCGAGTGCTATGCGGCCGGGCTCGACAAAAATTGCCACCTTCATCTTGTTGGCCATCGGCATGGCTCCAATCTTCCGAGGTGTGCTCGCGCCTCATAACATGCTTCTCTGCTCCCGCGCAAAACTCCCCGGCGCACGGTTCCCGCGTTCCAGGTAGCATCGATAGGAGCCCTCATGTTCCCGCCCGACATAGGCACCTGCGTACGCCGCCGATGCTTGCAGGTCGTCATGCCCAACGCGAGTCCATCATTGTGAGCATGAGCGACGTCCACGCGCTCCCCGCCGATGCCGTCCTGAGGACGCTCGGGTCGGGTCCCGAGGGCCTTGCCGGCGACGAGGTCGCCAGGCGGCTTGCCGCCCATGGCCGCAACGAGCTGCCGGAGACCAAGGGCCAGCCGCCGCTCGTCCGTTTCCTCGCCCAGTTCAACAACGCGCTCATCTATTTTCTGCTCGCGGGCGCGGTGGCGGCGCTGCTCCTCGGTCACCTCATCGATGCCGGCGTGATCGTCGCGGTCGTCCTCGTCAACGCGGTCGTCGGCTACGTCCAGGAGGGCAAGGCGGAAAACGCCCTCAACGCCATCCGCAACCTCATCTCGCCCCGTGCCAGCGTGACGCGGAACGGCCAGCGGGCGAGCGTGCCGGCTGCCGAGCTGGTCCCCGGCGACATCGTCCATCTCGAGGCGGGCGACCGTGTCCCCGCCGATCTTCGGCTGGTCCGGGCGCGGGGACTACTCATCGACGAGGCGGTGCTCACGGGAGAGTCCGTCGCCGCCGAGAAGCACGAGGAACCGGTCGCTGCCGATGCGCCGCTCGGCGACCGCATCTCCATGGCGTTCTCCGGCACGATGGTGGCGGCCGGCCAAGGGCTCGGGACCGTGGTGACGACCGGCCAGCGCACCGAGATCGGCCGGATCAGCACCATGGTCCGGAACGTCGAGACGCTGACCACCCCGCTGCTCCGTCAGATCAACGATTTCGGCCGCCGGTTCACCTGGGTCGCGGTGACCGGGGCGGTTCTTCTCTTTCTCTTCGCCCTATTCGTCCGGCACTTCCATTGGGAGGAGGCGCTTCTGGCAGTCGTCGCGCTGGCCGTCGGCGTCGTGCCGGAGAGCCTGCCCGCGGTCGTCACCATCACCCTTGCGATCGGCGTCCGCCGGATGGCGGCGCGGAATGCCGTGATCCGGCAACTGCCGGCGGTCGAGACCATCGGCGCCACCTCCGTGATCTGCTCGGACAAGACGGGAACACTGACCCGAAACGAGATGGCTGCCCGCCGCGTCGTCACCTCCAGCGCCGAGTTCACCGTGGAGGCCTCGGGCTACGCACCGGACGGCGATCCGCTGTTCGGTGGCGCGCCGGACGCGAACGAGCGCGAGGAGAGCGACGCGCTCGCCCTGGTCCGGACCGGCCTCCTCTGCAACGACGCTCTCCTGCGCAGGGAGAAGGACGCGTGGATCGTGCAGGGCGATCCGATGGAGGGCGCCCTCGTCACTCTCAGTATGCGTGAGGGACTGGAGCCCGTGAACACACGGCGGGAGTGGGAGCGGATCGACGAGATACCGTTCGATGCCCAGCATCGCTTCATGGCGACGCTCAACCGCACCCCCTATGGCGACAGCGTCGTCCTGCTCAAGGGGGCGCCGGAGCGGCTACTTGCCATGTGCACCGTCCAGCGGGGTCGGAACGGGCCGGAGCCTCTCGACCGGCCCTACTGGCAAGCACGCATCACGGCCGCGGCCGCCTCGGGAGAGCGCGTGCTCGGTTTCGCCATGAAGCATGTCTCCGACGATGCGGAGCGCCTGGATGTCGGCGACCTCAAGGGCGGGCTCGTGTTCCTGGGACTCGTTGCTTTCCTGGATCCGCCGCGCGAGGAGGTCGTGGCGGCGATCGCCGAATGTCATTCGGCGGGCATCGCCGTGAAGATGATCACCGGGGACCACGGCGCCACTGCCGCGGCGATCGCGCGCCAGCTCGGTCTCGGCGATGACCCGGAGGTGGTCACCGGGGCGGATCTGGACGCGATGGACGATGAGGCGCTGCTTGCCGCGGTGCGGCGGGCCTCGGTCTTCGCCCGCACCAACCCGGCGCACAAGCTCCGCATCGTGCGGGCGCTCCAGTCCGAGGGCGCGGTGGTCGCCATGACCGGCGACGGCGTCAACGACGCGCCCGCCCTCAAGCAGGCCGACATCGGCATCGCCATGGGCATGAAGGGCACCGAGGCGGCGAAGGAGGCATCGCAGATGGTGCTCCTCGATGACAACTTCGCCTCGATCGTCTCGGCCGTGCACGAGGGCCGGACGGTCTACGACAATATCCGGAAGGTGGTCGCCTGGACGCTCCCGACCAATGGCGGCGAGGTGCTGAGCGTCATCGCCGCGATCCTGCTCAACTTCACCATGCCGATGTCGGCGGTCCAGATCCTGTGGATCAATCTCATCCTCACGGTCACGCTCGGGCTCGTCCTCGCCTTCGAGCCGTCCGAGCCGGGAGTCATGAAGCGGGCGCCGCGACGCGCCGATGCCGGACTGCTGACGCCGTTCCTGGTATGGCGGATCGCCTTCGTCTCGGTGCTTTTCGCCGTCTTCGCGCTGGCGGTTTTCTTCTATGCGCTCGGGCGCGGGCACGACCTCGAGACGGCGCGCACCATGGTCGTCAACACCATCGTCGTCCTCGAGATCTTCTACCTCTTCAACGTCCGGTACCTGCACATGACGTCGTACACATGGCGCGGCGTGCTCGGCACGCCGGCGGTGCTGCTGGCGATTGGCGCCGTGGTTGTCGCCCAGTTCGCCTTCACCTACTGGCCCGTCATGCAGCGCCTGTTCGACACCCGTCCGCTCGCGTTCGTCGACGGCATCCTCATCGTGGCGGTGGGCGTGGTGATGATGGCGATCCTCGAGGTCGAGAAGGCCGTGACGCGGCGGCTCGGCCGGCGTGTCGCGCTGCAGGCGAGCGGCAGCGAGGCGAGCGCATGATGAAGTGCTGCCACCATCGATCATGGCCCGGAGGGGCTATCCGAGGTCCAGGCTGACGATCGCCACGCCCGGCTCGTCGGGATGCGGGGCAACCGAGAAGCCGAACTCCCGGCACATCTTGAGCATGGCCGCGTTCTCCTCGAGGACGAGCCCCTCGATCCGGCCGATCTCCTCGGCGCGTGCATAGGCGACGATCTCCTGAAGCAGGAGCCAGCCGAGCCCCTTTCCCTGGAGGTCGGTGCGGACCAGCAACGCGTACTCCGCCTTGGACCGGTCCGGGTCCCGTGACAGGCGCCCGACCGCGACCAGCGCTCCGTCGGCTTCGCGGAGCAGCACGAAGGCCATGTCGCGATCGTAGTCGAGCTGGGTCAGCCGCCGCAGCATCTCGTCGGGGAACGCGCGGCGGGGCGCGAGGAAACGGAGCCTGATGTCGTTGGCGGAGACCTTGGCGAGGAACGCGGGATAGAGCGCGACGTCCGCGGGCTTGATGGGCCGGATGCGATAGACCCCGTCCGCCATGGCGACTTCTCTCTCCCACTCGGCGGGATAGGGCCGGATCGCGAGCGACGGATTGGGCCCGGGCTCGTCAACCCTGTCGGGATCGATCTCGATGCGGGCGTCGAGCGCGACCACGCCGTCGGCGTCGGCAAGGAGCGGGTTGATGTCCACCGAGACGAGGCAGGGGAAGTCGACCACCATCTGCGAGAGCGCATTGAGCGCGGCGGCGATCGCGGCGCGATCGGCGGGCTCGCGGTCACGGAAGCCGGCCAGCAGGCGACCGATCCGGGTCCGCGCGATCAGGTCGTCGGCGAGCACGTCGTCCATCGGCGGGAGCGCCACGGCGGTGTCGTCCATCACCTCGACGGCGACCCCGCCCGCCCCGAACAGGATGACCGGTCCGAAGATCGGATCGATGCTCATGCCGAGAATGAGTTCCTGCGCATGCTTCCGCACGATCATCGGCTGCACCGCATAGCCTTCGATGACCATGCCGGGGGCCTTCTCCTCGACCCGCCTCCGGATCGTCTCGGCGGCCTGCCGCGCGCCATCCGCGGTGTCGATACCGAGCACCACCCCGCCGACGTCGGACTTGTGCGAGATCGCCTTCGACAGGAGCTTCACCACCACGGCCGGCGCGGACTCGAGGAGCCGCGCCGCCGCGTCGGCCGCCGCCGCGGGAGAGCGGGCGACGTGCGTTCCCGGCACGGGGATGCCGTAGGCGGCGAGGACGTCCTTGGCCTCGGGCTCCGTCAGCATCCGCCGCCCCTCGGCGGCCGCTGCCCGGAAGACTCCGCGCACGAATTCCCGGTCGCCCGCGACGTCCTCGCTGCGGCTGGCCGGCACGCGCGACAGCGCCTTCTGGGCCCGCGACCAGCCGCCGAGATAGGACAGGGCGCGGGCCGAGTCCGCCGGCGTCTCGAAGCTCGGCACGCCGGCCTCGTGGAGGATGCGCCGCGCGGCCCGCGCGGTATGCTCGCCGAGCCAGCAGGCGAGCATCGGCTTGCCCGCGATCCGGCCATCCTTCGCCAGGGCGGCAACGGCATCGGCGGCATCGGCCGCGGAGGCGAGGCCCGTCGGGCAGTTGAAGACCAGGACCGCATCGACATTCGGGTCGGCCGCCACCGCCTCCACCGCGCCGCGATAGCGGTCGGGCGGGGCGTCGCCGATGATGTCGACCGGATTGGCGTGCGACCAGGTCGGTGGCAGCGCCGCGTTCAGCCGCTCCATGGTCGCCGGCGACAGGTCCGCGAGATCGACGTTGCACTCGACGAGCTGGTCGACGGCGAGCACGCCGGCCCCGCCGCCATTGGTGACGATGCCCGCGTTCGCTCTCTCCAGCCGGGGGAAATGCGCCGTGATCTCGGCGGCATCGAACAGCTCGGCCAGGCCGTCGACCCGCAGGATTCCCCCCCGCGCAAGGGCCGCGTCGACGACCCGGTCGGCGCCCGACAGCGCGCCGGTATGGGTCGAGGCCGCCTTCGCCGCGGCCTCGTGGCGCCCGGCCTTCAGCGCGACGACCGGCTTGATGCGGGCGGCCGCGCGCGCCGCCGACATGAACTTCCGGGGCTCGGTGACGGTCTCGAGATACATGACGATCGCCCGTGTTCCCGCGTCACCGGCGAGGAGGTCCAGCCAGTCGCCGACGTCGACGTCCGCCATGTCGCCGAGGGACGCGACGTAGGAGAAGCCGATGTTGTTCTCCTCCGCCCAGTCGATCAGCGACAGCGCGATCGCCCCGGACTGGGACAGGAGGGCGATGCGCCCCGGCCGCGGCGCCATGTGGGCGAAGCTGGCGTTGAGCTTCGCCGGGGGAATCGACAGGCCGACCGTGTTGGGCCCGATGATGCGGAACAGGTACGGGCGAGCGGCGTCGAGCATGGCCTGCCTCAGCCCGTTGTCCCACGTCAGGCCGGCGGTGATGACGACGGCGACCCGGCATCCCTTCTCGCCCAGCGCCGCGATGATGCCGGGGACGGTCTGCGGCGGCGTGACGATGACCGCGAGCTCGGGAACGCCGGGGAGAGCCGCCGCATCGCGATAGCAGGCGCGATCCGCCACCCGGTCGTGCTTTGGGTTGACCGGCCAGATGTCCCCTTCGAAACCGCCTGCGACGATGTTCCGGATGACGACGCGACCGACCGAGCCCTCCCGATCCGAGGCGCCGACGACGGCAACCGATCTGGGTCGAACGACGTTCTCGAGATTCCGTACGGTCACTTGGCTCTCCCGGCGCTGTTACTCAATGACGTCGTGGGCACTGGCACGCCGTCCTCTCTTCATTGCTCGCGTCCCTCGACCGCAACGCCGTCGACGATGCGGTCGCTCGGGTGGAGGACGACGGCGGCGCCTTCCGCGAGGCCATCGACGATCTCGGCGAAGCGGAGGTTGCGGCGGCCGATGGTCACCGGCGTCAACACCGCGGCGCCGTCGACGACGCGAAAGACATGCCATTGGTCGCCGCGACGGAACAGCGCCCCGAGCGGCAGGCGGAGCGCATCCTCGCTCT
>JBIQKL010000102.1:8065-13954 GCA_044506555.1 Hyphomicrobiales bacterium | reverse complement strand
GTGTCGCCCGCGCTCGCGCCATCTATCGCAGTTTGGATCGACTCCCCATCGTTAACGATGAACTCGGCCATGGCAAAATCCCCCCTGTTCGGTCGCCGCTTCCACGAGCGGACCGTGAGCACCCTCTGGCACCGTGAAGTGACGGGATGATAACGACAAGTTGTACCTGGTTGCAACAGCCTTGTGAGATGAGGGCATGCAATCACCCCTCCCACGCGCTCACGCAGAATGCCGTTATCGTAATAAATCTACGATATATCGTAATTCTGATATAATAGTAGTTTTGACCCCTCATGTCTACGAACGATTAGACAAGATGTTTTCCAATTATTACCGAGCCATGCTCCGCTAATTATACCACAACTTAATAGACAATAAATTCACTATCACGCGACCTAAGTTTTCCAAGCCATCTTTGTGTAGGTAATGTTGTCGCTGCGTTGATACGATGGCAGCTTCTCATCAAGCCGCCGGGCAGCAGGAAATGCCAACCTGTGAACTCACAAACGACGTTTCCCCATCCTGGTCGAGCCTGGGGCGCCTCACGCGATCTGCGGCCGGGTTGTGCCCAACGCCTGGATTAGCGAGCTCTGCGGAGGGCCGCGAAGGCGGCCGCCATCGCACTCCGGCCTTATCGCCATCTCACGAATAGCGCCGCGTCGACAGGGAGAGCCCGCGCCCCCGTCGACGACGCGGCCCGGGACTCTGCCGATGTTCTTCGTCGCAAGGACCCTAGGCGCGGCGTCCGATTGCCGACGCCGGCATCAGAGGGAAGTGCCGCCGCGGCCGGACGATGCTAGAACCGTCGCGCGCGATGGCGGTGGCGGGGTCTCGGTTTGCTTCCCAAGGTATGGCCGGCGGTACTGGCATTGGGCTGGATCTGCCTCGCGGTCGGCGCGGCCCAGGGCGTGATGATGCTCTTCTCGCTGGCCACCGCCGACGGCATGGCGGAGGTCTTCGCGGCGAGCGGAGCGATCACCATCGTCTTCGGCGGCGCCTGCGTCCTGACCACCAGCGGCCGCCACTTCGAGCTCCGCTTCCGCGACGCGGTGCTGCTGACCGTCGTCGCCTGGTTCGTGGTGCCGGCCTTCGCCGCGCTGCCGCTCCTCGCCGATCCCGTCGATCTCACCGTCCTCGACGCCTATTTCGAGGCCGTGTCGGGCATGACGACGACGGGCTCCACCGTGATCACCGGGCTCGACCGCCTGCCGCCGTCGATCCTGCTGTGGCGTTCGACCGGCCAATGGATCGGCGGCATCGGCATCATCGGGCTCGCCATCGCCATCCTGCCCTTCCTCAAGGTCGGCGGGATGCAGCTCTTCCGCCTCGAATCGAGCGACAAGTCCGAGAAGGGCCTGCCGCGCACCCGCGCCATCGCGAATGCGGTCGGACGCATCTACGTCGCGCTGACGCTGGCCTGCTTCCTGGCCTACTGGCTGCTCGGCATGAGCGCCTTCGACGCGCTCAACCACGCGATGACGACGGTTCCGACCGCCGGCTTCTCCACCCACGATTCCTCGTTCGCGTATTTCGGCAGCAGCGCCATCGAATGGGCCGGCACCCTGTTCATGCTGCTCGGCGCGCTGCCGTTCCTCGCCTATCTCCAGTTTGCGCGGCGCGGCTCCCTGTGGGACAGGATCGAGCCGCAGATTCCCACCTACGTGGTGATGATCACGGCCTTCATCCTCGTCTTCGCCGGCTGGCTGGTGCTGGTCGAGGAGATGCCGCTCGGTGCGGCGGTCACCAAGACGGCCTTCAACACGATGTCGGTGGTGACGACGACCGGATACGCCTCGGCCGATTATTTGCGCTGGGGGACGGTCGCCGCCGCGTGGTTCTTCATGCTGACATTCGTCGGCGGCTGCGCCGGCTCGACGGCGGGCGGCCCGAAGATCTTCCGGTACCAGGTGATGTTCCGGATGATCGGCCAGCATATCCGGAAGACCATCCATCCCCACGCCATCGTGCCGCTCCGCTACGGCACGCGCTCGATCTCGGACGATCAGCTGCGTTCCGTTGGGATCCTGATGTTCCTCTATTTCACCGCGGTGGTGGTGGTCGCGATCCTCCTCGCCATCATCGGCCTCGACGTCACGACCGCGATATCGGGAGCGGCGACGGCGGTCGGCAATGTCGGCGCCGGCATCGGGCCGATCATCGGGCCGTCGGGCAACTTCGCGGCCTTGCCGGAAACCGCCAAGGCGGTGCTGGTGATCGCCATGATCATGGGCCGGCTGGAGATCCTGTCGATCCTGATCCTCCTGATGCCGAGCTTCTATCGATAGGGGGACGCGGCATCGCGCGCCGGACGATCTTCACTCGTCATCGTCATGAACGTGTCCGTGATGCGGGGCCGGTGCGGGCGGCGCCGAAAGGGCCGGCACCACATGGAGGTTGCCGTGGCGGACCGAGCGTTCCGAGATGACGTGGTCTGCGACGTGCTGCAGATCCGCCATCGGGCCCTTGAGGATGCCCACCTCGAGGCAGTTCTCGGGATCGAGATGCACGTGCATGCTGGCCACGGTCAGATCGTGGTGGTGGTGGAAGGTATCGGTGAGACGGCGGGCGAGGTTGCGCGCCGCGTGGTCGTAAACGTAGCTCAGCACGCCGACCGAGGCCTCACGGGATCGGGTCTTCTGCGCCATCTGCGCCAGCCCGCCGCGGGCGAGGTCGCGCATCGCCTCCGAGCGGTTCTGGTACCCGCGGGCGGCGACCAGCCGGTCGATCTCCTCCACGAGTTGATCGTCGAGCGTGACGGTAATGCGCTGCATGACTCGGCTGTCCCACAGGAGAGACGGCCGGCTCCGCATCCGGCCCTTGGTCCGAGCGATAGTAAGGGCAGCGCCTTCATCGCCGCAATCGCGCATGCGCGCCCGACGCCCGTGCCGCCGCGGTCGTCCCCGCCATGCTCATGGCGTTGGAGCGCGATGCTGTCGGCCGGCATGAAAAGCGTTTACTCTCTTTGCGGGCGTTGATTCTATTTCGCAATCATAGGGCCATAGTGGACAGCGTCGACGGCTTCACGTCGCTCGGCGCGGGGCCGGCCCGCACCGTAGTCTTGCCATTGCCGATTCAACCATGCTCATAGTCGTGACGCACGAAGCTGGTTCGACGGCGCGGTGAGCGCTTCTCGCGAGCAGAGTCACAGACGTCGATATGCATCAGCTCCATCCCATCACGGCCGAGTTCGGAGACGGGCGGATCGAACGGGAGTTCAGGGCGTCGGTGCTGCACGAGGTGCAACGCGACAGCCGGCTGACGCTGATCGTCGCGGCGGTGCTCACCGTCATGTTCCTGATCTCCGACTATATCTTTCTCGGCCTGTCCGCGCCTTTCTATCCACTCCTCGCCGTCAGGGTGGTGGTGACGCTGGGTTGCCTGTTCCTTGCCATCCTGCTCGGCTCGTCCGATGCGCTTCTGACCCGCCCCTGGCTCTATAGCGCGGCGCCGGTCCTCGTCGCCTCCAGCGCATTCGTCGTCGCCTGGCTCCGGCCGGAGACCACCCTGACCACGCAGCTGGTCGCGGTCGTAATCGTCGTCATGGCCATCTATCTCTTTGCGCCGAACCTCATGTGGGGCATGGTCGGATCGAGCCTCTACCTGTCGGTCGGCTTCCTCTTCAGCGCGTGGTACTGGGTGGGCGCGTCGTCGGGCCTGGTCGTCGCGTTCGGCATCCTGCTGGTCCTTGCCAATGCCGTCGGCTATTTCGCAGCGCGCCGCGTGGCGCGCCTGCAAAGGCGGCAGTTCGCACTCCTGGTGGAAGAGCGGCATTCGAAGCATCGCCTCATGGACGAGGTGGCGCGCCGCGAGGCACTGGAGCAACGTCTGCGCGACATGGCCCAGACCGACGATCTCACGGGGCTGAGCAACCGCAGGCATTTCCTCGACAGCGCAGAAGCCGCGCTGCTTGCGGCACGCGAAGCCGGTTCCCGCTTCAGCCTGTGCATGATCGACATCGACAACTTCAAGGCGATCAACGACCAATGGGGCCATGGCTGCGGCGACCGGGTTCTTCGGAGCGTCGCCGAGGCCTGCCGCCAGACGCTCGGGAGCCGGGTTCCGATCGGCCGGTTCGGCGGCGAGGAATTCGTCGCGGCTCTGCCCGACACCGATCTGGAGCAGGCCCGCATGATCGCCGAGCGGCTCCGTGCGAAGGTTTCCGACCTGCGGTTCTACGGGGAGCTGGTTCCGCTCCGCGTCACCGTCACCATAGGGATATCGGAGGCGCGTCCGCACGAAGCCGCGCTCGAGCCGGTCCTCGACCGCGCCGACGCCGCCCTCTACGAAGGCAAGCGGAGCGGCCGGAACATCGTCGTCGACGCGAGCTCGCATTCGTCGGGGCTCGCGGCCGAGCACTCGCCGCGACCGTAACGCTCGAAGCGCCCGCCCCTCACACGATCTCGAGATGGCGGGCCGGCGCTCAGTTCTTCTTGTAGAGGCGCTTGCCCATCACCCAGGTCTGGTCGACCGCCCGGTCGTCGCCCACCATCATCACGCCGAAGAGCAGGTTGGCCGCCTCCTCGATCGTCTCCGGGCGCGTGCCGGTGCAGGCGAGCGACTGGTGCCAGGGCGTGGCGATCGGGCCGCTGTTCCAGTCGAGCGCGACGAAATCGGCCTCCTTGCCGGGCTGGAAGTTGCCGAGCAGGTCGTCGATGTAGAGCCCCTCCGCCCCGCCCAGGGTGATCGACCAGAAGCCGCGATAGGGCGAGAGCTTGTTGCGCTCGGCCTCGGCGACGTCCTTGAGCGCCGGATCGACGCTGCCGTCGAGCAGCGTGTTGTTGCACATGCCGACCTTGTAGGCGTCGTCCAGGGTGGCAAGTAGCGAGAAGCGGTTGCCGCCGCCGATGTCCGAGCCGAACGCCATGCGCACCCGGCAGTTCGGGTCGGTGGCGCGACCGAGACGGAACAGGCCGGAGCCGAGGAAGAGATTCGAGCACGGGCAGAACACCACCGCCGCGCCCTTCTGCGACATGCGGCGGAACTCGTCGTTGGACAGCCACACGCCGTGGCCGCCGGAGAACTTCGGGCCGACCAGGCCGTACTTCTCGTAGACGCCGAGATAGTCCGCGCAGTCCCGGTGCAGGTCGAGAACGGTGCGGATCTCGGCCGGATTCTCCGAGATGTGGGTGTTCACCCAGCAGTCCGGATACTCGCGCTTCAACTGCTCGCACCGTTCCAGCAACTCATTGGACGAGCCCATCGCGAAGCGCGGCGTGATGGCGTAGAGGTTGCGCCCCTTGCGGTGGTAGCGCTGGATCAGCTCGACGCTGTCGCGATAGAAGTTGTCCGGCGTGTCGACGTAGTCGTCCGGCGCGTTGCGGTCGATGCCGGTGAGGCCGGCGATGATGCGCATGTTGCGCTGGCTGGCCTGGTCGAACAGCACCTCGGTGGCCACCTTGTGGGTGGTGGTGAAGGCCTGACAGGTCGTGGTGCCGGAGGCGAGCAGGGCGTCGAGGAACCGCGTCACGCCCTCGTTGGCGTATTCGGGATCCTTGTACTTCGCCTCCTCCGGGAACACCCACTTCTGCAGCCACGGCAAGAGCTGCTCGCCATAAGCGCCGAGCACGCGCGTCTGCGGCATGTGGATGTGGCCGTCGATGAAGCCGGGGACGATGATCCGGTCCTTTATGTCCGTGACCTCGAGCCCGGCATGGCGCGGCGCCACCGCGGCATGGGCTCCGAAGTCGGTGATCAGGCCGTCCTCGATCACCAGCAACCCGTCGGCGTGGAAGCGCGCCGCCTCCGACTCGCGGCCGACATGCTTCCACGGATCGTCGGTGAAGTCGAAGAACGTGCCCCGGATTCCGATCGTGCTCACTGACGTGCCCCGTATGCTTCCGTGCCGTGCCGCGCGAAGACCGAAGGCAACGCGGCGGACCGTCCTGACGC
>JBIQKL010000102.1:0-7965 GCA_044506555.1 Hyphomicrobiales bacterium | reverse complement strand
CCCCCGATGGGGCACCGGGCCGCGGAGCCAGCCACTCCGCAGCCCGGGGCGGCCAACGCCGCGATCTGCTGGCCCGGCCGGCTCAGGCTCCGGGATAGCGACGTGCGCAGGAGACTGCGCCGCCGGACCAGCGAACGGTCAATTCCGCCGCGATCGACCCCTTGCGGTCGAACACCGCGGTGCCCAGCACGGTCGGCTTGCCGGGGACGGTCTCGAAGTCGCCGCTCTGGGACGAGACGGCCGTGCCGCCGCTCGAGATCTTCGAGACCGTGAACTCGTAGTCGCCGGCATAGGCCCGGGAGGACAGCGCCACCGGTTCGACCTGCCGGCCGAGCGGCGTGTCGCTGATCCGGATGTCGCAGGACATCGGCACCGGGGAAGGCGCGTTGCCGACCGCGGGCGCCGGATTGCCGCCGGCAGCGGCGGCGCAGGCAGCGACCGGCGCGATCAGCACGGGAAGGAGGTAGCGCAGGCGCAGCATCGGAAGCCTCCATTCTCTGGCGGTCCTCGGGCGGGTCGTCGGTCGGACGCCCGCCCGCCGGGCCGGCACGTCAGTTGCCCTGGATGACCACGGCCATGTTGCCGCGGCCGACCTGGTGGGTCTCGGCGTCGAGGCCGTTGCCGATCTGGATCGTCGCCGAGACGTTGTCCCGGCCCTTCTGCGTGGCGACGGCGTTGTTGTGCTTGCCCATCTGCGCAACGCCGATCAGGTTGTTCTTGCCGCCCTGATAGGAGAACGCATAGTTGAAGTTGCCGTCCTGGCCGGCAATCATCCGGTTGCCCTTGCCGTTCTGCTGGGAATTGTGGGTGTTGCCCTTCCCCTTCTGCCAGATCCGGGTGAAGTTGCCCTTCCCGTTCTGTCCGGCAGAGGCGGCGTTGCCGCGGCCGTGCTGGTCGATGACGACCCTGCTGCCGCCGGCACTGGCCTCGGTGATGCTCGCTCCGACCATCAGCCCGAGCGCGCCAAGGGCGATCACGATCTTTTTCATGTCTCGTCTCCATCTGTTGGCTTCCGACGACCCCTCGCGCTCCGGAAGCTGACGTCGTGGAGACTACGGGCGCGGCCATGCACCCGCTCTGAACGGACCGTTGTCTGCGGTTCAGGTTGTCCGGGTGTCAGGCCCAGGCGACGTCCATGACCGTGCCGGGCTCGGAAACCACGAGAATCCGCCGCATGGCGGATGGCGTCACCGCCACGCAGCCGGCGGTCGGGGTGAAATCGGGCGCCGCGAGATGGAAGAAGATCGCCGAGCCGCGGCCCGGGACCGGCCGGTCGAGGTTCCAGTCGAGCACCACCACGATGTCGTAGAGGTGATCGTCGCGCCACATCCGCTCATGGCCCGCGGGGTAGGGCAGCTGCACGGGGCGGTTGTAGGCGCGGTCGGCCGGGTCGTCGCACCAGCCGTCGTCGCGGCGGATCGGCAGGACAGGCAGCCGGGTCACGGGGCGCGGCAGGCGGTCGGCGCGATAGTGGCACGCGACGAGGCGGAGCGCGGCGGCCGGCGTGGCCCCGTCCCCTTCCCGCTTGTCCGCGGTCAGGCCGCCGCGCCCGAGCGCGCAGGGCACGACCAGGGCACCGGCGACGAGCAGGCCGCGGGTCGGCGTCCCCGGCGAGGGGCGGACGATGATTCGCTTGACCATGCAGCCGCCTCGCGGCTCCTCCATAATTTGCCCGGTGCCGCCTGCCCGCCTTGCGTCCGCCATCGGTTGAGGTCTACATCCTCCTTGGTCGAATCCGAAGCGTTCCGCCAGTTTCGTGGCGCGCGCCCAGTGACGTGAGGACAGAGGCACGACATGCCCGCCCGAAAGATCCTGGTGGTTGACGACGACGACGTGCTCCGCGACAGCCTCGTCGAGCAGCTCTCGCTGTACGAGGAGTTCGAGATCGCGCAGGAAGGCACCGCGGCCGCCGGCATCCAGGCGGCGCGGCAGGGCCATGTCGACCTCGTCGTAATGGATGTCGGCCTGCCGGACATGGACGGCCGGGAGGCGGTGAAGCTCCTCCGGAAAGGCGGCTTCAAGGCCCCGGTCATCATGCTCACCGCGCAGGACTCCGAGTCGGACACTGTCCTCGGGCTCGAGGCCGGGGCCAACGACTACGTCACCAAGCCCTTCCGCTTCGCGGTGCTGCTCGCCCGCATCCGCGCCCAGCTCCGCCAGCACGAGCAGAGCGAGGACGCGGTCTTCACCATCGGCCACTATACCTTCCGGCCGAGCGCCAAGACGCTGGTCGACGACCGCGGCCAGAAGATCCGCCTCACCGAGAAGGAGACGGCGATCCTCAAGTTCCTCTACCGAGCCGGCGAGAAGGTGATCAGCCGCGACGTGCTCCTCCACGAGGTGTGGGGCTACAATTCCGGCGTGACCACCCACACGCTCGAGACCCACATCTACCGGCTCCGGCAGAAGATCGAGAAGGACCCCTCCAAGGCCGAGCTGCTCGTCACCGACGTCGGCGGCTACAAGCTGGTGCCGTGAGCGCAACGTGAGCCTCGAACGCGACATCACCCTGCTCGCCCGCATTCCGCTGTTCAGCGAGCTGTCGACGGAGCAGTTGCGGCTGCTCGCCTTCAGCGCGGTGCGGCTCAACCTGTCGCCGGGACAGGTGCTGTTCCGCGAAGGCACCCTCGCCGGATCGGGCTATGTCGTGGTGTTCGGCGCGCTCGAGCTGTCCGTCGGCCATGGCGGGCGACGCGAGGTCCTGACGACCTGCGAGCAGGGCAGCCTGATCGGCGAGCTGGCGCTGTTCGTCGAGACCAAGCGCCCGGCGACCGCGACGGCGGTGGTGACGAGCGAGGTGCTCGACATCGACAGGAAGCTCGTCACGCGCATGCTCAACGAATATCCCCACGTCGCCACCCGGCTCCGCCGCATTCTCGCCGGCCGGCTCACGGCCACCATCGGCGAGCTCCGCCAGATCCAGGCGGTCCTCGACTCGGTCGACGCGCGCTCGAAGCGGGCGTAGGGAATCCGGACTACCCCTTCGGAATCCAGGTGCCGTGCAGGCCCTGCGGCACGCGTTGCGGCAGGCGGATCACCGCGACGGGGTCGGCGTCGACATGGGCCGCGTCGAGCAGCACGAAGTCGCTGGTCTCCGTTGCGGGATCGTAGGCGAAGACGGCGAGATAGCCGTCGCCCTCCCCCGTCCCGCCGGGACGCGGGATGAACACCGGCTCGCCGCCGAGCCGGTTGCCGAAATCGTGGCGGAGCACGTCGCCGGTGTCGGTGTCGACGCGGCAGATCGTGTTGAAGCTCGCCGACGGCGGATCGGGCAGCTTCAGCGTGTCGGTGATCGTCGGGATGTAGACGTAGCGGGTCGGCAGCGCGTCGTAGGCGTCGTTGACGCGCGGGAACTCGACGGTCATCGGGGCGATCTCGGCGTCCGTGACGCGCCGTGCCGCCGGGTCGATGGTCAGCCGATGGAGGCGCGGCGGCGCCTCGTTGGCGGTCGCGCCGCGGTAGCCGAGATGCAACGCCGAGTGGCGCACGTAATCGATGAAGATCCGGCCGCCGCGCTCGAAGCCGTTGGCGAAGTGGAAGACGAAGAAGGCGTCTGTCTCCAGCCAGTCGACCGTGCTGCCGTCGAGCGCGATCAGCGCGATCCGCATGCCGAGGTCCGGCTGCCACTGCAGCATCGACTCGCCGCGCATGGCCGCCTCGAGGTCGAACACGGCCGGCCCGGCAAGGAGCACGATGTGGTTCTCGGTCAGGACGAAGTCGTGGATCATCGTCGGCTTGTCGAGCGTCACCGTGAAGGTGTCGGCGAGGGTGCCGTCGGCGGCGATCCGGTGGAAATGCACCAGCGGCTTCTCCACCTCGTAGGCGAGCGTGAACAGCGCGCCCGATTGCGGGTGGTGCCGGTTATGGGCGCCGAGTTCGATCGGCGCGGCGGTGCCGGCCGTCCACTGGCCGAGCGTCTCCAGCTCCATCGACAACTCGTAGCAGGGCGAGGCCTCGTTCAGCGCGAGCAGATGGCCGCCGTGGCGAAGCACGCTGATGAAGCTGCCGTTCTTGATCGGGCCGGGGTCGCCGTCGGGACCGACCAGCTTGGGGTCGACCGGCACCGGACGCATGACGCCGCCATAGAGGGCGCGGCCGGCCCGGCGCTCCGCCTCGAGGCCGGCGGTCCGCACGAAGCGGTTCTTGTAGCGCGCGCGGCCGTTGTCGAGATAGACGGCATGGACCATGCCGTCGCCGTCGAGCGGATAGGTGAAGGAGATCGGCTTGAACAGCGGGTTGGGGCCGTTCCGCATGTAGGCCCCGGAGAGGTCGGCGGGAATGCGTCCCGCCACCACTTCGAGGTCCGCCGCCTCGATCTCCGGTCCGATCGGCGCGAAGTTGCCGGAAAGGTGGGGATCGTCGGACGTCCAGGCGATCGGCGCCGTGATCACGTCAACGTCGCTCGCGAGCGCGGCCGAGAGCCCCGGCACATGGCCGAGCAGCGCCGCGCCGGCACCGCCGGCGGCCAGCCGGCCGAGATCGCGTCTGGTCATCGTCGGATCCATCGTCATTCCTGAAAATCGTCCTTCGTCGCGCCGGCCCCGTGCATAACACGGGTCGACCGCGGGCGTGCACCATGCACTCGCGAAAATTTGGACCACTGCCTCAGCCGCGGCGAGCGACGTCCTCGGCGAAGAAGGTGTCGAGCACCGATCCCGGCGCGGCCTCCTCCAAGGCGTCGAACCGGCCCTCGGCGAGGTCCTTGCCGGTCCGGATCACGGCGGCCCATGCCGTCCGGGCGAGGGTGCCGCCGACGCTTATCCGGCGGACGCCGAGTGGGGCCAGGTCGGCGACGGTCAGCCCCTTGAAGTTCCGCGCGAGCACGTTGACCGGCTTCGGCCCCGCCGCCTTGACGACCGCGGCAATATCCTCGAGCCGCGCCAGGTGCGGCACGTAGATGACGTCGGCCCCGGCCTCGACGAAGCGCTCCACGCGGTCGAGCGCGATACGAAGCGCATCGGGATGGGCGATGACGAACGCCTCGCAGCGCGCGACCAGCATGACGCCGGTGCCGTCGTCGTCGAGCGCCCGCCGTGCGGCGCGGATGCGCTCGACCGCGAGCCCGGTGTCGTAGAGAGCGCGGCCGGCATTCATGTCCTCGATCGAGATGCCGGCGACCCCGGTGCCGATGCAGAGCGCGACGTTCGGGATGAGGTCCTCCGGATCGTCGGCGAAGCCGTTGAGGAAATCGGCGTTGACCGGCACGTCCGACACCGCCGCGATCTCGGCGATGTGCTCGAGCATCACGTCGCGCGACAGGTCCCCATCGGGATAGCCGTAGCTCCAGGCCGCTGCGGCACTGCTCGTCGCCAGCGCCTTGAAACCGAGGCCCTGGAGCCAGCGGGCCGAGCCCATGTCGAACGGATTGGGGATGACGAAGCACCCCCGCTCATGGAGCGCGCGAAAGGCCTTCCGCTTCTCTTCGGTCGACGGCATTGCTTCCTCCCCGCCGATTGCCTTCATGCCGTTTATGCGCCAAGAGTCGCGCCCGGGGAACCCTGCCGGAAAGAAAACGGAACCGTCCATGCTGACCACGATCGCCGGCTTCGACCGGATCGGCGAGGAGAACGCCTTCGCCGTGCTCGCGCGCGCCACCGAGCTCGAGGCCCAGGGGCGCGACGTCATCAACCTCGGTATCGGCCAACCGGATTTCCGCACCCCGGAGCACATCGTCGAGGCCGCGATCAAGGCGCTCCGCGACGGCCATCACGGCTATACGCCGGCGACCGGCATCAAGCCGCTCCGCGAGGCGGTCGCCGCCGACATCCACCGGCGTCTCGGCGTCGAGGTCTCGCCCGACCTGGTGCTGATCGTCCCCGGGGGCAAGGTGACGATGTTCGCGGCGATCCTGATGTTCGGCGAGCCCGGCGTCGAGATTCTCTATCCGGACCCCGGCTTCCCGATCTACCGCTCGATGATCGAGTTCACCGGCGCCACCCCGGTGCCGATCCCGATCCGCGAGGAGAACGGCTTCGCCTTCTCGGCCGAGGAGACGCTCCGCCTGATCACGCCCAGGACGCGGCTGATGATCATCAATTCGCCGGCCAACCCGACCGGCGGCGTCACGCCGAAGGTCGAGATCGACCAGCTCGTGGCAGGGCTCGCCGCCCATCCCGACGTCGCCATCATGTCGGACGAGATCTACGGGCAGATGACCTATGACGGCCTGGCGCACGTCTCGCTGCTCTCCTATCCGGAGATCCGCGATCGCCTGATCCTGCTCGACGGCTGGTCGAAGACCTATGCCATGACCGGCTGGCGGATGGGCTTTTCGGTGTGGCCGCAGCCGCTCTACGACAAGGTTCGGAAGCTCGCGGTCAACGCCTGGTCCTGCGTCAACGCCCCGGCGCAGCATGCCGGGCTCGCGGCGCTGACCGGCCCGCAGGACTCCGTCGCGGACATGGTCGCCGAGTTCGACAAGCGGCGGAAGATCGTGGTCGAGGAGCTCAACCAGCTCCCCGGCATCTCCTGCATCACGCCGAAGGGCGCCTTCTACGCCTTCCCGAACGTCTCCCGAACCGGCTTCAAGGCGAAGCAGCTCGCGTCGCGTCTCCTCGAGGAGGAAGGCGTCGCCGCCATCGGCGGCCCGGATTTCGGCATCCTCGGCGAGGGCTATCTCCGCCTGTCCTACGCCAACTCGGCCGAGAACATCCGCCGCGCCATCGCCCGCATGGCCGAGTTCCTCGCCCGGAACCACAACCAGGGGCACTGACGCTCAAGACGTCGTAGGCGTCGCATCCGACCCGACGTCATGGCCGGGCTTGTCCCGGCCATCCACGTCCTTCTGCCGAACGCAGGTGTTCGCGTGGATGCCCGGCACGAGGCCGGGCATGACGGTGGGGACAACCGGAGGGCAGCCCCAAAAGCAGAACGCCCGCCGTCTCCGGCGGGCGCCCTCATTCTTTGAACGCGCGGAGCCTCAGGCCTGCGGCTGCGGCTCCAGCCCGCCTTCCGGCGGCGGCTTGCTCGGGCGCGACTTGGTGACGGGGACCGCGGAGCCCCGCGACGACGGAGACTCGTCGCCCGAGTCGCGGACCGGCGGGTGGCCGGCAATCAGGTTGCGGATCTCCTCGCCGGACAGCGTCTCGTATTCCAAGAGCCCCTGCGCCAGCGTCTCCAGCTCGTCGCGGTTGTCGGTGAGGATCCGCTGCGCCTCGGACAGGCCGGTCTCGACCAGCCGGCGGATCTCCGCGTCGATCTTCCGCGCCGTCTCCTCGGAAACGTTCTGCGTCCGGGAGACGGAGTGGCCGAGGAAGACTTCCTCCTGATTCTCGCCGTAAGCAACGGTGCCGAGCTCGTCCGACAGGCCCCAGCGGGTGACCATCATCCGGGCGAGACGGGTCGCCTGCTCGATGTCCGAAGCCGCACCGGAGGTGACCTTGTCCCTGCCGAAGATGATCTCCTCGGCGACGCGGCCGCCCATCATGATGGCGAGACGCGAGGTCATCTGCTCGAGGCTCATCGACAGCTTGTCGCGCTCCGGCAGCTGCATGACCATGCCGAGGGCGCGGCCGCGCGGGATGATCGTCGCCTTGTGGACCGGGTCGGTCGCCGGGACATGGAGGGCGACGATGGCGTGGCCGGCCTCGTGATAGGCGGTCAGGCGCTTCTCGTCCTCGGTCATGACCAGGGTCCGCCGTTCGGCGCCCATCATCACCTTATCCTTGGCGTCCTCGAACTCGGCCATGGTGACGAGGCGCTTGCCGCGGCGGGCGGCGAGCAGCGCCGCCTCGTTGACGAGGTTCATCAGGTCCGCGCCGGAGAAGCCGGGCGTGCCTCGGGCGATGGTCTTGAGGTCGACGTCGGGCGCCATCGGCACCTTCCGGGCATGGACCTTGAGGATCTTCTCGCGGCCGACGACGTCGGGATTGGGGACGACGATCTGGCGGTCGAAGCGGCCGGGGCGGAGCAGCGCCGGGTCGAGCACGTCGGGCCGGTTGGTGGCCGCGATCAGGATGATGCCCT
>JBIQKL010000218.1:0-2142 GCA_044506555.1 Hyphomicrobiales bacterium | reverse complement strand
TGCGCACCGGACCCGATCGCCGCCGCGGCCACCCGGGCACAGATGGGTTCGAGCGGAGTGTCTGCCTTGCCGCCGCCGACCGACCGCGGTCTCCCGACATGATCGGTGCGTCCATCCGCCAAGTGTTCCGTTCCGCCGGAGCACGATAGAACGGTTCGGCATCCGAGCGTGATGTTCCAGCACCTCTCGGCAGGCAAGAGAGTCATGCCCGGTGCTCTCTCCAAGCTGTTCTCCTCCCAGCAGGAGTTAGTGTCATGAGCACGCCGAAGGTTACATTGGGACGCGCTCCTACCGGGGATTATCGTGGCGTGAAGGCCCTCGCCATGATCGATCGCCTCGCCAGCCGGGACGTCGGCGACGGCCATGCCGGTCGCGCGTGCATCCACCTCGCCGGGGAAGCCAGGTGATCGACGCGCAGGACGACCTAGCGGTGTCCGGCTGCTGCACGCCGGGGATGCTGGTCCCCGTGGCGGGCGGCGTCGACCCGACTTTCGTCCGCCGCCGGGACGACGGATCGGCCCATATCGACTTCCTCGTGCCGGAGATGCGCTGCGCCGCCTGCATCGGCAGGATCGAGGACGGCCTCGCGGCGCTCCCCGGTGTCGCCCGGGCCCGCGCCAACCTCACCAGCCACCGCGTCGGCGTCGATTTCGATCCGGACGCGGGCGATCCGGACGCGATGCTCGCCGCAATCGAGGCTGCGGGATATTCCGCGCGTCCCTTCGACGCGCTCGCCTTCGATGCGGCGACCAGCGACCCGGTGGGCGCCGATCTCGTCCGCTGCATGGCGGTGGCCGGCTTCGCCGCCGGCAACATCATGCTGCTCTCGGTCTCGGTCTGGTCGGGCGCCAGCGAGGCGACCCGGGACCTGTTCCACTGGCTATCGGCGCTGATCGCGCTGCCGGCCGTCGCCTATGCCGGCCGTCCGTTCTTCCGCTCGGCGCTCCGCAGCGTCTCCGCGGCCTCGCTGAACATGGACGTGCCGATCTCGATCGGCGTCCTGCTCGCCGCCGCGATGAGCCTTTACGAGACCGCAACCGGCGGGCCTCACGCCTATTTCGACGCCGCTGTCTCGCTCCTCTTCTTCCTGCTGGTCGGGCGGTTCCTCGACTACCGGATGCGTGACATCGCCCGGTCGGCGGCGGCGAAGCTCATGTCGCTGTCGGCCCGGAGCGCGATGCGAATCGGTGCGGACGGCACCGCCGCCCATGTACCCATCGCCGATATCGTGCCCGGCGACCTCGTCCGCGTCGCGGCCGGGGAGCGGGTGCCTGTCGACGGCACCATCATCGACGGCGCCAGCGACATCGACAGGTCGATGCTGACCGGCGAGGCGGAGCCCGAGCCGGCGAGGGAGGGCGGCCGCGCCTTTGCCGGCACGCTCAACATCACCGGACCGCTGACCATCCGGGTCGCGGCGAAGGCCGGCGACACGCTGCTTGGCGAGATCGTCCGGTTGATGGAGGCGGCGGAGCAGTCGTCCTCCCGCTACGTCAGGCTGGCCGACCGCGTGTCGCGCGCCTACGCCCCCTTCGTGCACGTGGTCGCGGCGCTCACCGTCGTCGGGTGGCTGCTGGTCGGTGCCGGATGGCACATGGCGCTCACCACCGCTGTCGCCGTCCTCATCATCACGTGTCCGTGCGCGCTCGGACTCGCCGTGCCCGCGGTACAGGTCGTGGCGAGCAGCTTCCTGCTCCGTCGCGGCATCATGATCAAGGATGGCGGCGCGCTCGAGCGCCTCGCGACGATCGACACGGTGGTATTCGACAAGACCGGCACCCTCACCGAGGGTGGGCCGCGACTGGCGCAGGCGCCGCCCGCGACGCCCGCCGACTGGTCGATCGCCGCCGCGCTCGGCAGCCGGAGCCGGCATCCGCTCGCCCGCGCGCTCGCCGCTGCCGCCGACCGGCCCGGTGATGTCGTCCTTGGCGATGTCGTCGAGCATCCCGGCGACGGCATGGAGGGACGCCTTGGCGACACTGTCGTCCGCCTCGGCCGGCGAGATTTCGTCGGCGGTGCCGGGGACATCGTACGCCCTGGCGAAAGCGAGATCTGGCTCCGCATCGGCGATGCCGCGCCACTTCGCTTCGGTTTCCGGGACACGCTCCGCCCCGACGCGGCGGCGACCGTGGCCCGGCTCCG
>JBIQKL010000101.1:2503-14160 GCA_044506555.1 Hyphomicrobiales bacterium | reverse complement strand
TGGCGGGAGCGACGGGGCTCGAACCCGCGACCTCCGGCGTGACAGGCCGGCACTCTAACCAACTGAGCTACGCCCCCGCGGGCGTCGTTGCGGCCTCGGCCGCGACGACGCTCAGGTACGCGAGGCCCGGCGACAAGTCAAGGACCGCGCAGGCGCATTTCTTCCGTTCGGAACGGCGCGAATTCAAGCTGCAGAAGTCCGCCAGGCGGCGACCATCGCCTTGGCCCGTACGCCCACTTCGGCCGGCGACAGGCCCGGTTTGTAGAGGCTCGAGCCGATGCCGAACCCGGCGACGCCGGCCTTGAGATAATCGGCGATGTTGCCGGCGTCGACGCCGCCCACGGCGAGCAGCGGAACGTCCTTGGGAAGCACGGCCGAAATGCCCTTGATGCCGCCCGGGCCGAGCACGTCGGCGGGGAAGAACTTGAGCGCGTCGGCACCGGCCCGGATCGCGCCGAGCGCCTCGGTCGGCGTGAAGACGCCGGGATACGAATCGAGGCCGGCGGCCTTGGTGGCGCGGATCACCTCGTCGTCGCGGTTCGGCGAGACGATCAGCGTGCCCCCCGCCTCGGCCACCGCCTTGACGTCCTCGACGGTCAGGACGGTGCCGGCGCCGATCCGCGCCCGTCCGCCGGCCTGCCGCGCCATCAGCGCGATGCTCTCGAACGGCTGCGGCGAGTTGAGCGGCACCTCGATCAGGCCGATCCCGGAGGCGATCAGCGCTTCGAGCGTCGCCGCCGCCTCGTCGGGCCGGATGCCGCGGAGGATGGCGACGAGCGGCGGATGGCCGCCGAACAGGGGATGGGTCATCACGAATCCTCGACGGGAGAGAGGCCGGCAATGCCTGCGAGACGGAGAAGACCGGCGACGACCAGATCGGACCCGTCGAGGACCTCCGCCTCGTAGCCGGCGATGTCGAAGGCGCGGGCATAGGCGCGGCCGAGCGCCTCGCCGCCGACGATGCGGAGCGCCCTGCCCTGCCACAGCCGGCCGGTATCGCGGGCCGCCGCGATCTCGCCGCCGATCACGAGCCCCGACAGGTAGGCCATGTTCGCGACGGGATCGACGCCGTCGAGGAGCTGGCGGGCGCGCACCGAGAAGATCGCGGCGAGGAACGGCAGCCCGTCGAGCACGGTGCGGCGGACGCCGAGGGCGAAATCCGGCAGGGTCGAGAGATCGGCGGCGCCGTCCTTCACCGAATGGCGGAGGAAGGACTGGCGCGACAGGAGCCCGAACACCTCGCCGGCGAGGAAGGTCTGGAAGTCGGCGATGGCGCCGTCCGTCACCGTCGCCCATTTCGAATGCGTGCCGGGAAGCACCACGACGCCGTCGAACCCGGGGTCGCCGGCGAGCAGCCCCACGACCTGGGTCTCCTCGCCGCGGAGCACGTCACCGTCGCGGTCGGGACTCCGGACCATGACCCCCGGAACGATCGCGATCGGCCGGCCGCCCGCATCCTCCATGTGGAGGATGCCCTCGGCGATCGCCTCCGGCGAGGCGGGGCATTCGACATACACCGCCTCGCGCCAACCCTGGCGGCTGCCGACCATGCCCGCCATGATCGCCGGCAGTGTCGGCCAGTCCGCGACGAGCCTGGCGAATGCCGCCTCGTGACCGCCGGCGGGCACCGAGCCGATGCCGTCTCCGCTGGTCGCTTCGGCGACCACGGCCCCTTCACGGTCGAGCAGCATGGCGCGGACGTTGGTCGTGCCCCAGTCGACGGCGATCAGGGCGCCGCGGCTCACCGCTCCGACTCCGCTCGTGCGGCCGAGAGGCGCCCGGCAAGCAGCATTGCGGCAAGGATCCGTCGCGGCATGGATGACTCCGGAAAGAAGGTCGGCGGACCCTAGCGCACCGGCGCCGGTCCGGTCGAGGCGCGAATGACGAGATCGACGGGCCAGAGCTCGTGGAGGCCGGCGACGTTCCGGCCGTCGAGCATCTCGACCGCGATCTCGGCGATCCGCGTTCCCGCGGCGCGGATCGAGGAGCGCGTCGTCGACATGGCGGGCACCATCCGGTCGGGGTTGAGGAACGGGAACACGTCGTCATGGGCGATCATCGAGATGTCGCGCCCGAGTTCGAGGCCCGCGGCGCGGGCCGCCCGAAAGGCGCCCAGCGCCATCATCATCGACGAGACGACGAAGGCGGTCGGGCGCGGTGTGCCGGCGAGGAAACGCTCGGCGGCGCGGAAGCCGACCTCGTCGGTCATCAGGCCGGTGGCCATCCATTTCGGGTCGGCGGCGATGCCGCGGCCGGCGAGCGCATCGCGATAGCCCCGCTCCCGGTCCGCCGCATAGGTGTAGCGGGTGTCGCCGTTGATCAGCGCGATCCGTGTATGGCCCAGGTCGAGCAGGTGCTTGGTGGCGTGGCGGAAGGCTTCCTCGTTGTCGATGTCGAGCCAGGCATGCGGGATCGTGCTCCTGGTCCGGCCGTGGAGGACGAAGGGCATGCCGAGCCCGTGGAGGAGCGGCACCCTGTCGTCCTCGATCTGCGGGCTCGACAGGATGATCGCATCGACCCGCGTGCCCGAGGCCATGCGACGATAGTTGCCGATCTCGTCGCCGCGGGCGGGCGAAAGGACGATGTCGATCTCGGCGTCTGCGAGCCGCTCCCCGAGGCCGGCGAGGAACTCGGCATAGTGCGGATCGAGAAGCAGGTTCCGGTCGGACTGGAGCACCGCGCCGATCGCGCCGGCGCGGCCCGTCGCGAGGTTGCGGGCGCTGACGTTCGGCCGGTAGTCGAAGCGCCGCGCCGCCTCGAGAACCCGCTGGCGGGTCGCCTCGCTGACCTCCGGATAGCCGTTGAGCGCGCGGCTCACGGTGGTCTGGGAGAGTCCCAGCCGAGCCGCCAGGTCCTTCAGCTTGATCACGTCGCGATGTCCTCCTGGCGGCGTATTCAAAGCGCTTTGGAGAATTGGCGCAAGCGGTAGAGCCAAGGGCGTGGCCGATGGCACGAGGGGTGCTGGCCGCGAGCCGGATTCGGCCCCGTTTCCGCGATATTCCGGCGGTTTCGGCATCAATCCTCCCGCACTTCCACGAAGCTGCGGTGCCCGCGATCCCACTGCGCGCCGCCTTGACACGGTGGGTTTGGGCGGTCAGACTCGTGTTCAAAGCGCTTTGGAAAAGTTCGGTGGAATCCGCAACACGCCCGGCGCTTGGGGAGGAAGGACAGTGCCGGTGACGACCGCATCGGGGGCCTGCTCCGCTGCGCCGCCCGACCTCCCGCTATCAGGCTGACGAACAACGGGAGGTTCGACACGATGAGACGCCGCCACATTCTATTCGGCTTCGCGGCAGCGCTGGCGCTCACTGCCGGCGCGGCGAGCGCGCAGGAACTCAAGTTCCCGATCGGGGAAGGCGATCAGTTCGACTGGAAGAGCCTCGAGGACTTCAAGGCTGCGCACGGCGACCTCGAGGGCCAGACGCTCACCATCTTCGGCCCCTGGCGCGGCGAGGACGAGACGCTGTTCCGCAGCGTGCTCGCCTATTTCGTCGACGCCACCGGCATCGACGCGAAGTACTCGTCGTCCGAGAACTACGAGCAGCAGGTGGTCATCGACACGCAGGCGGGAAGCCCGGCCGACGTCACCATCCTGCCCCAGCCCGGCCTCATCGCCGATCTCGCCTCCAAGGGCTTCCTGACCCCGCTCGGCGACGAGACCAGGCAGTGGCTCCTCGACAATTACGCCGCGGGCCAGTCCTGGGTCGATCTCTCGACGTATAACAGCCAGGACGGGACGCCGACCTTCTACGCCTTCCCCTACAAGATCGACGTCAAGAGCCTCGTCTGGTACGTGCCGGAGAACTTCGAGGACGGGGGCTATGAAGTGCCCACGACCATGGAGGAGCTCAAGGCGCTCACCGAGCAGATCGTCGCCGACGGCGGCACGCCGTGGTGCATCGGCCTCGGCTCGGGCGGCGCGACGGGCTGGCCGGCGACCGACTGGGTGGAGGACCTGATGCTCCGCACCCAGCCGCCGGAGGTCTATGACGAATGGGTCGACAACACGATCCCGTTCACCGATCCGCGCGTCGTCGAAGCGATCGACGAATTCGGCTGGTTCGCCAAGAACGACACGTTCGTCGACGGCGGCGCCGCGGCGGTGGCCTCGACCGACTTCCGCGAGAGCCCGAAGGGCCTCTTCTCCTCGCCGCCCAAGTGCTACCTGCACCACCAGGCGTCGTTCATCCCCTCGTTCTTCCCCGAGGGCACCGAACTCGGCGTCGATGCCGACTTCTTCTACATGCCGCCCTATGCCGACAAGCCGGACCTCGGCAAGCCGGTGCTCGGCGCCGGCACGCTGGTGCTCCTCACCAAGGACACGCCGGCGGCGCGGGCCTTCGTCGACTTCCTGAAGACCCCGCTCGCCCATGAGGTGTGGATGGCGCAGTCGAGCTTCCTCACGCCCTACAAGGACGTGAACGTCGACGCCTATGCCAACGACCAGATGAAGGGCCAGGGCAACATCCTGCTCGAGTCGACCACCTTCCGCTTCGACGGCTCGGACCTGATGCCCGGCAAGATCGGCGCCGGCGCGTTCTGGACCGGCATGGTCGACTTCGTCGGCGGCAAGGACGCCAACACCGTGGCGGCCGAGGTCCAGAAGGTCTGGGACTCGATCAAGTAGGCGCCATCTCGCCAGGCTCGCATCCACGACACTCCAGGGCCCGGACCGCAACGACGGTCCGGGCCTTGGCAAAACCCGGTACGCGGGTGCTAGGGTAGGCCAACAACTGCACCGTCTGGCCGTTGGGACCGGGACGCCACGATGCGCCGGTCCTCGGGGGGAGGAAGATGGAGCAACAGCTCATCGGCGCGTTCCTCGCGATCGTCATCGGCGTCGGCGGCTGCGCCCTCTACTACTTCGCCTCCAACATGATCCTCGACGTAGCGCTGCCGTTCCGAAGGGGCGGCGCGCGGGCGGTGCGGAACCAGAAGCTCGCCGCCGTGATCCGGCCGTGGCTGTTCCTCGGCCCGGCGATCGTCATCCTCGGCATCTACCTGGTCTATCCGGCCATCGACTCGCTGCGGCTCTCCTTCTTCGACCGCGCCGGCCAGAACTTCGTCGGCATCCGCAACTACGTATGGGCGGTCAACGACGACGAGTTCCGGCAGTCGATCTTCAACAACGTGATGTGGCTGATCGTCGTCCCGGCGCTCTCGACCTTCTTCGGCCTCGTCATCGCCTTCCTCACCGACCGCATCTGGTGGGGCAACATCGCCAAGACGCTGATCTTCATGCCGATGGCGATCTCGTTCGTCGGCGCCAGCGTGATCTGGAAGTTCATCTACGACTACCGGAGCGAGGGCTCGACCCAGATCGGTCTGCTCAACGCCATCGTCCAGGGGCTCGGCGGGAGCCCGGAGGCGTGGATCACCATTCCGTTCTGGAACAACTTCTTCCTGATGGTGATCCTGGTCTGGATTCAGACCGGATTCGCGATGGTCATCCTTTCCGCCGCGCTTCGCGGCATCTCGGAGGAGACGATCGAGGCCGCGATCATCGACGGCGCCAAGGGGCCGCAGCTCTTCTTCTACATCATGGTCCCGCAGATCTGGGGAACCATCGCGGTGGTGTGGACGACGATCACCATCACCGTCCTCAAGGTCTTCGACATCGTGCTCGCCATGACCAACGGCCAGTGGGACACGCAGGTGCTCGCCAACCTGATGTTCGACTGGATGTTCCGCGGCGGCGGCGATTTCGGCCGCGGCGCCACGATCGCCATCGTCATCATGCTCGCGGTGGTGCCGATCATGATCTGGAACATCCGCCGCGCCAACGCCGAGATGGAGAACCGCTGATGGCGATCGCGGGCTCGCGGAAATCCGGCGGCATCACCACCCACATCCTGGTTCTGGTCATCGTGCTGGTCTGGACGATCCCGACCTTCGGCCTCTTCGTCTCGTCGATCCGCGACAAGGATCAGCTTTCGGTCTCGGGATGGTGGACGGCGCTGACCACCACCGAGAGCAACAACACGGGCCGTGCGCCGCCGCCTTCCGAGCAGGTGGAGGAGGACGGCCGGTTCGTCATCTCGGGCAACCTGCTCGAGCAGGGCGGCGGCCGCGTCGTGTCCTTCGGCACCCGCGTCCAGAACCCGAACGAGTTCGAGGCGGGACAGACCGCCGACATCGGCGACGGCGTGACGCTGACCGTCGACGCCGACGGCTCGTTCGCGCTCGTCTCGCCGGTCGCCTTCGAGGGATCGCGCGGCCAGCGCATCTTCTACCGCGCCGCCCTTCCGCCGAAGTTCACGCTCGACAATTATCGCGAGGTGCTGGCCTCCGCCGGCATCGGCCAGTCGTTCATCAACTCGCTGACGGTGACGATCCCCGCGACGATCATCCCGATCCTGATCGCCGCCTACGCGGCCTATGCGCTGGCCTGGATGAAGTTCCCCGGCCGGGCGCTCCTGCTCTCGCTGGTGGTCGGCCTCCTGGTCGTGCCGCTCCAGATGTCGCTGATCCCGCTCCTCAGGCTCTACAACGACATCGGCGCGCTGTTCGGGGTCTCGGCGAAGACCTATCTCGGCATATGGATCGCCCATACCGGCTTCGGCCTGCCGCTGGCGATCTATCTCCTGCGCAACTACATCGCCGGCCTGCCCCGCGAGATCATGGAATCGGCGCGGATCGACGGGGCGAGCGACTTCGACATCTTCGTCAGGATCGTGCTGCCGCTTTCGCTGCCGGCGCTCGCCTCGTTCTCGATCTTCCAGTTCCTGTGGGTGTGGAACGACCTGCTCGTCGCCATCGTCTTCCTCGGCGCGCAGAACGACCAGCTCGTGCTCACCGCCCGGCTCGTCAATCTCCTCGGCTCGCGCGGCAGCAACTGGGAGATCCTGACGGCATCGGCGTTCATCACCATCCTCGTGCCGCTCGTCGTCTTCCTCTCGCTGCAGCGATTCCTGATCCGCGGCCTGCTCGCAGGCTCGGTGAAGGGCTGACGTTCCTCAAGGATCGGAAAGACCATGACCTCCGTCGAGCTCACCCAGGTCAAGAAGTCCTTCGGCAATGTCGACGTCATCAAGGGCGTCGACCTCTCGATCGAGGACGGCGAGTTCGTCGTCTTCGTCGGCCCGTCCGGCTGCGGCAAGTCCACGCTTCTCCGCCTGATCGCCGGGCTCGAGGACATCACCTCCGGTACGCTCAAGATCGGCGGCGAGGTGGTCAACGAGGTGCCGCCCTCCAAGCGCGGCATCGCCATGGTGTTCCAGTCCTACGCGCTCTATCCGCACATGAGCGTCTACAACAACATGGCCTTCGGCATGAAGCTCGCCCGGGCGAGCCGGGACGAGATCGACAAGCGGGTGCGGGCGGCCGCCGAGATCCTGCAGCTCACGCCCTATCTCAACCGTCTGCCGCGGGCGCTTTCGGGCGGCCAGCGCCAGCGCGTCGCGATCGGCCGCGCCATCTGCCGCAACCCGGAAGTCTTCCTCTTCGACGAGCCGCTCTCCAATCTCGATGCCGCGCTCCGCGTCGCGACCCGCATCGAGATCGCCAAGCTCCACGAGAGCATGGCCTCGACGACGATGGTCTACGTCACCCACGACCAGGTGGAAGCGATGACGCTTGCCGACCGCATCGTCGTCCTGAACGCCGGCCGGATCGAGCAGGTCGGCACGCCGATGGAGCTCTATCTCCACCCCGACAACCTGTTCGTCGCGCGCTTCATCGGCTCGCCGGCGATGAACACCGTGTCCTGCACCGTGGAGAACGGCGGCGCCGCCCCGGTGGTGAGACCCGACGGCGGACATCCGGTGCATGTCGAGGTCGACATCCCCGAGGCGGCGAAGGGGGCCAAGGCCACCTTCGGGGTCCGCCCGGAGGATCTGGCGATCGCCGACGGCGGCGAGCCGATCTTCACCGGCCCGGTGCAGATCGTCGAGAAGCTCGGCGAGGTGACGCTGATCTATCTCGACGCCGGCCATGGCGGCGAGCCGATCCTTGCCAAGCTCGACGGGATCGTCGACATCCGCAAGGGCGAGACCGTCAAGCTGACCGCGCCGACCGCCGCCCTCCACGTGTTCGACGCGGACGGTCGCGCCTACCATCGCCGGGGCTGACCCACCGATGCGACTTTTCCTTTCGGTCACGGGCGTCTTCGAGATCGCGACCGGCATCGCCTTCGCCGCCGTGCCGGACCTGGCGACGGAGCTGCTCGCGGGAACGCCGCTGACCGAGCCGGCAGCGCTGGTCGTCGCCCGGCTGGCCGGCCTGGCGCTGGCCGCGCTCGGCGGGGCGTGCTGGCTGGCGCGGAACGATCACCGGAGCGCCGCGGGCCGGGCCCTGCTCATGGCGATGATGTTCTACAACGTCACCGTGATCGTCCTGCTGGTCTACGCCGCGCTCGGCCCGGGGCTCGTCGGCGTCCTGCTCTGGCCGGCGGTCGTCGCTCACGCAGCGCTGGGCGTCTGGTGCGGGCGGGAGCTGGCGGCGACGCGGATGGGGTAGTCCCCCTCACCCGGCCGCTGACGCGGCCACCCTCTCCCGCAACGGGAGAGGGTTGGGAGTGGGCTGATCCGGAAAATGCAGACGCCCAACCCTCTCCCCTTGCGGGAGAGGGTGGCTTGCCGAAGGCAAGCCGGGTGAGGGGGTGCGCCGCCCCCGCTCACCCCGGAATCTTTTTCTCCCCGTACGCCGGAGATTGGAACGCCCGTCTTCGCGACGGACTCGAAGATTTCCTAAGTGTTGTCGACGGCAGTCCTGACGGCTGCCGCATGCTTTCGCGCGGGAACGGACATGACGAAGGACGCACGCAAGCTCGGCGTTTTCCCGGCCTTCCACAAGGTCGAAGGCCGTCGCGTGGCGGTCGTCGGCGGCGGAGCGGAGGCGGCGGCGAAGATCCGCCTGCTCGGCGAGACCAAGGCCGACATCGTCGTCTATGCCCGCACCCTCGACAAGGAGACCGGCGTCGATCTCGTCGCCGCCGGCGCCGAATGGCGCGGTCCGTGGCCGAGCGCGGACGACCTCCGCGGCGCGGCGCTGGTGTTCTCCGCGACCGGCGACGAGGACGACGACCGCGCCGTCTGCCGGCTCGCCCGCGAGGCGGGAGTGCCGGTCAACGTCGTCGATTGCCCCGAGCTCTGCGACTTCTACACGCCGGCGATCGTCAACCGCGCGCCGCTGGCGGTGGCGGTCGGCACCGAAGGGACCGCGCCGGTGCTCTCCCGTCACGTCCGGGCGCGGATCGAGGCGCTGCTCGCCCCCGCCTTCGGCGACCTGTCGGGGTTGGCCGACCGGCTCCGCGGCCGGGTCGCGCGCGCCCTGCCCTCCTCCGAGGCCCGCCGCCGCTTCTGGTCGCGTTTCTTCTCGGGCTCGGTGGCGGAGAAGGTGTTCGCCGGCGATCTCGGCGCCGCCGAGGGCGAGGCGGTGCGAATGCTTGAGATCGGCCCGAACCTCGCCGGCCACGTCTCGCTGGTCGGCGCCGGCCCCGGAGCGGAAGACCTCCTGACCCTCCGCGCCCAGCGCGCGCTCCAGGAGGCCGACGTCATCGTCTACGACCGGCTCGTGCCCGAGGCGGTCCTTCGCCAGGGGCGGCGCGACGCGCGGCGGCTCTATGTCGGCAAGGCGCCGGGCAACCATGCGCTGAGCCAGGACGCGATCAACGCGCTGCTCGTCAACGAGGCGCGGAAGGGGAACCGCGTCGTCCGGCTCAAGTCGGGCGATCCGCTGGTCTTCGGCCGCGCCGGCGAGGAGATGGCGGCGCTCCGGGCGGCGAACGTCTCCTTCGACGTCGTGCCGGGAATCACGGCCGCCTTCGCCGCAGCGGCCGAGAACGAGATCCCGCTGACGCTCCGCGAGACGTCGTCGGCGCTGGTCTTCGCCACCGGTCACGACGCCGACGGCGAGACGCTGCCGGGCTGGGCCGGCCTGGCCCTTTCGGGCGCGACCGTTGCGGTCTATATGGGCCATGCTGCGGCGGCGCGGGTCGCGGCGCGGCTGGTCGAGGCCGGCCTGTCCGCGTCGACGCCGGTGGCGGTGATCGAGAACGCATCGCGGGCCGACCGTCGCGCCTTCGCCGGGCGTCTCGATGAGCTGGCACGGATCGCGGCGCAGCCGGAGATCGCCGGCCCGGTGCTGATCATCATCGGCGAGGTCGTGGCGGAGGGCGCGATCGGGACCGAACCGGCAGCGCTTGCGACGCTCGCCGCCTGAGAGGACAAACCCATGTTCAAGGCCGCCAAAGCCGGACCGCAGAAGGCGATCACCGCCAACCGCCTCGACAACGGGCGCGTCGTCTTTCTCGGCGAGAACGGCGACTGGCGCCACGCTCTCGCCGATGCGCTCCTCGTCGCGGACGGACCGGACCTCGACGAGGCGGTGGCCTATGCGCAGGCGCAGGCCGACGCCCGCATCGTGGTCGAGCCCTACCCGATCGACATCGTCACCGTCGACGGGCGGCCGACGCCGGCCCGCATCCGCGAGCGCATCCGCGCCGAGGGACCGACGATCCGCTACGGCGCGGCGGAATATGCCGCACTCATGAGGTAGCCCGAATCATGTACCGCTACGACGAGTTCGACCGGGAGTTCGTTACCGAACGGGTCGCCCAGTTCCGCGGCCAGGTCGAGCGTCGGATCGCCGGCGACCTGACCGAGGACCAGTTCAAGCCGCTCCGGCTGATGAACGGCGTCTACCTGCAGCTCCACGCCTACATGCTGCGGATCGCGGTGCCCTACGGCACGCTGAACCCGGTGCAGCTCCGCATGCTCGCCTTCATCTCGCGGAAGTACGACCGCGGCTACGGCCATTTCACGACCCGGCAGAACCTCCAGTTCCACTGGCCGGCGCTCAAGGACATCCCGGACATCCTCGCCCATCTCGCCACGGTCGAGATGCACGCGATCCAGACCTCGGGCAACTGCATCCGAAACGTCACCGCCGACCATTTCGCCGGCGCCGCGCGCGACGAGGTCGCCGATCCGAGGCCCTATGCCGAGATCCTTCGGCAGTGGTCGTCGCTCCACCCGGAATTCGTCTTCCTGCCGCGGAAGTTCAAGATCGCCGTCACCGGCTCGGAGAACGACCGCGCGGCGGTGAAGGTCCATGACATCGGCCTCCACCTCAAGCGCGACGAGACCGGCCGGCTGGGTTTCGCGGTCTATGTCGGCGGCGGGCTCGGGCGGACGCCGTTCATCGCCCACAAGATCCGCGATTTCCTGCCGGAAGAGGACGTGCTCTCCTATTGCGAGGCGATCCTTCGCGTCTACAACCAGTTCGGCCGGCGCGACAACAAGTTCAAGGCGCGGATCAAGATCCTCGTCCACGAGACCGGCGCCGAGGAGATCGGTCGCCAGGTCGAGGAGGAATGGGAGCGCATCCGCCACTCGGCGCTCGCCCTGCCCGAAGCCGAGATCGACCGCATCCGCGCCTATTTCGCCCTGCCGGCGTCGCTGACGCCGCGCCCGGCCGAAAGCGTCGTGCTCGATCGCGCCATGGCGAAGGACGACGGTCTCGCGCGCTGGGTCGCGCAGAACACGGTGCCGCACCGGGTCTCGGGCCATGCCATCGCCACCATCTCGCTCAAGCCGATCGGCGGCACGCCCGGCGACGCCACCGCGGAGCAGATGGAACTCGTCGCCGACCTCGCCGAGCGCTACAGCCACGGCGAGATCCGGGTCAGCCACGAGCAGAACCTGATCCTGCCGCAT
>JBIQKL010000101.1:0-2403 GCA_044506555.1 Hyphomicrobiales bacterium | reverse complement strand
GCCTGCGGTCACCATCACGTCGGCCACATCGGCATTCTCGGCGTCGAGAAGAAGGGCGAGGAGTTCTACCAGATCACGCTCGGCGGATCGGGCGACCAGGAGGCCTCGGTCGGCGAGATTCTCGGTCCCGGTTTCTCGAGCGACGGGGTCGTCGATGCGGTCGAGACGGTGATCGACACCTACCTCAAGGTCCGCGCCGGACCGGACGAGACCTTCCTCACCGCCTATCGCCGGCTCGGCAAGGCCCCCTTCAAGGAAGCCCTCTATGGTGGCGCTTGATGCACAGGGCCTGACCGGCGCGGAGCCCGTTGGTACCGCTGCGGCGCTCAATGCCCGCTACGGGCATCTCGATGCCCGGGACGCGATCGCCGTGACGACGCGGGAGCTCTTTCCCGGCCGCCTCGCCCTCGTCTCCAGCTTCGGGGCGGATTCCTCGGTGCTCCTCCACCTCGTCGCGGAGACCGATCGCACCCTGCCGGTGATCTTCCTCGACACCGGCCGCCTGTTCGCCGAGACGCTCGAATACCGCACGCGCCTGACCGAGCAATTGGGCCTCACCGACGTGCGCACCGTGACGCCCGATCCGGACCGCCTTGCCGAGAACGATCCGCACCGGGCCTTGTGGATGACCAACCCCGACCTCTGCTGTCACATCCGCAAGGCCGAGCCGCTGCAGCGTGCCCTGAACGGCTTCGATGCGTGGCTTACCGGCCGCAAGCGCTTCCAGAACGCGCAGCGCGCCTCGCTGAAGCTGTTCGAGGCAGACGGCGCGCGGATCAAGGTCAATCCGCTCGCCTCATGGTCGATCGTCGAGCTCCGCGCCTATGCCGAGAAGCACGACCTGCCCGAACATCCCCTGGTCGCCAAGGGCTATCCCTCGATCGGCTGCGTGCCCTGCACGTCGCGCGTCGCCGTCGGCGAGGACCAGCGCGCCGGCCGCTGGCGCGGCATGGACAAGACCGAATGCGGCATCCATGTGCCGTTCGAGACCGACGGCAGCGGTATTTGATGGCGCCTCACGTGGCGCACGCCGGTGTCCGCGCCTCATACGTCATGCCCGGCCTTGTGCCGGGCATCCACGCGAACGTCACCGCCGGGAAAAAGACGTGGATGCCGGGACAAGCCCGGCCATGACGATGTATGAGTGCGCGACGCGCGGACAGAGATCACCCATGGCCCTTTGGAAGAACGGACATTTCGTCGAGGACGGCTGGCAGTTCGTAGCCGACGACGCGCCGCTGCCGGACGACGTGCCGGTCTTCGTGACGCTGGCGCGCTGGCGGGCGGAACGCGATGCGCTGTCGCAACGGAACGCGCCGCTCGGCCTCGTCTTCCCGCCGGGCAGCGTGTGGACCGACATCGTCGCGGACCTGCCGCGCTTCCCTGTGATCGCGGTCGAGATCCCGAAGTTCGCCGACGGCCGCGCCTTCTCGATGGCTCGCCTGCTCCGCGAGCGCGACGGCTTCGAGGGCGAGATCCGCGCCGTGGGCGTCTACATCATCGACCAGGTGCCGCTGATGCGCCGCGTCGGCATCGACGCGTTCCAGACCGACGACCCCAAGCTGATCAAGGCGTTCACGACCGGCGAATGGCCCGAGGTGCCGCACTACCTCCAGCCCGCCATCGGCGACGTCCACGCGCCGGGCGAGACCCGGCCCTGGGCCCGGGTGAGACGACCGGGGTAACCCGCACTTCCGCGCGACTTGCGTAAATTGCGTGTTCGACACATATTTCGGCAATCGAGGAGATCGCCGCAATGAGTGTCAAGTCGTCTGCGGAGGCGGTGCCGGCCTCCGAGTTCACGCGGAATTTCGGCCACTATCGTGTTCAGGCCCATCGCGGCGCGGTGGCAGTGAGCAGCCATGGCCGTATCGCGGGCTATTTCGTGGCTCCGGACGAATACGAAGAGTACGAGCGCATGAAGGCGCAGCGCCAGAGCTTCGCGACCAACGCGCTGGACCGCGAAACGGTCGAGGCCGTGTCCCGGACCCGCATGGACCGCCGCCACGAACATCTCGACGAACTGCTCGACGAGAAATAGCCGCCTATGGCGATACCCGGGCCTGAGCCGGGCCTCGTCATCAGCTATTCGTACCTCTGGCATCGCGAGCATCGCGCGGGCGCCGGCGAAGGCCGGAAAGACCGGCCCGCGGTCATCATTCTATGCGCCGAGCGTGCCGAGGACCGCGCGACCATCGTGACCGTGCTCCCGGTCACGCACGCCGCGCCAGGCGATCCACGCGCCGCGGTAGAGATACCCCAAGCGGTGAAGCGCTATCTCGGTCTGGACGACGCGCCGTCGTGGGTGATCGTCGCCGAAGGCAACCAGTTCGCCTGGCCGGGCTACGACCTGCGGCCGCGGCCCGACGGCAGCTATGCCTATGGCTTCCTGCCGCCCCGGCT
>JBIQKL010000100.1:5325-14190 GCA_044506555.1 Hyphomicrobiales bacterium | reverse complement strand
CAACCTTGCCAAGGTTGGGGTCGTGGGTTCGAATCCCATCGCCCGCTCCAACGCCTTCCACAATCCGCGCAGAACTGGCACAGCCTGTTCGCTTGCCGTTCCCCCAACGCGGCCGGGCCGATATGGGCGGCGGGATCAGAATTGCGAATCGCCGAGTGGCGCGCTCCCTTTGCCGGCATGATCGACCGCCCGCAGCCAGCGGATGTCTCGGTACCGGAACTCCCTCGACGCGCCGACTCGAAAAGCTGACTGCCAGACCTCTCAACGCAACCGGGTGCGCGCGGACCCGAGATGCCTCAGGGATATGCCCGGGGGCACGCGGGAGCAAGGAAGCACTGTGCCACAGGCTTCAAGGGCGCCTTGGCCCGCCTCAGGACAGCGCCGGCGGCACGGAGATTTCGGGAGCGGACAGGCCGATCAGGTACCAGACATAGGCGGCATAGGCCGCGAGGAAGGCGATGCCTTCCCAGCGCGACAGCCTGAATCCCGAAGCTCCGAAGAAGACGAGGAGCGCGGTTGCCGCAAGCATGACCCAGATGTCGAGCTCGGCGATCTGGGCCGGTATGGCGACCGGTTCGGCAAGCGCGGTGACGCCGAGGATGAACAGGATGTTGTAGATGTTGGAGCCGACGATATTGCCGTAGGCGATGTCGGACTGCCGGCGCCACGCCGCGAGCAGGCTGGTCACCATCTCCGGCAGGGACGTCCCCACGGCGACGATCGTCAGGCCGATGATCGTCTCGGACACCGCCAGCCGGCGGGCGAGGGTGATCGCGCCGTCGACGAGAAGGTCCGCGCCGAGGACCGTCGTCGCGATCCCGGCGAGTGCCATCACGACCGCCACGGCCGGCCGTGACGGACCGACCGGCGCCTTCTCGACCAGTCCCCGGCTGGCGCTGTGCGCGATGGCGGGGCTGGTGCGCTCGGTGCGGTAGACATAGACGACGTAGGCGACGAGCGCGGCGATCATGCCGATCCCGGCCAGACGGCCGATTCCGCCCATCGTCACGAGCGCGAGCAGGACCAATGCCGACGCCATGATCCAGACTGCATCCCGCCGGAACCCCTTGGGGTTCACCACGATCGGCTGGATGAGGGCGGCGAGCCCCAGGATCAGCAGGATGTTGGCCGTGTTCGAGCCGACGACATTGCCGACCGCGATGCCGGGAGCGCCCTCGAGTGCGGCGAGGACGCTGGTGACCAGCTCCGGCGTCGAGGTGCCGAACCCGATCAGCGTGAGGCCGATGAGGAGCGGCGAGACCCCGAGACGCCGCGCGATCGCGACGGCGCCGCGCACCAGCATCTCGGCTCCCGCGACGAGGAGCAGAAGCCCGAGAACGATATCGAGAAGCATCGTCAAGGACGGGTCCGTCACCGGTTCGCCGTGCGGTCGGCGAGGCCGGACGCCCCGGCCTCGCTTCGGGAAGAGTCGGATCAGGCGATCGCTTCGCGGCCCGCGATACGGCCCATGACCAGGCAGTTGGTCAGCGATCCGCCGCCGATATAGTCGTGGAAGAATACCGGCCCGGCACCCTCGCCCGCGGCGAACAGGCCGGGGATCACGCGGCCGTCGGCCTCCAGCGCTTGCGCCCGTTCGTTGATCATGATGCCGCCGAAGGTCAGCGTGATCCCCGGTACGAGGGGATGGAACGCATAGAAGGGCGGCGTCTCGATCCGGCTCGCGAGCGTGGCCTTGGGCGGGTTCGCGCCGGGGGCCGCGCCGTCCTGGACGGCCGCGTTGAATTCCTCGACGGTCTGAACGAGCTGCTCGGGCGGGAGGTCGACCTTGCCGGCAAGCTCCGCCAGCGTCTCGGCCTGCTGCACGGTCAGGCCCAGCCGCGCGAAGGTCGCCATGACGGAATCGGCGACGACATCGCGGATGTTCTGGTCGAAGACCAGCGTCGTGGTCTGGCCCGGCTGCTCCAGAACGGCCTTGCCGTGCGCGACATAGCCGCGCGATTCGTCCACGAACCGCTTGCCGTCCCGGTTGATGCTGACCGCGTAGGGGACCACCGCGCCGGGCTGGCCGGCGGCCGTCTCGACGCCGTCGACCGCGGCGATGTGCAGGGCCATCAGTCCGCCCATGCCCTTCAGGCCGGCGCCGGCCTCCTGCGCCATGATCAGCCCGTCGCCCGTCGCCCAGTCGATGCCGCGCACCATCAGCGCCCCGGCATTGGCATCCGAATAGGCCTCGAGCATCTGCGTGTTGCCCGCATAGCCGCCGGCGGCGATCACCACCGACTTGGCCTTGTAGTCGATGAGGCCGCCGGCACGTGCGGCACGCACGCCGCTGACCGCGCCGCGGTCGTCGAGGATCAACTGCCTGGCCTTCGTGTCGAACACGATCTTCCCGCCGAGCTCCGGAATGCGCGTCCGCATGTGCCGGAAGAAGCTCGGCATGCCGGCGAACATGCCGGGCGCGGCGACCGACATGACGACACGCATCGGCGGCCATGGCGACGGATCGTTGAACTTGACGCCGTGCGATTCCAGCCAGGCGATGTCGTCCGCCACGTTCCGGGCCATGAGCTCGAAGATCCTGGAATTGCCGCGGCCGAGACACACCGCCTCGTAGTCCTCGACATAGCCCTGCTTGGCAGCCTCGGAGTCGTCCACCGGCCGCGAGAAGCCGCCGCCCGCCAGAAGCGAGTTGCCGCCCATGCGGCTCGGCGACGCCTTCTCGATGACGATCACCCTGGCGCCGGCGGAAGCCGCCTCGAGGGCGGCCGCGCATCCGGCCATGCCGGAGCCGATCACCGCCATGTCGTAGGTCTCGCTGGTCTCCGGCTCGGGCAAGAGCGCGGCATGAGCCGTGCCGACGCCGGCAAGGCCTATGGCACCTGCACCGAGGCCGGTCAGAAGATTCCTGCGGTTGAGGGCATTGGAGTCGGTGTCGGACATGTCTCTCTCCTCTGCTTCACCGACGCGCGGCCGGTCACTTGACGTTGAACTGAAACCCCCTGTGGCACAGGACGCATGTCACCTCGGACTGGCTGTGAATCCGGTGGCATTCGCTGCATGCCGGTACTTCGCCCGGCCCGAGATGCGGCGAGCGGTGCGGGTCCGGCGACAGCGCGCTCTGCTCCTGTCCGTCCCCCAGCATCGTTCCATGGCAGGACACGCAGACCGCATCGGCCGGGGCGACGCTCGGCGGCGTCTCCTGGTGGCAGGCGGCGCAGGGCACGCCCGCATTCTGGTGCACGTCGTGCAATGTCTGGCCCAGCGCGCTCGGATTGCCGAGAACCGCCAGTGCCAGGACGAGAACTGCCGTTCTTTGCCACATTCCGCTTTCCTTCCATGTCGGATGAGCCGCGGCATTGATCTTCGTCAAAGTCCGCTTCCTTGCCGTGTCCTAAAAACTTCATCGCCCGCAAGAGCCGGGATTGCTTCTTCCTCGACGGAGCGACGATTTGGTCCTCACCGAGACGCATCGAACGCACGCGCTGCGGATCAGGCAGGGGCTCGACGTCGACCTGCCGGGCAAGCCGCGCCAGACGGTGCGCGACGCCCGCGAGGTGGCCTCCGTCGCCATCTCCGGTCATGACTATCCGGGGATAAGACCGGACTTCGCCGTCCAGCCCGGCGACCGGATTCGTGCCGGGCAGACCGTCTTCGTGGACCGGCGGCGACCCCGGATCGCCTTCGCCGCACCGGCCACGGGCATCGTCACCGCGATCGATCGCGGCCGGCGCCGCGCGCTCGATTCGCTCGTGATCCGGCGCGAGGGGGAGGGGACGGAGAGCTTTCCGGTGCCATCGGGACCGATGCCCGGGGAGACGCTCGGCAGCCTCCTGCTGACGAGCGGGCTGTGGCCGTCGTTCCTGACCCGGCCCTTCGGCCGCATTCCGGATCCGGACGGGATCGCCGACGCGATCTTCGTGACCGCCATCGACACCAATCCCCTGTCCGCCGATCCCCGCGTCGCCATCGGGCTGCATCGGGAAGAGTTTCGGCGCGGGCTGGCGGTGCTGCCGCTGCTCACCGCCGGGTCGGTCTATGTCTGCCGTGCGCCGGGTCCGTCGCTCGTCGATGTCGATGCGGCCCGCGTCGAGGATGTCGTCGTCTCCGGCCGGCATCCGGCGGGACTGGCGGGGACCCACATCCACCATCTCGCGCCGGTGGCGAATGGCAGGGCGGTGTGGCAGATCGGCTACCAGCATGTGATCGCCATCGGCCATCTGCTCGCGACCGGGCGGCCGCCGACCGAGCGCATCGTCGCGATCGCGGGGTCGGGCGTGCGCGATCCGTCGCTGGTGCGGCTGCCGGCCGGCGCGTCGCTGGACGAGGCGCTCGTCGGGGAGCTCGCGGAGGGACCGGTGCGCATCATCTCCGGTCCGGCGCTCTCCGGCCGGGAGGCGGGCTATCTCGGCCGCTATCACAACCAGGTCACGGTCATCGCCCGCGACGAGAAGGATGCCGAGCCGGCGGGCCTGAGGCGCCTGTCCCGGCTGGGCGGCTTCTTCATGGGCGCGCCCGACGCGGCCATCATTCCGCGGGAGGCGTTCGAGCGCGTCATGCCGCTCGGCATATTGCCCACGCCGCTCCTCCGCGCGCTCTCCATCGGCGATGTCGATACGGCGCGCGATCTGGGCTGCCTCGAACTGCTGGAGGAGGACCTGGCCCTGCTCTCCCATGTCTGCACCACCGGCACGGATTACGGCGCCTTGCTCCGCGACGTGCTGGACCAGATCGAGGCGGAGGGCTGATGGACGCACGGGTGGCGTTCCCCCAGACGACGCTGTCGGCGGTCGGCCGAGGCAGGCACCTGCCACGCCGGTGGACGGGCGACCGCGTCACGGCCGTCTTCACGCTGGCGCTCGCCTTCCCGTTCGCCGCGGCGGCCTACGAGACGGGCGGCGCGATCCTGCCGCTGCTGGTCGCTGCGCTCCTGGTGGCGATCGCCTGGACGCTGCTGTTCACCAGGTTGCGGGCGAAGGACATGAACTGGCATGCCGTGCCCACCGCGATCGTCTTTGCCCTGATGGCGCCGCCGGGCGTGCCCCTGTGGCAGGCGCTCCTGGCGCTGAGCTTCGGCGTCGTGGCCGGCGAGCAGGTCTTCGGCGGGCGCGGCTATTCCTTCCTGCATCCGGCGGTGGCGGCGCTGGCCTTCCTCTTCTTCTCGTTCCCGGCGACCACCGGGGAGCAGGCGGAATCGCGTCTGGTCATGGCCGCCGCGTTGCCCGGCGCCCTGCTCCTTCTGTCGTCGGGACTGATCTCCTGGCGCATCCTGGTTTCCACGGCGATCGGCTTCTCGGGGTGGATCGCGTTGACCGGATTCGGCGCGCCGCCGGGCGCGATGCTGACACCCGCTCTCGTGCTCGGCGCGGTCTATCTCGTCTGCGATCCGACGAGCGCGGCCGCGACCAATCCCGGGCGGTGGGCCCACGGCCTCCTGGTCGGCGTGCTGATCGCCCTGCTCGGGCAGGCCGGCCCGGGCGTCGGCGCGACCGCGGCGGTCGTCTTCGCCGCGCTCCTCGGCAGCGTCTTCGCGCCGATGATCGACCGCATCGTCATCCACGTGAACGTCGCCCGGAGGAGACGCAGGCAATGGCCGGCCTGAACCCCTTCGCCTGGTGGCGGCGTTTTCTCGCGCTGCCCAACGACAGCAGCACCAAGACCTTCGTGGTCGCCTTTCTGGTGGCCTCGATCTCGGCCGTGGCCGTCGCGGTGACCGCGGTCAGTCTCAAGCCCCGGCAGATGGCGAATGTCGAGCAGGAGCGCCAGCAGCGGATGGCCGAGATGCTGGCGTCGGTGCCAGGACTGGTCGATGTCCTCGGTGAGGTCGATGCCGACACGCTGGAGAGCCGCATCGTCGACCTGACCGCCGGGGCCTACGCCGACGACGTCGACCCGGCTTCGTTCGACGTGCAGGCGGCGGCGGCCGATCCCGCACTCTCGGTGCCCCTGTCGCCGGAGCAAGATATCGCCGGCATCGGCCGGCGGCCGAACCTCGCGCCGGTTCATGTCGTGCGGCAGGATCGCGACCTGCTCCTGGTGGTGATCCCCGCCTACGGCAGGGGGTACCAATCCACCATCCGCGCCTACGTCGTGTTGGAAGGCGACCTCAACACGATCGCCGCCGTGTCCATCTACGAGCAGGGCGAGACCCCGGGTCTCGGCACCCGCATCGCCGAGCCCGCCTGGCAGAACCTCTGGGTCGGAAAGCGCGTCGCCGACGAGACCGGCGAGGTCCGCATCGGCGTCGTGCGCGGCGCGGCCGGCAACGAATACGAGGTCGACGGCATCACCGGCGCGACGCGGTCGTCGATGGGGGTGTCCAACCTCGTCCGCTTCTGGCTCGGGCCGGACGGCTTCGGGCCGTTTCTCGAGAACCTGCGAGCGGGGAGGGCCTGACGATGATCCGCGGCAATCTCCGCCACCTCGTCTTCCCGATCGTCGACGGCAACCCGATCACGCTGCAGATCCTCGGCATCTGCTCGGCGCTGGCGGTGACCACCTCGCTCGCGGCCTCGCTCACCATGAGCGCCGCACTGACCTTCACGGCGATGGCCTCCAGCTTCCTGATCAGCCTGATCCGCAACCACATTCCCTCGTCGATCCGGCTGATCGTGCAGATGACCATCATCGCGTCACTGGTGATCGTGATCGACCAGCTGCTCAGGGCCTACGCCTACGGCATGAGCCAGCGGCTCTCGATCTTCGTCGGGCTCATCATCACCAATTGCGTGGTGCTCGGCCGCGCCGAGGGGTTCGCGATGCGCAACCCGCCGCTTCCGGCGGCGCTCGATGGCCTCGGCAACGGGCTCGGCTACAGCCTGATCCTGATCGTCGTCGGCACGATCCGCGAGCTTCTCGGAACGGGCATGCTGCTCGGCTTTCCGGTCCTGCCGACGGTGGAGGCAGGCGGCTGGTTCGCGCCGCTCGGCCTGATGCTGCTCGCGCCCAGCGCCTTCTTCATCATCGGGTTCCTGATCTGGGCGATCCGCACCTGGAAGCCCGAGCAGATCGAGGAGCCGGAGTTCCGCCTCCGCACCGGCCGCGAGCGGGGGCGGGCATGATCGACCTCTTCCAGCGCTCCATCCTCGAGGAGAACCTTGCGCTCGTCTTCTTCCTCGGCATGTGCACGTTCCTCGCCGTGTCGAGGCGGCTGGAGACGGCCGCGGGCGTCGGGGTGGCGCTGATCGTCGTCCAGACCATCACCGTCCCGGCGAACTACCTGGTCCAGACCTACCTCCTCTCGGAGGGCGCCTGGGCCTGGGCCGGGCTGCCGGAGGTCGACCTCACCTTCCTGCGCTTCATCGTCTTCATCGGCGTGATCGCGGCCGTGGTGCAGATCCTCGAAATGGTCCTCGACCGCTACGCGCCGGCGCTACATGCCGGGCTCGGCATCTTCCTGCCGCTGCTGACGGTCCACTGCGCCATCATGGGCGGCAGCCTGTTCATGGTGGAGCGGCGCTACGACTTCGCCGAGAGCGTGGTCTATGGGCTCGGCAGCGGCATCGGCTGGGCGCTGGCGATCGTCGCCTTCGCGGCGATCCGCGAGCGGCTTCGCTATTCGGACATTCCCGCCGGTCTGCAGGGGGTCGGGACCGCCTTCATCGTCACCGGGCTGATGTCGATGGGCTTCTCCGCCTTCGTCGGGGTCCGGCTGCCATGAACGAGATCGTTCTCGGCGCCGTGCTGTTCGTGGCGATCGTGCTCATCCTGTCGTCGGTCGTGGTCGCGGCGCGCGCCTTGCTTCTGCCCGCCACCGGGGTCCTCGTGCGCGTCAACGGCGAGCGGCTGTTGAAGGGCCGGGCGGGGACGAAGCTCCTCGAGATCCTCTCCGGTGGTGGCGTTCCGGTACCGGCCGCCTGCGGCGGCAAGGGCACATGCGGCCAATGCCGCGTCACGGTGACGACGGGCGCAGGCGCACCCGTGCCCACCGAGGCGGCCAAGCTCACCCGTCGCGAGATGCGGGAGGGCGTGCGCCTCTCCTGCCAGGTGACCGTGCGCAACGATCTCGACGTCGGCGTCGCCGACGAGATCATGGACGTGGGAAGCTGGACCTGCCGCGTCGCGTCGACCCGGATGCTGTCGCCGCTGATCCGCGAGGTCGTGCTGGAGCTTCCGGACGGCGAGACGCTGGATTTCCGTGCCGGCGCCTTCGTCCAGGTGACGGCGCCGGCCTATAATCTGCGCTTCACCGATTTCGACATCGCACCCGAGCATGGTGCGATCTGGGACTGGCTGGGGCTGCGCGCGATGGCCTCGCGGAGCGCGGTCGCGACCTCCCGCGCCTATTCGGTCGCGAACCGGCCCGAAGGCAGCGGCCGGATCGTGCTGTTGATCCGGCTGGCCCTGCCGCCGCCGGCGGTCCCTGGCGCCCCGCCGGGGATCGTGTCGTCGTGGCTGTTCGGCCGCAAGCCCGGAGACGAGGTCGCGGTCGCCGGGCCGTATGGCGACTTCGGCGCGCGCGAGACCGGCCGCGAGATGGTGTTCATCGGCGGCGGCGTCGGCATGGCGCCGCTCAGGGCGATCATCCTCGACCAGTTGCAGCGCGTCGGTACGAGGCGGACGATGAGCTTCTGGTACGGTGCGCGGAGCCGGGCGGATCTGTTCTACACGGAGGAGTTCGAGGCGCTGGCGGCGCGCCACCCGAACTTCTCGTGGGTGCCCGCGCTTTCGGAGCCGGCGGCCGGCGACGCGTGGACCGGCGCGACCGGGTTCATCCACGACGTGGTGCTGAGGCGCCACCTCGCGGATCACCCGGCCCCGGAGGATTGCGAATACTACCTCTGCGGTCCGCCGCTGATGATCAAGGCAGTGCTGGCCATGCTGGACGAGGTCGGCGTCGATCCTGACAGCATCTTCTTCGACGATTTCGGAGCCTGATCATGAAGCTGTCCCGACGCGCCCTGTTGT
>JBIQKL010000100.1:0-5225 GCA_044506555.1 Hyphomicrobiales bacterium | reverse complement strand
GCCGGCGGCTTCCAGCGCGCGGTGATCCTCGACGGCATGTCGCTCGCCACCTCCGGCAATGCGGTGAACGGCTATGCTCACGCCGGCCGGCGCTACAGCCACATCATCGACCCGGCGACGGGCCGGCCGCCGGACTCCGCGCTGGCGTCCGTCACGGTGGCGGCGGAGGCGGCGATGACGGCGGACGCGCTGGCGACGGCGCTCTACGTGATGGGACCGGAGCGGGGTGCCGACTTCGCCCGGAGGGCGTGGATCGAGGCCTTGTTCGTCATGGAGGACGCGAGCGAGGTCGCGACCGGCGGCTTCGAGGCGCGCATCCTCGCTTAGGAGGCCATGATGCAGACTTTTCTCCTCACGCTTCTCCTCATCCTGCTGTCGGTCGGCGGACTGGCGCTCGGGTCGATCCTCGGCCGGGCGCCGATCAAGGGCTCGTGCGGCGGGCTCGCCTGCACCGACCGCGCGCACTGCGCGGCCTGCGGGCGGAAGAAGGGGCGCGGCGCATGAAGAGCAGGCCGAAGATCGCCGACTACATGGCGACGGAACTGGTGACGCTCGCCCCCGGCATGGAGATCAACCAGGCGATGAAGATCCTGCTCGACGGGCGGCTCTCCGGCGCGCCGGTGGTCGACGACAAGGGCCAGCTCGTCGGCGTCCTCTCCAAGAAGGACTGCCTGAAGGCAGCGCTCAACTCGAACTATTACCAGGAGTGGGGCGGCATCGTCGCCGACTACATGGCCCGGGAGGTCGAGACGCTAGAGGCAGACATGGACCTGGTCCAGGCAGCCGAGCGCTTCCTCGCCAGCCACTTCCGCCGCTTCCCCGTGATGCGCGACGGCCGGCTCGCGGGTCAGATCAGCCGCACCGACGTGCTGCGGGGACTGACCGAGAACTGGTGGTGAGGAGCCGCAAGGATAGGGAATGCGGCTCCGCGCCTGTCGTGATCCGGGGCCTATTGGGCGACGTAGCCGCCGTCCACCGGGACGTTCGCGCCGGTCACGAAGGAGGCGCGCGGCGAGCACAGCCACACGATGAGCTCCGCCACCTCCTCCGGGCGGCCGATCCGGCCGATCGGATGGAGTGGGCTCATCATCTCGGTCGAGGTCTGCGCGCCGCCGGTCGATTGCTCGGCAAGGGAATCGAGCATGCGGGTGTCGATGCCGCCCGGGCAGATCGAATTGACGCGTATCCCGTGGCTGCCGTACTCGAGGGCCGTGTTCTTGGTCATCCCGTTCACCGCGTGCTTCGACGCGACATAGGGCGCAAGGCCGGGAAAGCCGACCAGACCGGCGACGGACGCGAGGTTCACGATGGCGCCACCGCCATTCGCCAGCATCTGGGCGACCTCGGCCTTCATGCACAGGAAGACGCCCTTGGCGTTGATGCTCAGGACGCGGTCGAAATTCTCCTCGGATTGCTCGACAAGGGGAGCGATCCTGCCCTCGATCCCGGCGTTGTTGCAGGCGCAATCCAGGTGGCCATAGGTCTCCACCGTCTTCGCGACAAGCGCGGAGACGTCCGCCGCGGACGAGACGTCGGCTTTGACGAAGATCGCCTCGCCGCCGTCCTTCCGGATCAGCTCGACGGTTTCCGCGCCGCCCGCCTCGTTCACGTCCGACACCACCACCCGGGCGCCCTCGGCCGCAAACCTGACGGCGGTCGCCCGGCCGATGCCGGCGCCGGCGCCCGTGACCAGGGCGACCTTTCCAGAGACCAGACCCATTTCCTGCCACTCCCGATCGTTCATCGACGGGCTCATGAAAGCGGCTCTGTCGCGGCCACGCCTTGATCGGGATCAACCGGATGCCGATCCTGCTCCGATTGCGCCAGATCAAGGCATCGGCGCCACGGCCACGCGATGGATGACGAACAGGCGGGAGAAGACCATGAAACTTCAAGCCTTCGTGCCCCTCATCACCTATCCGGAAGCCAATGCGGACGCGTTCGCAGCGCACGCCGTCTCCGTGGCCGCATCCCTCGATGCCAAGCTCCACGCGGTCGCGATCAACGCCGACATCCCCGATGTCTCCAACGCGCTTTCGACCTGGCTCCTGGACACGCCTGCCCTGATCCAGCAGGCGGAGGCGGCGAGCCGGTATCGCGGCGAGCACCTGCTCGCCTTGTTCAGAGAGAAGGCCGGGGCCGTGAGCGTGGATGTCGCGACGGCGGCGGTCGTGGCGCCGCTTGCTCGGCTGACCGACGTGGCGGCCGCGCGGGCGCGTTATTTCGATCTGAGCTTCGTCGGGTGGGAAGAGGCCAACGCGACCTCGCGCATCACCGCCGAGGCGGTCGTCTTCGGCTCCGGCACGCCGACCATCCTGCTGCCGGAATCGTCCGACATCGCCACGTTCGAGCACGTCGCCATCGCCTGGGACGGCGGCCGAGCGGCCGCGCGGGCCGTGTCCGATGCGCGGCTGTTCCTGCAGCGTGCATCGCGGATCTCGGTGATCACCGTGCTCGACGAGAAGCCGCTGGCGGAGAAGGACGCCGGCGAGCGGCTCGCCGGCATGCTCCACGAGCGCGGCCTGGAGGCGACGGCCGTCCCGGTCAACACGCAGGATCGCCCGATCGCGGCGGCTCTCCAGCAGACGGCGATCGAAGAAGGTGCGCGCCTCTTGGTCATGGGCGGCTACGGCCATTCGCGCATCCGCGATTTCGTGCTCGGCGGTGCAACGAAGGGCGTGCTGAGCGAGCCGCTGATGCCGATCCTGCTCTCGCACTGAATGTGCTTTCCGGGGGCCGGGGCGGCGGCATCCGACGCTTTCGACGAACCGCCCGTCTGCGACGATCAAATGGCCCGGTACGTCGGCGATGCGTCGCGCTCCGGGCGGAATCCCACGCGTCTTGATCTGCGAACCGGAAATGGCGGGTTGCTGAAGCATATATGTCGGTGACGGCGGTCTCGGCAGGCAGCGGGAGCGGACGGTGCGGGGGCCACAGAGGTAGGGAATGAGCCGGGTTCTGTTCGAGATCAAGGGCCTCACCAAGGTCTACCGGACCGGCGACGTCGAGGTTCGGGCGCTCCGCGGCGTCGATGCGGTGCTCTACGAGGGGGAGATCGCGGTGCTGCTCGGTGCCTCGGGCAGCGGCAAGTCGACGCTCCTCAACATCCTCGGCGGGCTCGACGCGGCCTCCGGCGGCTCGGTGCTGTTCAAGGGCGAGGATCTCGCCGGCTACAGCGAGCGCCGCCTGACGCTCTACCGCCGGAACCATGTCGGCTTCGTCTTCCAGTTCTACAATCTGATCCCGAGTCTCACCGCCAAGGAGAACGTCGCGCTGGTCACCGAGATCGCGCGCAATCCGATGCGGCCCGAGGAGGCGCTGGAACTGGTCGGTCTCAAGGAGCGCATCTCGCACTTCCCCGCGCAGCTCTCCGGCGGCGAGCAGCAGCGGGTCGCGATCGCCCGCGCCGTCGCCAAGCGGCCGGAGATCATGCTTTGCGACGAGCCGACCGGGGCGCTCGACTCGAAGACCGGGGTTCTCGTCCTCGAGGCGCTGATGCAGACCAACCGCGAGCTCGGTACGACGACCGTGATCATCACCCACAATGCGCCGATCCAGGCTCTTGCCAACCGCGTGCTCCGCTTCTCCGACGGACAGATCAGCGAAGTGACCGAGAACACGGACCGGCTGTCTCCGGCGGACATCCACTGGTGAGGCGATGAAGGCGCTCGACCGGAAGCTCCTCCGCGACCTTGTCCGGCTCTGGGCGCAATCGCTCGCCGTGGCGCTGGTGATGGCCTGTGGCGTGGCGACGCTCATCCTCTCGCTCGGGAGCTGGCGCTCGCTCGAGGAGACGCGCGCCGCCTATTACGAGCGCTACCGGTTCGGCCACGTCTTCGCCTCGGCGGTGCGGGCACCGAAGCCGCTCCTCGAACAGATCGCGGCGATCGACGGCGTCGCCAGCGCCGAGGCGCGGATCACCGAGGCGTTCCTCCTTGACATCGAGGGGATGCGCGAGCCGGCGAGCGGCACCGCCGTCTCGCTTCCGCCGGGCAACGATCCGGCCGTCAACGCCCTCTATCTTCGCGACGGGCGCCTGCCCGAGGTGACGCGTGCCAACGAGGTGGCGGTCAACGCCGACTTCGCCGATGCGCACGGCTTTAATGTCGGGTCGCGGTTCGTCGGCCAGTTCGGCAGCGCCCGCGTCGCCCTCACCATCGTCGGCATCGTGCTCTCGCCCGAATACGTGTACGCCATCGGCCCCGGCGACATGATGCCCGACAACCGCCGCTTCGGCGTGGCCTGGATGCCGGAAGAGACCCTCGCCGCGCTCTACGACCTCGACGGCGCATTCAATTCCGTCAGCCTCATCCTGCTTCCCGGCACCAATCCGGTGGCGGTGATCGACGAGGTCGACCGGCTTCTCGAGCCCTATGGCGGCATCGGCGCGGTGGAGCGGCAGGACCAGCTCTCCAATGCCTTCATCGAAAGCGAGCTGACCCAGCTCCGGGGAATGGCGGCGTTCATCCCGCCGGTCTTCCTGCTCGTCTCGGCCTTCCTGATCAACATGATCCTGTCGCGGCTGATCGCCCTCGAACGCGAGCAGATCGGCCTCCTCAAGGCGCTCGGCTACGGCCGGGCCGAGGTCGTCTGGCACTACCTGAAACTGGTCCTGGTCATCGCCGCGGCCGGCATCCTGATCGGCAGCATCGCGGGCACGCTGCTCGGCAGGGGCATGACCGTGATGTACGCGCGGTTCTACAGCTTCCCGTTCCTGATCTTCCGGTCCGACCCGGACATGTATCTCATCGCCGCGGGAGTCACCGTCGCCGCGGCGGCGCTCGGCGCGTTCCAGGCGAGCCGTGCCGTCTTCAACCTGCCGCCGGCCGTCGCCATGCACCCGCCGGCGCCTGCCGCCTATCGGCGGCTGTTCGACGGCGCCTTCGAGCGCCTGCGGCTTTTCTCGCAGCTCACCACGATGGCGATCCGCCACCTGATCCGCCACCCGGTCCGCGCCGGGCTGACCGCGGTCGGCGTCTCTTTCGCCGTCGGGCTCATCGCCATGGGCCTCGGGACGCTCTCCTCGATCGACTCGATGATCGACGCGGTGTTTTTTCGTGCCGACCGGCAGGACGCCACCATCGTCTTCTCCACGGCGCGGCCGGAAAGCGTGATGGCCTCGGTGCGGCGGCTGCCCGGCGTTCTCGCCGCCGAGCCCTATCACGCGCTCCCGGCGCGCATCTCCAACGGCCACCTCTCGCGGCAGCTCAGCATCACCGGCAAGC
>JBIQKL010000099.1:10378-14278 GCA_044506555.1 Hyphomicrobiales bacterium | reverse complement strand
GGAGCCTCGAAGGACGCAGGGACGCTGATCCAGATCGACCCGTCAGGTGCCGGCGAGCGCCGCCTGCCGGGGATGGACGGCGGCGGAATAGTCTTCCATCAGGGTCTTGGAGATCTCGCCGGGCGTGAACTTGTAGGGGCCGATCTCGGAGACAGGGGTCACCTCGGCCGCGGTGCCGGTGAGGAAGCACTGCTCGAAGGTCGCCATCTCCTCCGGCATGATCGTCCGCTCGATCACCTCGTAGCCGCGCCGCTTGGCGAGGTCGATGACCGTCCGGCGGGTGATGCCGTCGAGGAAGCAGTCCGGCGTCGGCGTGTGGAGCGCGCCGTCCTTCACGAAGAAGACGTTGGCGCCGGTCGCCTCGGCAACCCGGCCGCGCCAGTCGAGCATCATCGCGTCGGCATAACCCTTCCGCTCCGCCTCGTGCTTGGACAGCGTGCAGATCATGTAGAGGCCCGTGGCCTTCGACTTGGCGGGGGCGGTCGCCGGGTCGGGTCGGCGATACTTGGCGAGGTCGAGGCGGATGCCCTTCAGCTTCTCCTCGGGCTTGAAGTAGGACGGCCATTCCCACACGGCGATCGCGACGTTGATGCGGTTGTGCTGGGCGGAGACGCCCATCATCTCGCTGCCGCGCCAGGCGATCGGCCGGACATAGGCATCCGCGTGGCCCTGCCGGGCGAGCAACTCGTCGGTGGCGCGGTTGATCTCCTCGACCGAATAGGGGATCTCGAAGCCGAGCAGGTCGGCCGACGCATGCAGCCGCCGGGTATGCTCGTCGAGCTTGAAGACCGTGCCGCCATAGGCCCGCTCGCCCTCGAACACGCCGCTGCCGTAATGGAGGCCGTGCGACAGAACGTGGACGGTCGCATCCTTCCACGGCACGAACTCGCCATTGTACCAGATGACGCCGGGGCGATCGCTAAAGGGCTCGGCCATGGTCTACCTCCTGATCGGCCGCTCGTCGCGACGCCGGCGGCCAAGCCGGCGGCGGCCTTCTTTGCTTCGCGCGCCGTTCGTCGATATGGTGCCATTGTGCACATCGGCACCGGACGGCGCGATTCCAAACGCGTCCGATTGTTTCGTCGCTGCTGGTCTTCACGTAACAAACGACCCAAAATATGTCAACATGACTGACGTAAATTTCAAGGCAGACGATACCATCGATCGGCAGCCGGGGCCAGGCGGCCAGTTGATCCGGGAGCCGCTGACCAGCCGCGACAGTCCCGAGGTTCCGTATATCGAATTGCTGTTCTTCGCCTATCGCGACTTCACGTCCGATCCGGACGCCGTGCTCGGCGCCTACGGCTTCGGCCGCGCCCATCATCGCGTCGTCCACTTCGTCAACCGCCATCCCGGCATCCGGGTCGCCGACCTCCTGGACATCCTCAAGATCACCAAGCAGAGCCTCGGCCGCGTCCTGAAGCAACTCCTCGACGGCGGCTTCATCGAGCAGGTGCAGGGACCCCAGGACCGCCGGCAGCGCCTGCTCTATCCGACCGAGGCGGGCCGTGCCCTCGCGCTCCGCCTGCTCGCGCCGCAGGAACGCCGCATTGGCTCTGCACTCGACATGCTGACGGCGGAGGAGCGGCGCGGCGCCGAGCGCTTCCTTCGCGGCATCATCGACGCCGGCGAGCGCGACAAGGTCGCCCGGCTCATCGGGCAATGACACCGGAAGGGACGCCATGTCGACGCCTCCCCATGGGCCGCAGGCCGCAGACACCGCCCCCCATCTCCTGATCATCGACGACGACAGTCGCATCCGCGAGCTGCTCGCCAAGTATCTCGGCGAGCACGGCTTCCGGGTGACCACGGCATCAAACGCCGCCGATGCCCGCCACCGCCTTGCGGGGCTCGCCTTCGACCTTCTCATCGTCGACGTGATGATGCCCGGCGAGAGCGGGATGGAGCTGACCAGGAGCCTCCGCGAGACGATGACCGTGCCGATCCTGATGCTGACGGCGCGATCCGAAGCCGACAGCCGCATCGAGGGCCTCGAAACCGGCGCCGACGATTACCTCGCCAAGCCCTTCGAGCCCCGCGAGCTGCTGCTCCGGATCAACAACATCCTCAAGCGCGGGCAGCCGCCGGCGGCACCGCTCATCGAAGTCGTCCGCTTCGGGCCGTTCAGCTTCCATCGCGAGAGGCTCGAGCTCCGCAAGGGCGCGGAGGCCGTCCACCTGACCGACCGCGAGCGCCAGATCATGGCGATCTTCGCCGCCGTCCCCGGCGAGACGGTGCCGCGCACCGAGCTCATCGGCAACGACGGCCCCTCCGGCGAGCGCACGGTCGACGTGCAGATCAACCGGCTCCGGCGCAAGATCGAGTCCGATCCGGCCAACCCGATCTACCTCCAGACCGTGCGGGGCCTCGGCTACCGGCTGACGATCACGTCGTAGGGCCATGACGCGGGCAGGTCGTTTGGGGCGAGGGGGAGCGAGCGGCGTCGCATGGCGACGTATGCCGCCGCGTCGCGGACGACGTGCGACGGATCGCGCTCGCGCCACCGGAGGCCCGGGCGCATGACCGCCACCGCCGAGGCCGGGCTGCAGACGCTGCGCGGGCTCCGCGCGGCCTGGCGGCGCTTCACCGGCCGCCTCGGCGACATGATGCCGAAGGGGCTGTTCGCCCGCTCGCTGATCATCATCATCGCGCCGGTGGTGCTGCTCCAGGCGCTCGTCGCCTTCGTCTTCATGGAGGAGCACTGGCAGCAGGTGACCGCCCGGCTGTCGGCGGCCGTGGTGGCCGACATCGCCGCCGTCGTCGACCTGATCGAGCGCCATCCCGACGAGGCCGACATCGACGACATCACCAAGATCGCGCGGCGCCGGCTCGGCCTCAACATCGCGCTCCTGCCGCCCGGGCCGCTGCCGCCGGCGGCGCCGAAGCCGTTCTTCGACCTGCTCGACCGCAACTTCAGCCGGGCGCTGACCAAGGAGGTCGGCAAGCCCTTCTGGGTCGATACCGTCGGCCGTTCGAACCTGATCGAGATCCGCATCCAGCTCGAGGACCATATCCTCCGCGTCTTCGCCCGCCGCAGCCAGACCTACGCCTCGAATTCGCTGATCTTCATCTCCTGGATGGTCGGGACGAGCCTGGTCCTGCTCACCATCGCCATCATCTTCCTGCGCAACCAGATCCGGCCGATCCTCCGGCTCGCCCATGCCGTCGACGACTTCGGAAAGGGCCGCGCCGTTGGCGACTTCCCGCCCCGGGGTGCGCGCGAGGTCCGCGCCGCCACCGTCGCCTTCCACGACATGCGCGAGCGCGTGGAGCGGCAGATCGAGCAGCGGACGGAGATGCTCGCCGGCGTCAGCCACGACCTCCGGACCATCCTCACGCGCTTCCGCCTGCAGCTCGCGCTGATCGAGGACAAGGTCGACGTCGATCCGCTGAAGAAGGACATCGACGACATGAACCGCATGCTCGAGGGCTATCTCGCCTTCGCGCGCGGCGATGCGGACGAAGCCACCGCCGAGACCGACATCGACATGATGCTCCGCGAGCTCTCGGCGGAGGCGAAGATCACCGGGCACGAGGCGCTGGTCAGCTTCAGCGGCGATCCCGTTGTCAAGATCCGGCCCCAGGGCTTCAAGCGCTGCCTGATGAACCTCGTCAAGAACGCCTGCCGTCACGGCCAGCGCGTCATCGTCACGGCCATCCACGAGCACGGCTTCCTCACCGTGTTCGTCGACGACGACGGCCCGGGCGTCCCGGTCGAGGAGCGGGAGGAGGTGTTCAAGCCGTTCTACCGTGGCGACCAGGCGCGCAACATCGACGAGAGCGGCACCGGGCTCGGTCTTTCGATCGCCCGCGACGTGGCGCGGAGCCACGGCGGCGAGATCCGCCTCGATACCAGCCCGCTGGGCGGCCTCCGCGTCTCGGTGACGATCCCGGCGTGAC
>JBIQKL010000099.1:5642-10278 GCA_044506555.1 Hyphomicrobiales bacterium | reverse complement strand
TCGAGAAGGAAGTTGATGTCGAGGTCGCGGTACTGCCCGGTCGCGTCGACCTCGAACTGGGCGAAGCCCAGGGGCAGGGGGCCGAAGTTGGCAGCCATCGCCGCCATGTCGCCCTCCGGCAGCAGCCGGACCGTGAAGACGTCCCCGTTCCAGGGATCGAGTGCCAGGACGGCGCCGGTCGAAAGCGTCAGGCGCAGCGACTCGCCGTCGACGGTGAGAGCGGATTCGCCGAATACCGCGCCGGTCCAATCGCCGGCGAGCGGCGCCAGCGGGATCGGCGGCAGGGCATCCGCCGGCTTGTCGAACATCTTGCCGGCTGCGGCGTCGGCTTCCTTCGCGGCGGCGAGGTCGGCGGCCGCATAGTCCACCTCGGGATTGCCGAGCAGGCGGTCGAAGACCCATCGGCCGATCGCGTCCGGCAGGCCCATGTGGGCCTGGTTGCTGAGAACGACGACGCCCAGGTCCTGCCCGAGGGCGAGGCCGATGAAGGTGCCGAAGGACGTCGTCCCCCCGTTGTGCCAGGTGATCTCGCCATTCGGCGTCGACTGGATGATCCAGCCCATGGCGTAGGAGATGCCGCTCCGGATCGGGACCCGCGGCATCCGGGTGACGGCGAGATTGTCCGTGGAGACGATGCGGTTCCCTTCGAACACGCCATCGGCGAGCAGCATCCTGACCCAGTGCTGCAGGTCCTCGATGTTCGAGTTGATCGCGCCGGCGCCTGCATATTCGTAGGGCATGACCCGGGTGAACGGCACTTCGCTCGATCCGGAAGCGCTCCACAGGTGGCCCACGGCATGGTTCGGTGCGGCCGTCATCGCTTCCAGGGTCCAGGACGTATCGTCCATGCCGAGCGGCTTCAGGATCTCGTCCCGGAGAACGGTCGGCCAATCGGGGGCGCCGAATCCCTCGGCGACGATGTCGCCGGCGACCAGGTGGGTGATGTTGGTGTAGGTGAAGTCGGCCCTGAACGAGGAGGCCGGCTCGACGTGCCGGAGCGAGCGGATCATCTCGTCCTTGCCGGCGCCGAGCATGCCATAGGTGTCGTTGGCGTAGGTGGGCAGGCCGGAACGCTGCGCGGCGATATCGTAGAGACGGAATTCACGCGTCACCCAGCCGTCCGCGAGCTGGAAGTCCGGATAGAGATCGACGATACGGTCGGTCCAGGCGAATGCCTTGCGGTCGACGCCGATCGCCATGGTCGTGGCGAGGAAGGCCTTGGTCGTCGAGCCGATCTGGAAGAGGGTCTCGGTATCGACCGGGGCGCCGCCCATCGTCCTTGTGCCGAAGCCCCTGGCGTAGACCAGCCTGTCGTCGGTGACGATGCCGATGGCGAGGCCGGGATCGTCGAAGTCCTTCATCCCCTTCTCGACATAGGCCTCGAGCGCCGGCACCAGCGCCTCCACCCTCGACGCCATCGCCGCGTCGGAAAGGCCGGCACGCGGCAGGGCGAGGATCGCCGCAAGGGTCAGGGTCGCCGCGATCGGAACGCGCCAGGGGCTAGCCCAGCCCTTCATCGTCATACTCCTCCGTGGCGGTCGCGATCGTCGACCGTCGGGGAGTGTTCCATCCGGGCGGTCCCTGTGCAACCCGCTCAGGACGCGGGCTTGGCCTGCAGCGCCGGGTCGTCGAGGGGCACCTCGATCGCCCAGAACACGCCCTCGGGACGGTACTCGTGCGTCACCTCGCCGTGGAGGGACTGGGCGACGGTGCGCTGGATCACGACGCTGCCGAAGCCGGCGCGGGTCGGCTCCTCCACCGGCGGGCCGCCGTGCTCCTTCCATTCGATGCGCAGCGCCGAGCGCTCGCCGTTGACGTACCGCCAGCGGACGCTGACCGTGCCGGCGGGAACCGACAATGCGCCGTACTTGGAGGCGTTGGTGGCGAGCTCGTGCAGGGCGAGGCCGATCGATTGCGCGGCGTCCGGCCCCAGTTCGATCTCGGGACCCCCCACTGCGATACGCGCCTTGTTGCCGGCCGCGAACGGCATGAGATGGGCATCGACGAGCTCGGCAAGCGCGACGCCGCGCCAGTTCTGGTTGACGAGCAGGTCGGTGGACCGGGCGAGCGCCATCAACCGCTCGGAGAACACCTTCTCGAACTCGGCGATGCCGTCGCTCCGCTCCGCCGTCCGGCGCGCCATGGCGACCACCACCGCGAGCTGGTTCTTGGCGCGATGCGACAGTTCCCGCATCAGGAAGCGGACCTGGTCCTCCGAGCGCTTCCGTTCGGCGGCCGCCTCCACCAGCGTCGCCGAGACGACATTGACTTCGCGCACCGGCGAGGCGAGGGCGATGATCGGCTGGCTGTGGCCGACCGCGCGGGCCTGCACCGCGAGCTTGCGCATCGGCCGGGCCATGACCCGGGCGAAGCCGAGCGAGAGCAGGCCGGTGAGGACCAGAAGACCGACCCCCACCCCGAGAAGCAGGTTCAGCGAGTTCCACAGCGGCGCCTCGATCACCGCCGCCGGCACCGAGGCGGCGGCCCGCCATCCGGACTCGGCGGCGCGTCGCATCGCGAGCACCATCTCGCCCGAACGGCTGGGGAAGGTCACCGGCGTCAGCGGAACGTCGGACGCGAGGCCCGAGGCGAGGAAGCTCGCCGGTTGGCCGATCTCCTCGCCGCTGGTCGAAGCGATGACGGCTCCGTTGCGGTCGATCAGCACGCCGGACCAGCCGGGCTCGAGCTTGAGCTGGCGGAGGATCGCATCGAATCCGTCCGCATCACGGGTCATGACGAGGACGGCGCGGTCGTCGTCGCGCAGCGTGACCGGGAGCCCGACATTGATCACGTATTGCTTGGCGACGTTGCCGTAGAAGAGGTCCGAGACGTAGAGCCGGTTCTCGGCCAGCGCCTTGTCGACCGTCGCGATGTCGCTGATCGGTTCGAGCGTCGTGCCGTAGGGGACGCGGGTGTTGAGGATTTGCTGGCCGTGCTCGTCGACGAGGATGACGAAATTCCCGGTGCCCTCGAGCGCTGCGCCTGCGCGGTCATGGAATGCGCGGAAGTCGCCCGCCTTCAGAAATCCCGAGGTGGAGAGCACGCGGAGCGTCGTCGCCATCGCCGCGATCTCGCGGTCGACGATGTCGCGGATCGACACCGCGGTGTCCTGTGCGACCCGCGTCGCAGAGGCCCGCGACACGTCCTCGAAACGGTAGAGCAGGTACGCGCTGAACAACAGCGCCGGCAGCGCCACCGCGAGGCCGAACAGGACGAGGTACACCGCGATCGGCCGGCCCTTGGGGCTGGCCGCGGGCGCAGGGGCGCGCGTCGCGACGGGCGCGTCCCCGGCACGCGCGTCCAAGCCCTTCTGCGCCACTGCGTCCGTCATCGCGTCAGAACATCCGTCCGCCGTCCGGCACTTTCCGGGTCGGTCCGATCAGCACGACTTCGCCCGTGTCGTCGGGGAAGCCGAGGGTGAGCACTTCAGACATCATGGGGCCGATCTGCCGCGGTGGAAAGTTGACCACGGCGGCGACCTGCCGTCCGACCAGGGACTCCGGCGCATAATGCCGGGTGATCTGGGCCGACGACTTGCGGATGCCGAGTTCCGGGCCGAAGTCGATCCGAAGCTGGATCGCCGGCTTGCGCGCCTCGGGAAACGGCCTCGCTTCGATCACGGTCCCGACCCTCACGTCCACCTTGAGGAAGTCGTCGAAGGCGATCCGGCCGGCTGCCTCGGCCTTGCCGCTCATGCCTCGCCGTCCGCGGCCCGCGCCGACCGTCCCGCCTCGCGCAGCCGCCGGCCGCAACCGGCAAGACGCGCACCGAAGGCGCAGGCGTCGCCGAGGAACCGCATCGCGCGCTCGCCGCGCTGGAGCGCACGGTCGAGCGCGGCCATGGTGCGGGCAAGGTCGGCATCGTCGTCGTCGAGCCACGTCCGGACCGTCTCGGCATGGATCATGACGGCGCCTTCGAGGCCGATCCGGCCGAGCAGCCCGCCGTGATCGATGCCGGCCGCGACCAGCGTCCATTTCTGCGATCGCGCCGCGAGGCGGTGGAGGGCGCAGGCGAGGGCCGGATCGCACCGGGCCGAACGTGCGAGATTCCCGATCGCCGCCTTGTACGGAGCCAGTGCGTCGAGACGCCGCATCTCGGCCTCGAACAGGCGGTCGCGCGCGGCGGCCTCGGTGTCCGGCGGCTCCCCGCCGAGCACGGCGAGGTCGATCCGGCGCATGAAGGCGGCAAGGATCCCGAGCTTGCCGTCGAACTGCTCGCGGAGGGTGGCGATCGGGACGTCAGCCGCGGTCGCGATGTCGGCGAGGCCGATCCGGGAGAAATCCTGACCGGCGAGCAGGGCCATCATCGCGTCGACGATGCGATCGCGGGTCGGAAGGGCATCCCGCGCCTCGCCGGCTTCGCCGCGCCTGGTATTCCGCCGGGGTGCCTTGGCCATCGCATGTCTCCTGAGGTCCGAACCAGGGACAGTTTAGGCCGCGAGCATGGCGACGGCGAGGCAGAATGTCCGTCTCGTCGGCCGGACCAGGGCAGCGGAAACGCCGCTCCGCCGCCCGAAACGAGGCAGGTCGCCCTATTGGCTGGAGGCGATCATCGCCTGAAGCCGGGCGCGGAGCGCCGCCTCGTCGGGCGTGAAGTCCCGAGCGATCCACCATGCCTCGACCTCCCTGAGGAGGTC
>JBIQKL010000099.1:0-5542 GCA_044506555.1 Hyphomicrobiales bacterium | reverse complement strand
GCAAAGATCGATGCCCTGAGCCCCTCGTCGTCGTAGCCGCCTTCGGCGAACTGCGCGTTGAAGCGGAAGAAGCGGAGGATGCGGAGACGATCCTCGGCGATGCGGCGGTCGGCGTCGCCGATGAAGCGGACGCGGCGCCCGAGCACGTCGGCGTAGCCGCCGAGCGGATCGTGCACGGTGCCGGCCGCATCCACCGACAGCGCGTTGACCGTGAAATCGCGCCGTTCGGCATCACGCCTCCAGTCCCGGCCGAAGCGGACCACGGCGCGACGGCCGTCGGTCTCGACGTCCTCGCGGAGCGTCGTCACCTGATATCCCACGCTGTCGACGACGAGCGTCACGGTGCCGTGTTCGATGCCGGTCGGCACCGGCTTCAACCCGGCTTCGGCGGCGCGCGCCGTGACGCGGTCGGGGAGGGCGGTCGTGGCGAAGTCGATATCCCCGACCGGGCGCCCGGCGAGGGCGTCGCGCACGGCACCGCCGATCACCCGGGTCTCGCCGTCCTGGCCGAGCGCGTCGAAGATGCGCCGCACCGCCGGAGTCTCCAGCCAGTCCGCGCCGGCGAGGCTCGGGGGCGCTGGCGCGTCGCCGCTCACTACTCGAAATGCCCGGGGACGAGCACGCCGTCGATGACCTGTGCCGGGACGTACTTGCTGCCGGCGGGCGCGCCGGTGAACTGCGTGAATGCGACGAGCGCGACGATCAGCAGCGCCGCGCCGCCGAACGCGAGCCAGGTGATGGTCCGGACGGGCCAGTCCGCGGCGCCGCCGACGGTGCCGCGGGTCGCCAGCAGCCAGCCCGCATAGATGCCGAACGGCAGCAGGAAGAAGATTACGTTGAACGCGACGAGTCGCACCATCTAGCCGAACACCCGCTCGTAGAGCCCGCGGATGATCCCCGCGGTGATGCCCCATATATAGCGTTCCCCGAAGGGCATCTCATAGAAGTAACGGGGCGCGCCGTGGAAGTCCCGGCGGCCGCGACGGTGGTTCTCCGGCGACATCAGGAACGGCAGCGGCACCTCGAACGCGTCGACCACCTCGTGCGGGTTGAGCGTCAGGTGGTGTGCGGGATCGACCATCCCGACCACCGGCACGATGCGGTAGCCGGTGCCCGTGAAGTAGGGACCGAGGGTGCCGATGGGCGACACCAGGCCGCGGTCGAGGCCGACCTCCTCCTCGGCCTCGCGGAGCGCCGCGGCGACCGCCGATTCGTCCTCGGGGTCGATCTTGCCGCCGGGAAAGGCGATCTGCCCGGCGTGGGTCGTGAGGTGCGGGGTGCGGAGCGTCAGCAGCATCGTTGCCGTCGGCTCGCGGGCCACCACCGGGATCAACACCGCCGCATCGCGATAAGGTCCGGGACCCATCTCGAAGCCCGGATTGAGGACGTGGTCGCCGGCGACCGTGCCGAGCGGTACGCCGGCCGGCTTCGCCAGGCGCGCCTCGACCCGCCGGGCAAAGCCACCGGGCGAGTAGGGGGTGTTTTCGTCGGGCGTGTCGGTCATGGGCGAAGGCGGGGCCTGCATCACGTTCCAGTGAAGCGGAGGACAGGTGCGGCCGGCGTGGCCGGACGCACGCCGTCAGCGATTCCCAGCCTTTGTTTTGCCGCGCTTTACCCTATCTCATCATGGGCTCGACGCGCGCGTCCGGGAGGTCGGTGAAGGCGACAAACCTCTATTGCCGTGCCGTCGCTCATGCAACACTTGGCCTTTCGCGGGCCAGGCCGAGGCCGATCCGTAACCAGAGGGAAGCCGCCCGTCCGATGAGCGCACTCACCCAGCCCCATCTCGATGTCGATCCGAGCCGCATCGTCGCCGAGGTCGAAGCCGCCGTCGGCCGGGTCCAGGCGGCACGCACGGCGATCGGCAATGTCATCTACGGCCAGGAGACGGTGGTCGACCGCGCGCTGATCACCATCTTCGCCGGCGGCCACGGGCTGCTCATCGGCGTGCCGGGCCTCGCCAAGACCAAGCTGGTCGAGACCATCGGCACGGTCTGCGGCCTGTCGTCGGCGCGCATCCAGTTCACCCCGGATCTCATGCCGTCCGACATCCTCGGCACCGAGGTGATGGACGTCGCTCCGGACGGCTCGCGCGCCTTCCGCTTCGTGCCCGGACCGGTGTTCACCCAGCTCCTGATGGCCGACGAGATCAACCGCGCCAGCCCGCGGACGCAGTCGGCGCTCCTCCAGTCGATGCAGGAGCATCACGTGACGGTCGCCGGCCAGCGCCATGATCTGCCGTCGCCGTTCCATGTGCTCGCGACCCAGAACCCGCTCGAGCAGGAGGGAACCTACCCGCTGCCCGAGGCGCAGCTCGACCGTTTCCTGCTCCAGATCGACGTCGTCTATCCCGACCGCGAAGCCGAGCGCCGGATGCTGTTCGAGACGACCGGATCGTCCGAGGCGCATGCCGGTAAGGTGCTGGATGCCGAAGGCATCAAGGCGATCCAGTCCCTCGTGCGGCGGATGCCGGTGGGCGAGTCGGTCGTGGAGGCCATCCTCGACCTCGTCCGTTCGGCCCGTCCCGGCGAGGGCGACGCCAGGTTCGCCAATGCCATCGCCTGGGGCCCCGGTCCCCGCGCCAGCCAGGCGCTGATGCTGGCGGTGCGTGCCCGCGCCCTCATCGACGGACGCTTCGCGCCGTCCCTCGATGACGTGGCGGAACTCGCCGAGCCGGTGCTGAAGCATCGTATGGCGCTGTCCTTCGCCGCACGCGCCGACGGCCTCACCATTGCCGAGGTGATCGCGGAGCTGAAGGGCAAGATCGGATAGCAATGGTCACGGGTTCGGAGGCGAAGGGCGGCGCAGTCGCGGTCCGCGGGGCGCTGACCGCAGCGAAGGGCATCGCCGGCGGCCTGCCGGACCTCCTGATCGAGGCGCGGCGGGTCTCGGCCACGGTCATCGCCGGCTGGCACGGCCGTCGTGTCCCCGGTCGCGGCGAGACCTTCTGGCAGTTCCGCCCCTTCACGCCGGGCGAGGCCGCAGCGGCCATCGACTGGCGCCGTTCGGCGCGCGACGAGCATCACCTGTTCGTCCGCGAGAAGGAATGGGAAGCGGCCCACATGATGTGGCTGTGGGCCGACCTCTCCGCCTCGATGGACTTCCGCTCGCGGCTCGCATCCGTCACCAAGCGGGATCGTGCGCTGGTCCTGATGCTGGCGCTCGCCGATCTGCTCGCCGCTGCCGGCGAGCGCGTCGGGCTGCTCGCCGAGAGCGACCCGATCCTGGCGCGGAACGCCGCCGAGCGGATCGCCACGCACGTTGCCCATGCGCGGGTCGGCGGGCCCGATACGCGCGACCTCCGGCGCTTCACCGACGTGGCGCTGTTCGGCGACTTCCTCGACCCTCTGCCGGAGACCGAGGCGACGCTCGATGCGATCGTTCGGACCGGTGCCCGCGCCCACCTCGTCCAGGTCGTCGATCCGATCGAGGAGACCTTTCCCTTTACCGGCCGCACCGAGTTCCTCGACCCCGAGACCGGCGCGCGTCACGTCGTCGGCCGGGCCGAGCAATACCGTGCCGACTACCAGGCCCGGCTTGCCGCGCTCCGCGAGCGGCTGTCGTTGACCTGCCGGCGCCTCGACTGGACGTTCCTCGTCCACCGCACCGATCGGCCGGCGACGGAGCCGCTGCTCGCGCTCCATGCCCGTCTCGCCGACCGCCACGCGCAGTCCGCCTTCTCGTCGATGGGGCGCGCGGCATGAGCGGGCTGCCCTTCGCCTTCGCCTACCCGCCGATCCTGCTCGCGCTGCTGGCGCTGCCGCTGATCTGGCTGCTGCTTCGCGTCACCCCCCCGAAGCCGCGGGTGGAGAGCTTCCCGCCGACGCGTCTCCTCCTGGAGATCGCGCCGAAGGAGGAGACGCCGGCGCGCACGCCCTGGTGGCTCATCCTGCTCCGCTGCCTGATTGCCGCGGCGCTCATCATCGCGCTCGCCGGGCCGATCTACCGCCCCAGCGCGGAACAGGCGCCCGGCGCCGGTCCGCTGCTTCTCGTCGTCGACAACGGCTGGGCGTCGGCGGCGCAATGGCCGGCGATGACGGAAACTGCGGGGCGGATCGTGACGCTCGCCGAGCAGGCCGGCCGGCCGATCGCCGTCCTTGCGACGGCCGACGGCGCGGGACAGGAGCTTGCGCCCACCGATGCCGGCCAGGTCCGCCAGCGGATCGAGGCCCTGTCGCCGCGTCCCTACGCGCCGGACTATGCCGCGCTCCTGCCCTCCCTCGACGCGGCGGTGCGCGCGAACGGCTATGGCGGAGTTGTGTGGCTTTCCGACGGGCTCGCCGCCGCCGGCAGCGATTCCTTCGGCATCTTCCTGACGCAGCGCATCGACGGGCCGCTCGTCGCCTATGCCGATGCGCGGAGCGACATCGTCGGCCTCAAGCCGCCGGTCGGCGGCGCCGACGCGCTGGTCGTACCGGTGATCCGCAGCAATCCCGGCCTGCCCGCGGCCGGCTATGTCCGCGCCACCGATCTCCGCGGCCGGAACATCGGCGACGTCGCCTTCTCGTTCGACGCCGACGCGGCGGAGACCGAGGTGCGGTTCGACCTGCCGGTCGAGCTCCGCAACGACATCGCCCGCCTCGACGTCGTCGGCACCGAGACCGCGGGCGCGGTCCAGCTTCTCGACGACCGCTGGCGGCGGCGGCGGATCGGCCTTCTCTCCGGAGCAGCGGCCGATGCGGCCCAGCCGCTGCTCTCGCCGCTCTACTACATCGCCCGTGCCGTGCAGCCCTTCGCCGACATCTCCGAGCCGCGCGACGCGAACGCGGCGGTGGCCGTGCCGCAACTGATCGACGAAGGCGCCTCGATCATCGCCATGGCCGACATCGGCACACTGTCGCCGGAGGTCGAGGAGCAGGTGGCGAACTGGGTGGCCGAGGGCGGCATTCTCCTCCGCTTCGCCGGCCCGCATCTTGCCACCGCCACGGACTCGCTGATCCCGGTGCGGCTTCGCGGCGGCGACCGCGTGCTCGGCGGCAGCCTGACCTGGGAGGTCGAGCAGCCGCTCGCAGCGTTCTCGGATGCGAGCCCCTTCGAGGGCATGGACATCCCCGAGGACGTGCTGGTCAAGCGGCAGGTGCTCGCCGAGCCGGACGGCGCGCTTGCCGAGCGCACATGGGCGGCGCTCGCCGACGGCACGCCGCTGGTCACCGCTGCGCCGTCGGGCCGCGGCTGGCTGGTCCTCTTTCACGTTACGGCGAATACCAGCTGGTCGAACCTGCCGCTCTCCGGCACCTTCGTCGAGATGCTGCGCCGCATCGTCGCCTTTTCGACCGCCGCCCGCGCCGATACGGCAGCCGACAGCGCGCAGTCGGCCCAGACGATCGCGCCGTGGCGGCTGCTCGACGGCCACGGCCGCTTCGTCAATCCCGGGTCCGACGCGCGTCCGGTCCCCGCCAACCTTGCCGGCGTCGTTCCCGGGCCCGACCATCCTCCCGGTCTCTACGGCTCCGAGGCGGGCTTCGTGTCGCTCAACCTGCTTACGGCCGACGCGACGCTCCGCCCGTTCGATCCGACGATGGTGCCCGAGGCATCGGTGCAG
>JBIQKL010000006.1:63531-72864 GCA_044506555.1 Hyphomicrobiales bacterium | reverse complement strand
GGATAGTGGTCTTGATCCTGGATGGGTGGCTTGCGTCCTTCGAGGCCCGCCTGACGGCGGGCACCTCAGGATGGAGACCTTTGCGCATAAACCTGGTCGGCGAGGTTCGGTACCCCCTGCCCCGGACTTGATCCGGGGGTAAGGGGGGATAGAGCTATCCGGCTTCCGCCATCCTGAGGTGCTCCGCGAAGCGGAGCCTCGAAGGACGCACGACCGCCGTCGGGGACGAACCAGAGCTCCGGGGCCTCGCCCTCAGAACTGATCGAGCAGCCGTTCGAGATAATTGCGCTCGAGGATCGACCGGCCCGGGTCGCCGAGGCGCTTCCGGATGGTCTCGAGGATCTCGCGGGCACGCTGGATGTCGATCTCGTCAGGCACCCGCACCGTGGTGCCGAGATCGGGGCCGATGGTCCGCTGAGGCCGTCCGAGCGGGTCCTCGTTGGGCATCTGGCCGTTCGGATTGCCGGCCATGCCCGGGCCCGGCTGGTTGCCGAGCTGCTGGGCGAGCGACTGGGCGCCCTGGCGGAGCGCCTCGAGCGCGTCGCCCTGGTTGCCCACGGCGTCGCCGGGCTGGCCCTGGCCGAGCGCGCCGCTCGCCCGGCCCATCGCCTCGCCGGCCTGGCCGAGCTTGTTGTTCTGCGGCATGCCCATGCCTTCCATCTGCTCCATCAGTTGCTGGAGCTGCTGCTCGAGGGCCTGCTGCTGCTCCTGGAGCTGGCGTAGCGCCTCGGCCATCTCCTCCGGCGTCATCTGCTCGCCGTCCTGGCCGAGCCCGCGTTGCGAGCGGTGCGTCTCGTCCATCAACTGCTGCTGCCGGCGAATCATGTCGGCGAGTTCGTTGAGGCTCTGCATCATCTGGTCGCCGCCGCCCTGCTGGCCCTGCATGGGCCGGCCGGCCTGGAGGTTCTCCAGCATGTTCTGCAACTCGCTGAGCATCTGGCGAGCGGCGTCCCGCGCACCGTTCTGCGCCAGCTGCTCGATCTGGTCGAGCATCCGCTCGAGGTCCTGGGAGCGGAGCACCTGGGCGTCCGGGCTCGGCGGCAGGTTGGCCATGTTGGGATTGCGGCGGGCCTCGTCGGCCAGCGCTTGGAGGAACTCCTGCATCGCCTGGCGGAGCTCTTCGGTGAGCCGGGCGATCTCCTCGTCCGATGCGTTCTGCTCGAGGGCGTTGCGGAGCGCCTCCTGCGCATCGCGGAGCTTCTGCGCGGCGAGCGACATGTCGCCGTCCTCGATGCCGAGCGCGACCTGCCAGAGATAGTCGACGACCTCGCGGAGTTCGTCGTCGTCGCGGGCATTGTCGAGCCGGAAATAGGCGCTGCGGAGTGCGAGATAATCGCCCAGGTCGTCGAAAGTGTCCTCGGGTGCGAGCGTCAGCGTGTCGAGGGCGTCGAGGACACGCGGCGCCGCGTTCGCGTCCATCGCCAGCTTGCCGCGCTGCTCGACCACCGCCCGCGCCAGCGGATTCGTGAACTGGCGGGCGGGGAGCATCACCTCCATCGGCTCGCTCCGGCCTTCCTGCTCGGCCTCGTCGCGCGCCACCAGCGTCATCTTCACCGTAGCACCTGCCCAGGGGTGGGCGGTGAGGTCGCGGATGGTCTCGCTGGCGCCGTCGCGGGTGCGGAGCTGCGGGAGTGAGAGCGGCACCTCCGGCGCCTCGAACAGCGGTCGCGCCTCGGCGGCACCCTCCTCGGCGGCGAGAGGGGCGATCTCGGCCTCGGCGGCGACCACGCCGTAGTCGTCCTTGAGGGCGTAGCTGAAGGCGAGGGCGCCGCTCCGGGCCGGAGCGGGCGGCTTCAGGAACGCGATTTCCGGCGCGCGGTCGGGCTCGACCGCGAAGCGCCATGCCATCACGTCGCGCTCGCCCTTGCGGACGACCACCTCGGCTCCCTTTTCCAGCGCGACCTGGCGCTCGACCGGCTGCTCGTGCCCTGGGCCGGCCGCGTCGGCGCCTTGGGCCGCGGCGATCCCGGCCGGCGTCTCGCCGGCCTCGTCCACCGCGACGACGGCAAGATCGTTGGCGCCGCCGGTGCGCACCGTCACCACGCTGCCGACCGGCACCGAATATTCGGTGCCGGAGGGCCGCGCGCGCTCGCCGGTCAGGAAGATCGGCGCTCGCGATGTGTAGGCCGGCGGCGTCACCCAGGCATCGATGCGAGCGACGGTTGCGGCCACCGGCTCGCCGCCGCGGAAAGCCTCGAGCAGCTTGTCGGCCCGTTCAGGCCCGGCATAGACGAACCCGACGACGAGCAGGAGCACGGCCAGGAAGCGGATGGCCCACGGGTCACGGCGGGCGAGGCCGGGCGCGGGGGCGCCGGACCGGAGCCGGTCGAGGGAGGCGAGCAGGCGCTCGCGATGCGCGAGCCACAGGGCCTGCGCGGCGGGGTCGTCCTTGCCGACCGCCATCGTATCGCCGAAGGCGGTGGCGGGACGGTGGAGAAGGCCGGTCGCCTGTTCCACCCGGGCGAGGGCGGCGGCCCGCGCCGGAGCCCGCAGCCGGAACGCGCGGACCACCAGCGCCGCCGCACCCAGGGCGAAGAGCGCGAGGATGCCGAACCGGACCGGGTCCGAAACGACTCGCCAGAGGCCGAACCAGGAGACGATGGCGAAAAGCGCGACGAAGGTGAGAACGGACGCGACGGCCGGCCACACGGATTCCCACAGGAGCACGACCCGCGCGCGCCATATGGCGCGCTCGATGCGCCGCCGCGCCGCCGCCTCGTCGGGGGGAGGACCCGTATCGTGCCTGTTGCCGGCCGTGGCCATTCCGCCAAACCGCCCTTTCGCCGCATCCCCCCGAGGTCGAAGCCTAACACAGACTTAGGGGAATTCGAGGCAACGCCAAGTCGTCGCGGTCACTTCCCTGCGAGCCAGGGCGCAACGGCATCCATGCCGATCAGGTCCTCGTAAGTCTGGCGCGGGCGCACCACGGCCCAACTGTCGCCCTTGACCAGGACCTCGGGCAGGAGGGGGCGCGTATTGTAGGTCGAGGCCTGCACGGCGCCATAGGCGCCGGCGCTCATGACCGACAACAGATCGCCGGGTTTCACCTCGCCCATGCGGCGGTCGAGCGCCAGGTAATCGCCGGTCTCGCACACCCCGCCGACGACGTCGGCGACGATCCGCGGATGGTGCGGCCCGGGCCTGGCGACGGGCAGGATATCGTGGTGCGCCTCGTAGAGCGTCGGGCGGATCAGGTCGTTCATGGCGGCATCGACGACCACGAAGGTCTTGAACGCGCCCCGCTTCACGTAGATCACTTCGGTGACCAGCACCCCGGCATTGCCGACCAGGAACCGGCCCGGCTCGAACAGGATGCGGCAGCCGAGATTGCCGAGGCGGCGGCGGACGATCTCGCCATAGGCGCCGGCATCGGGGCCGGGCTCGTCGAGATGATAGGGGATGCCGAGACCGCCGCCGGCATCGACGTGGTCGATCGCATGGCCGTCGGCCTGGAGGTCGCGCACCAGGTCGGCGAGCAGTCCGTAGGCGCGATCGTAGGGCTCCAGGTCGGTGATCTGGCTGCCGATATGCATGTCAACGCCGCTCAGGCTGATGCCCGGCAGGCGGGCGCAATGGGCGTAGACCTCGCGGGCCCGCAGCCAGGGGATGCCGAACTTGTTCTCGGCCTTTCCGGTGGTGATCTTGTGGTGGGTCTTGGCGTCCACGTCGGGATTGACTCGGATGGCGACCTTGACCGTTCTGCCCTTGGCGCCGGCGATCTCGGAGATGCGGGCGATCTCGGGCTCGGATTCGGCATTGAAGCAGTAGATCCCGGCGTCGACCGCATAGGCGATCTCGCGCGCCGTCTTGCCGACCCCGGCGAACACGATCCGCTCGGGCGGGCATCCGGCGGCCAGTGCCCGGCGGAGCTCGCCTTCGGACACCACGTCGCAGCCCGCGCCCTCCGCCACCAGGGTGCGGATGACGGACTGGTTGGAGTTCGCCTTCATCGCATAGCAGACCATCGTGTCGAGGCCGGCGAAGGCGTTGTTGAAAATGCGGAAATGGTCGACGAGGGCGGCGCTCGAGTAGCAGTAGAACGGCGTGCCGACGCTTGCGGCGAGCTGGTTCAGCGCGACGCCCTCGGCGTGAAGCAGACCGCGGTGATAGGCAAAATGAGGCAAGGCGGCTTCCAGGAGTGAGCGGTCGCCGGACCGCGACCATTGTGCCGGGATTCTGCGACGCGTCCGGTGCCCGGGTCCCGGCCGGGCGCTCGGCTAGAGCAGGAAGTCGAGCGGGAAGCTGCGGTTGGGCTTGCCGGCGTCCTGGGGCGATCCCTGATCGTCGGTGGTCACGTCCGCTTTCGGCGGCGGCTCGAGCGGACCTTTCCGCCCGCAGGCGCTCAGCCCCACGGCCGAGATCAGCGTCGCCGCCAGGACGGCGCGAAGGATGACCCGTCGATCGCTGGACGCCACGGCAGAAACCCCCTCATTCTCCCCAGGTCGCGGCGCGAACGGATCCCGGCCCGCAGCACGCTCCGCGCCTTCCTAACACACTGCGTGAGGCTCTGCATCCGGTACGGTGGCGCCTCGTCGCGCCCCGGGCGGGTGATTCCATCATACCGCGGACAAGTTGGCCGACACTCTTCCGCGCGCGGAACAATCACGGTTTTTCACGCATATCGCTTGCCAAAGTGGCCAGACTGTCGAATCGATGGTGCAGTGCAAGAAAAAGGGGGGCGAACTTGGAAAGCGACAACTCCGATCGGGAGCTGGCCGCCAGCGTGGCGGCCCTGGTCGAGCGCGGGGTCCTCGACCCTGGCGACCCGGCCTACGGCGTGGCGCTGGCGGCGATCGACCTCGGCTATGAACGCCTGACGCGGGCGCAACGCGGCCTGTACGACCGGGTCGTTGCGCCGGCCCTCGCCGCGCTGGCTGCGGGGCCGGGCCCGGGCGAAGTCGCCACGCCTTGCCGCGCCGTCGCGACCGCCGACTGCTGGCGGCCGATTCGCGAGGCGCCGGACGACCGCCCGGTGCAACTCGCAACGATGATCGACGGCGAGCCGTGCGCTCTCGCCTTCGCCTGCCGCCAGTCTCGGCGCACCTGGGTCAATGCCGAGACCCAGAAGCCGATCTTCGTCCGCCCGAGCCACTGGCGGGAATGGCCGGATTACTGAGCGGCCGCCGGCGTTCTTATCAGCGCCGTGGCGAGAATGCCACAACGGCGGCGATTGTGTTGCTGGTCGGATGATGGCGGATGACGCCACCGCCGCCGTACACGAGACTGGCGCCGGGACTCGGGTCGTTTCTCGGCCGACGGCGGCGATGACGGTCCGGGAGAAGCGGAGCGCGGAAATGAAGGCTCGGTTTGTGGGGCTGGCTGTGGTCGGTGCCGCGTTGCTGGTCGGCGGCTCCGCCTCCGCGGCGGACTTCGACATGGCGAACGCCACGGTAACGGCGACCGAGGCGGTACCGCCGGGCGGGGGCTGGACGATCGGCATCACGCCCTATGCCTGGCTCACCGGCATCAACGGCACGATCACCGCGTCGGGCCGCTCGGTGTCGACGTCGGCGAGCTTCATCGACCTGGTGGAAAACAGCGACAAGCTGATCCCGTTCATGGGCGCCGTCGAGATCGGCAAGGACCGCTTCTCGCTCTTCGGCGACATCTTCTATTCCGACATCGGCTTCTCCGGCGAGAAGACGAAGCAGCTCAACCCGGTGGCGGGACTCGAGATCAGCCTCAAGGGCAAGGCGTCGGTGGACACGACGCTGACCATCATCCAGGCGGCCGCGGCCTACGACATCATCAAGCAGGGCGGAACCGCGCTCGCGGTCTATGGCGGCGCGCGCTACTGGCACATGGACGCCGACCTGGCGCTGAAGGTCACCGGCAAGGTGGACCTGCCGCGCCTCGGCCTGAAGCGCGAGGGCAAGTATGCGATCGCGCGCAGCGGCGGCACCGACTGGGTGGATCCGGTGGTGGGCATGCGGGTGCGGCAGCAGCTGACCCCGCACGACAACATCCAGCTTGCGGCCGACATCGGCGGCTTCGGCGTCGGCAGCCAGTTCTCGTGGCAGGTGTTCGGCGGCTACAACCATACCTGGGACATCGGCAAGTCGACGCAACTCGCGGCATCCCTCGGCTACCGAATCCTCTCGGTGGACTACGAGGAGGGCTCGGGAACCTCGGCGAAAGCGCTCGACCTGACCCTGCACGGACCGCTCGCGGGCCTCACGCTCCGCTGGTAGAGGCTTCGTTGGAGCCCGCGCCCCGTCTCTTGCGGGCGCCGCGGCGACGGGCGGCTTGCCCTCGGCGGTGACGGCGTTGCAAAACAGACGGTCCGCCCGATTCCCCCGCGAGGCCGCCATGCTCGTCCCGTCAGACCCCGTCCATGCCTTCGTCGACCTGCCCGACGTGCCGGTGCCGAACGCGCCCTCGGGTCCGCTTCACGGTGTGACGTTCGCGGTCAAGGACATCTTCGACGTCGCGGGCTACGTCACCGGATGCGGCAACGTCGAGAAGATGGCGGAAGACGCCCCGGCAAAGGTCAACGCGCCATGCGTCCAGAGGCTGCTCGACGCCGGCGCACGTTTCGTCGGCAAGACCCATACGGTCGAGCTCGCCTTCTCGCTCGACGGCCGAAATTCGCGGCTCGGCACGCCGGACAATCCTGCCGCGCCCGGCCGGGTGCCCGGCGGCTCGTCGTCGGGCTCCGCCTCGGCCGTGGCCGCCGGCCTCGCCGATACCGCGCTCGGCAGCGACACCGGCGGCTCGGTGCGCGGCCCGGCGTCGATGTGCGGCCTGATCGGCCTCCGCCCCACCCATGGCCGGATCGACATATCCGATACGATGCCGCTCGCCCCGAGCCTCGACACGGTCGGCTGGTTCACCCGCGACGTCGGCCTCTTCGACCGGATCGGGGCCGTGCTCCTCGGCGAGGATAGCGGCGGCCCGCCGCTCGCCCGCGTCATCACCGCCGAGGATGCGTTCGCGGCGCTGGCATCGCCGGGCGAGGCCGCGGCGCTGGCGCCCGCCGCCGCACGGGCGAGGGATGCCGGCGCCGCCGCGAGCGCGGTCACCGTCGCGCCGGAGGGCCTCGACACATGGGTGCCGGTGTTCCGCACGATCCAGGGTTTCGAAGCGTGGAAGGCGCACGGGCCATGGATCACGGCGCGCGGCCCGGCGCTCATGCCGGCGGTCCGCGAACGGTTTCTCGCCGCGAGTCGGGTGACCGAGGCCGATTATCGCGACGCCGTCGACAAGCGTGCCCGTATCCGGGCGCACGTCACGGCGCTGCTCGGCGACGACGGCATGCTGCTTCTCCCCACGCTGCCGACGATCGCGCCCCGCCTCGACGATTCGGAGGAGGTCTTCGAGGCGTTCCGGACGCGGGCTCTCTCGATCCTTTGCATCGCCGGGCTGGCGGGCCTGCCGCAGATTTCGCTGCCGCTCGCGACGTTCGACGGTTGCCCGCTCGGCTTGTCGTTGATCGCGCCGGCCGGCCGCGACCGGGGGCTGATCTCGTTCGCGGCAAAGGTGATGACGGGATGAGGCGGGCGGCGGCCACGCTTTGGCCGCAGTGCACGGCCCAAATCCCTCGGGGACGATGACGATGCGCCGGAACGGGATGATCGCGGAGACATGAAGCCGCTCTGCTTCGTGCTGATGCCCTTCGGCCGGAAGCCGGAGGGCGGCGGCCGCTTCATCGATTTCGACGCCGTCTACAATCGCGTCATCGCGCCCGCCGTGCTCGATGCCGGCATGGAGGTGATCCGCGCCGACCAGGAGCAGATCGGCGGCACCATCCACAAGCCGATGTTCGAACGCCTCATGCTCTGCGACTACGCGGTCGCCGACATGACCGGGGCCAATCCCAACGTCTATTACGAGCTCGGCATCCGCCACGCGCTCCGGCCCCGCTCGACCGTGCTGATCTTCGCCGAAGGCACGACGCTGCCCTTCGACCTCGCGATGCAGCGGGGCACGCCCTACGGGATGGACGCCGCCGGCAACCTGACCAGCCCCGAGGCCGATTCGGGGCGCATCGCGGCGACGCTGCGCGCCGCCCACGAGATCGCCCACGACGACAGCCCGCTGTTCCAGCTCGTCGACGGCATGCCGCGGCTCGATATCGACCACGCCAAGACCGATATCTTCCGCGACCGGGTCGCCATCGCCGCCGAGTACAGGGACGCGCTCGCCGACGCGCGGCAGGCCGGCGTCGCGGCGGTGCGCGCGGTGGCGGCCGATCCCCGCCTTGCCGACCTCAGGAACGTCGAGGCCGGCATCATCGTCGACCTCATGCTCTCCTTCCGCGCCGTCGGCACGAAGGACGGATGCGAGGAGATGATCGGCCTCTACGAGCGCATGCCGCGCGAACTGCAGCAGGCGCGGATGGTTCGCGAGCAGCTCGGTTTCGCCCTCAACCGCGTCGGTCGCCGCGCCGATGCCGAGAAGGTGCTCGCCGAGGTCATCCGCGAGTTCGGCCCCTCGAGCGAGACCAACGGCCTGCTCGGCCGGGTCTACAAGGACATGTGGGAGGAGGCGAAGGCAGCCGGGCGCGGCATGGAGGCGCGCGGCCATCTCAAGCGGGCCGTCACGAGCTACCGCGCCGGCTTCGAGGCCGACTGGCGCGACGCCTATCCCGGCGTCAACGCCGTGACGCTGATGGCATTGTCGGAGCCGCCTGACCCCGGTCTCGCCGAACTCCTGCCGGTGGTGCGCTACGCCGCCACTCGCCGCATCCAGGCCGACGGCGGCGACTACTGGGACCAGGCGACGCTGGTCGAGCTCGCCGTGATCGGCAAGGAACCCGATGGCGCCATGGATGCCGCGGCCGCGGCACTCGCGGTCGTCACCGAGCCCTGGCAGCCGGCGACCACGGCCCGCAACCTTCGCCTCATCCGCGAGGCGCGGCAGGCGCGGGGCGAGGACGCCGCCTGGATCGCGGACATCGAGACGGCGCTCGCCGAAGCGGAGGCGCGGCTTCTCGCGCCCACGGGATGAGCGGCATGTTCCTCGACCACGACATGGACCTGCCCCCTCACTCCGCCGCTGCGCGGCGACCCTCTCCCGCGAGGGGAGAGGGTGGGGCGTGTGCGAATTCCGGTGCAGCCCACTCCCAACCCTCTCCCCTTGCGGGAGAGGGTGGTGCGCGGAGCGCACCGGGTGAGGGGGGCCGCTCCTTCCTTCTCGCCATCGTCGTCGCCCTCGTCGCCATGCTTGGCCTCACCGCGCATGCGCTCGCCCACCCGCACGTCTTCGTCGAGGTGAATTCCGAGCTGATGTTCGACGAGACCGGCCGGATCAAGGCGGTCGGGAACGTCTGGCGCTTCGACGATGCGTTCTCCGCCTTCGCGACCGAGGGGCTCGACGCCGACGGCGACGGCG
>JBIQKL010000006.1:61399-63431 GCA_044506555.1 Hyphomicrobiales bacterium | reverse complement strand
TATTTCGTCGCTTTCGAGTTTCCGGGCGAGCATCCCCTGACTCTGACCGGTGCGCCGGCGGGCTGCACCGGCACCTACCATCCGCCGAAGGGTCTCGACGACCAGACGATGGCGATCCTCAATTCGCTGCCGATGGACCAACGCCAACTCCCTCCGGATCTGGCGGCGGCCGCGGACAACCTCGCCGACATGTTCACCGTCGACTGTCCCGTTGCCGAGACAGCGGCGCCCGCGCCGCCACCCGAGGCGCCGCGGACGACCGGCAGGAGCCCGTTCGGCATCGCCACGCCCGACGGCGGCAGCGGCATGAATGTCGGCGGCCCGTTCGGCCCGGTCTTCGCCTGGATCGCGGCGCGCCAGTCGGAGTTCTACCGGTCGCTCACCCAGAACCTCGGCGCGATCAAGGAGAACGGCAGCGCGGTCTGGCTGCTCTTCCTGGTCGCGTTCCTCTACGGCGTCTTCCATGCCGCCGGTCCAGGTCACGGCAAGGCGGTGATCACCTCCTACGTCGTCGCTTCCGGCGCATCGGTCCGGCGGGGCGTGGCGATCTCATTCGCCGCCGCCTTCGTCCAGGCCCTGTCGGCGATCGCGATCGTCGGCGTCGCGACGCTGATCGTCGGCGCCACGGCGCAGCAGATCACCGGCGTCACCGACTGGCTCGAGATCGCCAGCTACGCGGCGATCATGCTGCTCGGCGTCTGGCTCCTGTGGTCGAAGATATCCGGCCGCGGCCACCATCACCATCATCATGGCGGCATCGGTCACGATCACGACGGCCACCAACATGCCGGCAACGGCCGTCGTCTCCAACGGCGCGACCTCGGTGCCGCCGCCACGGGACCGCAGGATCTCGATGTTCTGGCGGCCGGTCCGGGGTTGAAGACGAAGGCTGCGTCGCCGCTCCCCGCGCCGGCGTGCGAACCGGCCACCCGCAACTGGCTGGGCCGTGCCTGGTCCGCGATCCTCGCGGTTGGCATCCGGCCGTGCTCGGGCGCGATCATCATCCTGGTCTTCGCGCTGTCGCAGGGCCTGCTCGCCGCCGGCGTCGCCGCGACCTTCGTGATGGCGCTCGGCACCGGGCTCACCGTCGCCGTGCTGGCGGCGATCGCGGTCTCGGCAAAGGGACTCGCGATGCGCGTCGCCGGCGCCGAGTCCGGGCGGGGCGCAGTCCTGCTCCGGACCGTGGAGATCGGCGGCGCGCTGGCGGTGTTCCTGTTCGGGCTCCTGCTTCTCGGCGGTGCCCTCTACCCGATGATGTGATCGCCCGCGGCTATTCTGCGGCGGCGGCGAGGCCGGGTCGACGTGCGGCGAGCCGGGCCTTTGCCGCACGCCCGAAGGCGGCGAAGAGCTTTGCCGAGGTCTCGTCCGACTCGACCCAGTACTCGGGATGCCATTGCACGCCGATGGCGAAGCCCGGCGCGCCGATCACCCGCACCGCCTCGATCGTGCCGTCAGGGGCAGTGGCTTCAACCGCGAGCCGGTCGGCAAGCCGACCGATCCCCTGGCGATGGAGCGAGTTGATCCGGATGCGGTCGGTGCCAAGCGCCTCGGCGAGCGTCCCGCCGGGGGCGAGGACCGCATCGTGCCGGATGGCGAAGCGCTCGTCCTGGCTATCCGAGGCCGGCGCCCGATGGTCGTTGCGGCCGGGCTGATCCTGGATCTCGGACTGGAGCGTGCCGCCGAGGACCACGTTGAGCTCCTGCATGCCTCGGCAGATGGCGAGCAGCGGCACGCCGGTCTCGATCGCGCGGGCGATCAGCGCGAAGGAAGTCGCGTCGCGGGCCATGTCGTAGGGCTCCGAACTGGCGTCCGCGGCTTCGCCGTAGCGCGAAGGATGGACGTTGCTCCGGCTGCCCGGCACCAGCACGCCGTCGGAACGGTCGAGCACCGTATCGATGTCGATGCCGGCGAGCGACGGCAGGATCAGCGTCGTACCGCCGAATCCGGCGACGATCGCCCGGGTGTAGGTGTCGGCCGCTGCGTGCCAGCGATAGAGGTCGACGTCCTTGACGTCGGCGGGAAGGACGATGAT
>JBIQKL010000006.1:54481-61299 GCA_044506555.1 Hyphomicrobiales bacterium | reverse complement strand
CCAACCTCTATCAGGTGACCGAGGACATCGCCGGCTGGGTGGCGGAAGCGACCGAAGGCAGGTTCACCATCAAGGTGGCGCCGGTCGGCGAGATCGTCGGGCCGTTCGAGGTGCTCGACGCCATCCGCGACGGCAAGGTCGAGATGGCGCACACCGCCAGCTACTACTACACCGACAAGGACCCCGCCTTCGCCTTCGGCACCACCGTGCCGTTCGGCCTCAACGCCCGCCAGCAGAATGCATGGCTCTACGAGGGCGGCGGCAACGACCTGCTCAACGGCGTCTATGCCGGCTTCGGCATCTACGGGCTGCCGGCCGGCAATACCGGCGCGCAGATGGGCGGCTGGTTCCGGAAGGAGATCAACTCGGTCGAGGACCTGAAGGGCCTCCGGATGCGGATCCCCGGCCTCGGCGGGGAGACGCTCGCGCGGCTCGGCGTGCTGCCCGAGCAGCTCGGCGGCGCCGAGAGCGCGGCCAAGCTCGCCGCCGGCGATCTCGACGCGGCGGAATGGGTGGGGCCGTTCGACGATCTCGCGCTCGGCTTCCACAAGGCGGCGAAATACTACTACCATCCCGGCTGGTGGGACGGCTGCGGCACGCTCCATCTCTTCATCGGTCTCGACAAGTGGAATGCGCTGCCGAAGGCCTACCAGTCGATCCTCACGGCGGCCGCCGCCTATGCCAACGCCAAGATGCAGGCCCGCTACGACGCAACCGCCCCGGCGGCCCTCGAGACGCTGCTCGCCGAAGGCGCGGAGCTCCGCACCTTCCCGCAGCCGGTGCTCGAGGCGTGCTTCACGGCGGCTAACGAGGTGCTCGCCGAGAACAGTGCGAAGAGCGAGCAGTTCAAGGGCATCTACGAATCGTGGAGGATCTTCCGCGGCGAGCAGGTGGCCTGGTTCGGCGTGACCGAACTGAGCTTCGACACGCTGATGGCGATGCTCGACCGCGCAGGCAAGCTTTAGGCAGCGAAGCAAGCCGCTGGTTTCGCCGCTATCCGTTCCGGGCAGGCGCTGCATCCAGGCGGCGGGCGGTTCGCCCGCTGCGGCCCTCACCGGCGGCTCGGCCATCGCGTTGATGTCCTTGCCTTTCGTGCTGCGGTCCGACCTTCGCCTCGTCATGGTGGGCATCGGCGTCGCGACCCCGTGCCCAGCAACCAGCAGGCGCCTTTTTGTTCTCGTTTTGCGCCGAATCAATGCGCCGCCAGACGATCATATCGGAGGCTCGCAACGGCAGCGGATCGCGCTAAACTAGCATCGGTCCTTATGACAATGGCCGTTCAAGAGCGGACATGACGAAGGCAAGCATTCTCAGGCCTCAGGAGTTCGCCTCGTTTCCCAAAGGGCGGGAGCTGATCCGCGTCGTCATGGAGAATGCGCCCATCGGCATGTCCCTGGTCGACGCCGCCGGCCGCACGACATACGTGAACCAGGCTTTCGCCGACATGTTCCGGCGCTCTCGCGCCGAACTGCTGACGCTGACGGTCCGCGATCTGGTCGTGCCGGAGACCGTGGAGGAGGCGTACGCGCAGATGGAGGCCGTGGTCGGCGGGGGCAGCGACGGCTATCGCGCGGAGCGCCTCTACATGCGGGGCGACGGAAGCCGCTTCTGGGGCCTCATCTCGGTTTCGATCGTCCGCGAGGACGACGCCTCGGCCCCGTCCTTCATCATCTGCCAGATCACCGACATCGATCGCGCCAAGCGGGCCGAGGAAGCGGTCGCCGAGGCCGAGAGCCGGTGGAACTTCGCCCTCGAGAGCGCCGGGCAGGGCGTCTGGGACCACGACCTGCGCACCGGCAAATCCTTCTTCTCGCGCACCTGGAAACGGATGCGTGGCCTCGAGCTCGATGCGCCATTCGACTACTCGGAGGAAGCCTGGCTGGCGCGCGTGCATCCCGACGACCGGGACTTCGCCCGCCGGCAGGAACACCTGATCACCAGCGGCGAGGCCGACCATCACGAGTTCGAGTACCGCGAGCGGCTCGCCGACGGGCGCTACATCTGGATCCTGAGCCGCGGACGGCCGCTCGAATGGAACCCGGATGGAAGCGTCGCCCGCGTCATCGGCACCGATACAGACGTCACCCGCATCAAGGCGACCGAGACCCAGCTGTCCGAGGTCATCGCGACGATGGCGGACGCCGTGGCGCTTTTCGACACCGAGGAGCGGCTCGTATTCTGCAACGAGCAATACCCGGGCTTCTTCCCCCGGACGGCGCATGTGCGGGTGCCCGGGATGCCCCTGGTCGACATCCTCCGGGCTTCGGTCGCGGCCGACGAACCGGCGGGGGACATGGCCGCCGATGGCGAAGCCTATGTCGAGGCGATGCGCGCCGGGCTCAGGAGCGGCAGTGACACCGACATCGAGCTTGCCGACGGGCGCTGGCTCTTCGCGCGATGCCGGGTCGTCGCCGACGGCGGCGGCTATCTCAGCGTCATTTCCGACATCACCGACCGCAAGCGGATCGAGCTCACACAGGCCGAGATGAACCGGCGGCTCTCGACGCTGGCCGACATGGATGGCCTGACCGGCGTGAGCAACCGTCGCGCCTTCGACGAGGTGCTCCGGTCCGAATTCGCCCGCGGGATCCACGATGGCCGTCCCCTTGCATTGCTGCTCATCGACGTCGACCATTTCAAGGCGTTCAACGACGCCTACGGTCACCCCGAGGGCGACGAATGCCTCAAGACCGTGGCCCGGGTGCTGACCGGAGCACTCCGCCGCCGCGGCGACCGGGTGGCGCGGATCGGCGGCGAGGAGTTCGCGGTGATCCTTCCGGACACCGACACCGCCGGTGCGATGACCATGGCGGAGAGGATCCGCGCGGGGGTCCGCGATCTTCGCATACGCCATCAGCGGAGCGTCGGCGGCCTGGTTACGGTCAGCGTCGGGGTCGCGGTTTCGGGCGGCGACGAGGGCCCGCCCTCGATCGACGCCCTGGTCGGGCGGGCGGACGCCGCGCTCTATGCGGCAAAGGCGGCGGGACGGGACCGCGTCATGCTGAGCGAGACGGAAACGAAATCGGCCGGCGGAAGACCGCCGGCCGACGATGACGCATTCGGAGACGGAATCTAGCCCGCCGCTTCGGCTTCCGACTTCTCGGGCTGCTTGATCTCCTCGCCGTTCGCCTGGTCGACCACTTTCATCGACAGGCGGACCTTGCCGCGCTCGTCGAAGCCGAGGAGCTTCACCCATACCTTGTCGCCTTCCTTGACCACGTCGGTGGTCTTGGCGACGCGGCCGGAACCGAGCTGCGAGATGTGGACGAGGCCGTCCTTGGCGCCGAAGAAATTGACGAAGGCGCCGAAGTCGACGGTCTTCACCACGGTGCCCTGGTAGATCTGGCCGACCTCGGGTTCCGAGGCGATCGACTTGATCCAGTTGAGGGCGGCGGTGATCGCCTTGCCGTCGGCCGAAGCGACCTTCACCGTGCCGTCGTCCGAGATGTCGATCTTGGCCCCGGTCTTCTCGACGATCTCGCGGATCACCTTGCCGCCCGAACCGATCACTTCGCGGATCTTGTCGGTCGGGATGGTGATCACCTCGATGCGCGGCGCATATTCGCCGAGCTGCGAGCGCGCCTCGGGCAGGGCCTTGGCCATCTCGCCGAGGATGTGCAGCCGGCCGTCCTTCGCCTGGGCCAGGGCGATCTTCATGATCTCCTCGGTGATGCCCTGGATCTTGATGTCCATCTGCAGCGAGGTGACGCCGTCCTGGGTCCCGGCGACCTTGAAGTCCATGTCGCCGAGATGGTCCTCGTCGCCGAGGATGTCGGACAGAACAGCGAAGCGGTCGTCTTCCTTGATCAGGCCCATGGCGATGCCCGCCACCGGCTGCTTGAGGGGAACGCCCGCATCCATCAGCGACAGCGAAGTGCCGCAGACCGTCGCCATCGAGGAGGAGCCGTTCGACTCCGTGACCTCGGAGACGACGCGGAGGGTATAGGGGAAGTCGTGATGCGCGGGCAGCACCGGACGGACCGCGCGCCAGGCCAGCTTGCCGTGGCCGATCTCGCGGCGGCCGGGCGAACCCATGCGGCCGGTCTCGCCCACCGAGTAGGGCGGGAAGTTGTAGTGGAGGAGGAAGGTCTCCTTGTAGGTCCCCTGGAGCGCGTCGACGAACTGCTCGTCGTCGCCGGTGCCCAGCGTCGCCACGCACAGCGCCTGGGTTTCGCCGCGGGTGAAGAGCGCCGAGCCGTGGGTACGCGGCAGGATGCCGACCTGGGCGACGATCGGACGGACGGTGCGGACGTCGCGGCCGTCGATGCGGATGCCACGGTCGAGGATCTCGCCGCGAACGATGCCCTTCTCGAGCTTCTTGAACATCTCGGAGACGAGCTGCGGGGTCGGGGCATCGGCGATGCCCTCGGCGGTCAGCTCCGCGAGGACCTTCTTCTTGACGGCATCGATCGCGTCATGCCGATCGGTCTTGCCGGCGAGCGTATAGGCGACGCGGAGGTCGTTCTCGGCGATGTCGCGGACGCGGTCGTAGAGAGCGCTGTGGTCGGCGATCTTCAGGTCGCGCGGCTCCTTGGCGGCGCGTTCGGCAAGCTGGATGATCGCATCGATCACCGGCTGGAAGCCGCGGTGGCCGAACATCACCGCGCCGAGCATGTCGTCCTCGGACAGTTCCTGCGCCTCGGACTCGACCATCAGCACCGCATCCGCGGTACCGGCGACGACGAGGTCGAGCTTCGACTCTTCCATCTCGTCGATGCGCGGGTTGAGCACGAACGCGCCGTTGATCAGGCCGACGCGGGCGCCGCCGATCGGGCCCATGAACGGCGCTCCGGAGAGGGTGAGGGCGGCCGAGGCGGCGACCATTGCCACGACGTCGGGATCGTTCTCGAGGTCGTGGCTGAGGACGGTGGCGATGACCTGCGTCTCGCAGCGGAAGCCGGCGGCGAAGAGCGGCCGGATCGGACGGTCGATCAGGCGGGAGACCAGCGTCTCCTTCTCGGTCGGACGGCCCTCGCGCTTGAAGTAGCCGCCCGGAATCTTGCCGGCGGCGAAGGTCTTCTCCTGGTAGTTCACGGTGAGCGGGAAGAAGTCGATTCCCGCTCTTTCCGACTTGGCGGCGACGACGGTGGCGAGCACCGTGGTTTCACTATAGGTGGCGAGCACCGCGCCGTCGGCCTGGCGCGCGATCCTGCCGGTCTCCAGCACGAGCGGGCGGCCCGCCCAGTCGATCTCGACTCGTTGGACGTCGAACATGGTTCATCCTTTCATACGTCGGACGGACGCGAAGGCGAGCCATGGGCAAGACGGCGAGAAGCTTCGTGGATGGAAGCGTCCGGCGATCCTGCCATGGCCTTTGTCCGGCCCGTCGACGGCCGGCGCGGCGGCCCCATGCCACCGCGCGTCATTTCGAACTGCCGCCTAGCGCCGCAGTCCGAGCCGCTCGATCAGCGAACGGTAGCGCTGCGAGTCGACCTTGTTCAGGTAGTCGAGCAGGCTGCGCCGCTGGCTGACCAGCTTGAGCAGGCCGCGCCGGGAATGATTGTCCTTGGCGTGGGTCTTGAAGTGCTCGGTCAGGTTGGCGATGCGCTCGGAGAGGATCGCGACCTGGACCTCGGGCGAACCCGTGTCCCCCTGCGCGGTGGCATATTCCGAGATGAGCGCCTGCTTGCGTTCGGCGGTAATCGACATCGGATATCCTTTCGAGTTCAGGAGCGGCGAGGGTCATTCCCCGCAGGTCGAACGGCCGGTGCCGGGATGTCGTCCAGCACGGTCGGATCGGAATCCCTCGCGACCGGCGCAGGGCCGGCGGGCGAAGGCGCGCGGAATATGACGGAAACGGCCGCGAATATCCACGAAAATTACCGATGGTCCTATGTAGTTGAGGTTTCAGTCCTTTTGAAGGCTGAAACGGTTCAGCTCGCCTTGAACACCCGGCGCGGGTGGAACTCGCCGCGCTCAATTGCGCCGATGGCGACGCTCTTGCCGGCATAGGTCGCGTGCACCGGATCGGCGGCCGCCGGAATACCTGCGCCGCGGAGCAGCACGGGCTGGCCGCGCATCAGCCGCGGCAGGTCGTTCCGCGGGATCGTCACCTCGGGGAGCGCCGACAGGGCGATGCCGACCGGCATCAGGAAGCGGTCGAGGCCGGGCGCCGGCCCTTCCTCCCGTCCCGTGATCAGCGCCTCGAGCGGGATCATCGTCGTCTTGTCGAACGGCCCGACCGAGAGGCGCCGGAGCGCCGAGACGTGGCCGCAGGTGCCGAGCTTGTGGGCAAGGTCGCGGGCGAGCGAGCGGACATAGGTGCCCTTGCCGCATTCCGCCTCGAGCACGGTGTGGTCGGCGTCGGGCATGTCGACGATCGCCAGGTGCCGGATCGTCACCGGACGCTCGGCGAGCTCGACCGTCTCGCCCTCGCGGGCCAGATCGTAAGCGCGCTCGCCGCCGATCTTGATCGCCGAAAAGACCGGCGGCCGCTGCATGATCTCGCCGACGAAGGCCGGCAGCGCCGCCTCGATCGCGGCGCGGTCGGGACGGAGGTCGGAGGTCGCGATCACCGCGCCGTCGGCATCGTCGGAATCGGTGTCCACGCCCCAGCGGATGGTGAAGCGGTACTGCTTGGCGCCATCCTGGACGAAGGGCACGGTCTTGGTCGCGTCGCCGAGCGCGATCGGCAGGGCGCCGGAGGCGAGCGGGTCGAGCGTGCCGGCGTGGCCGACCTTCTGCGCGTCGAACAGGCGCTTCACCGAGGCGACGACCGCCGTCGATGTCTGGCCGACCGCCTTGTCGATGCAGAGCCAACCGGAGATGTCGCGGCCTTTCGGCTTACGTCGGGACATGGAATTCCTTCAGGATCGGGA
>JBIQKL010000006.1:44683-54381 GCA_044506555.1 Hyphomicrobiales bacterium | reverse complement strand
AGATGTCGCGGCCTTTCGGCTTACGTCGGGACATGGAATTCCTTCAGGATCGGGATGTGCCGCGGGATTTAGGCCGGCGCGCGGAAATGAGCAACAGAGACGGGCGCGATTCCGGTGGAACCGGCTCCCCGTCGAATCCCGCGCGGAGCGGTCGGAGCGCGGCTCTCGCCACGGCGATGGCCGCACTGGCGATGAACCGGTCGCCTCGTCGGCGCGGATGGCGCGACGCGGGCATAGACGTATCGGAGAAACCGCCGGCGGAGGCTTACGGCCGGGAGCGGTCCGGCCGCAGCATGCGTACGAGACCGTCGTTCCGGAACACGAAATGCTCCGCGAGGGCGCCCAGGACGTGGAGCCCAATCAGGCCGATCAGCACGAGCCGGCCGATCTCGTGCACTTGCGCGACGACCGCCGCGCCGGCGAACCACGCGATCAGGCCGGTGATCGGCATGGCGAAGATCATCACGTAGAGGGCGAAGTGGGTGGCATGACCGACCCAGATCACCAGCGGCGGATTGTCGGCGTGAGCAGGCGGCGCCCCGCGGACGAAGCGGACCACGAGCCGCAGCGTCGCGAGAAGAAGAACCGCGCTGCCGACCACGATATGGACTAGCGCGCCGCCGCCCGGCGTCGCGTCGGCACCCTCCAGCCGGTTGTCGAAGGCGGCCTGCATCGGCGCGTTGTAGACGAGCTGGAAGACGATGAGCCCGGCGATCGTCCAGTGGAGCGCGATCTGCAGCCACGAATAGCCGGCCGGCGCGTCGGCGAGGCGCCGTCGCGCCTTCACTGCTGCGGCAACGCCCACACCGTCACCTGGTCGCCCACCGGCGTCTCCATGAAATGATGGCCGCCGGACATGATGCCGACGAACTGGCGCCCGCTGACCTCGAAGGCGAAGGGGTTCGACTGCCCGCCTGCCGGCAGGACGACGCTCCACAGCGTCTCGCCGGTCTCGATGTCGATGGCGCGGAACAGATCGTCGGTCGCGGCCGCGATGAACACCAGCCCGCCGGCCGTCAGCACCGCGCCGCCGTTGTTGGGGGTGCCGATGTCGAGCGGCAGGAAGCTCGGGATGCCGAACGGGCCGTTCCGGCGGGCCGTGCCGAAGGGCTCGTCCCAGAGCGTCCGGCCGGTGGCGAGCTCGATCGCGCGGATCCCGCCATAGGGCGGCTCCTTGCAGAGGAGCCCGGTCCATTCCCCGCGCCAGCCGGCATTGACCTGGATGGCGTAGGGCGCGCCGATCTGCGGGCCGGCCTCGCCGAGCGGCGTCTCACCGCCGCCGCCGGGGGCATGGATCGGCGCGAGGCCCGCCGCGTCCGCCTCCTCGCGCGGTATGAGGCGGTTGTGGTTGGGCATGTCGTTGTAGTTGGCGACGATGATGCCGCGGGCCGGATCGACCGCCACGCCTCCCCAGTCCGAGCCGCCGTTGTAGCCGGGATACTGGATCCAATGCCGGTCGGTCGTCGGCGGCGTGTACATTCCGTCATAGGCCGCCTGGCGGAACTGGATACGGCACCAGAGCTGGTCGATCGGCGACATGCCCCACATGTCCGCCTCGGTGAGCGGCGGCCTGGCAAGCGTGTGATAGGCCGAGAACGGCTGGACCTTCGAGAGGTAGTCCGGCTCGACCCCGCCCTGCGGCACCTCGCGCTCCTCGACCGGGAAGAGCGACTCGCCGGTGCGCCGGTCGAGCACGTAGATGTCGCCCTGCTTGCTCGGCAGCACCAGGGCCGGAATCGGCCCGTCGGCGCCGGGGAAGTCGACCAGCGTCGCCTGGCTGCCGAGGTCGTAATCCCAGACGTCGTTGTAGACGGTCTGGAAGTGCCAGGCCGGCTGGCCGGTGGTCACGTCGAGGGCGACGAGCGCGGTGGCATATTCGTTCTCCTCGGCGCTCCGGTTCGAGCCGTAATAGTCGACCGAGGAATTGCCGAGCGGCAGGTAGACGAGGCCGAGCGCTTCATCGCCGGACGCCGTGGTCCACATGTTCGGCGTCCCGCGCGTGTAGACCTCGCCCTCGGGCGGCATCCCCGTGAGGGCCGGATTGCCGAGGTCCCAGGCCCAGGCGAGTTCGCCGGTGACGGCATCGTAGCCGCGGACCACGCCGGATGGCGCATCCTCGTCCTGCCCGTCCTTGACCTGCGCGCCCATCACCGCGACGCCGCGGACGATCGTCGGCGCCGATGTGACCGAGTACCAGCCCGGCACGGTGTCGCCGATCCCGTCTTCGAGATTGACTTGTCCGCCCTCCCCGAAATCGGGGCAGAGCTGCCCTGTCGCGGCGTCGACGGCGATCAGCCGCGCGTCGAGCGTGCCCCACAGGACGCGGCGCGCGCAGATCTCCTGGGGATCGGCGCCCGGCACTTCGTAATAGGCCACGCCGCGGCAGGTGGCGCCGTAGGGGATCGCGTCCGGCGACACACCAGGATCGTACCGCCACTCCTCGCGACCCGTCGCGGCATCGACGCCGATGGCGATCCCCATTGCCGAGCAGACGAAGATCGTGTCGCCGACCTTCAGCGGCGTGTTCTCCGGCGAGTACTTGCCCTCGCTCGCTTCGGTCGGCATATCGCCGGTCCGGAACTGCCAGACCTGCTCGAGGTCGGCGACGTTGTCGCGGGTAATCTGGCCGGACGGCGTGTAGCGATCGGCGTAGTAGGTGCCGCCGTAGGCCGGCCAGTCCGTGCCCGTGCCGAGCATCGGTTCGGGGCTACGCGTCGGCGGCGTCTCTGCGGGCGGTGCTTCGGCGACAGGAGGGGCGGGGGCGGGCGCCTCCGGGGCGGGCGCGGCTTCCGGCGGGGCCGGTTCGGTCTGCGCCATCACCGACGGAAGCAAGAGGGACGGCCCGAGGAGCAGGGCGAGCCCGCCGACGAACAGGCCGGCGACGCCGGCCACCGCCGCACGCCGGGCGCGGACATGCGTCCCGAGCGCCGGCAGCGCGATCAGGAGGAGGAGCAGGATGACGGTGGGAGCGACCAGGCGCGGCACCTGAGCCCAGCCATCGAGGCCGCGCTCCCACAGCGCCCAGGCCAGCGTCAGCACGAAGACCGCGAGATAGATCCAGAACCCCAGCATCCGGCGCTGGAACAGGAACCATGCGGAGAGGATCAGACCGAGGCCGGCGGGCAGATAGTAGAACGATCCGCCAAGCGCGAGCAGCCAGCCGCCCCCGGCGGCAATCACGATGCCGCAGACGATCATTACGGCGGCCACGAGATAGAGGTAGGCGGTGAGGATGGGGTGAGCGCGACGGGGCTCGGCGGGCATCGGGCGGCTCCTTCGTGCAGTCAATCCTAATGGAACTCGTGTTGCGGTTGTGCGTTCCGCCTGCAGCGCGAAAAAATCGGGGTCAGGTCGAATCTGATGGGTCACCGTCACGGGCGGCAGGCATTCGTGGTCGGGGCCTGTGCGATGGCGGCGGCATGCAACCCGACGCAGAGCGCGCTGCATCCCGCGGGCGACGAGGCCGCAGGTGTCGCCGGCCTCTTCTGGGTGATGACCGGCGCCGGCGCGGTGATCTGGCTGATCGTGATCGGCATCACGATCTACGCCGTGCTCGGGCGGCGCCGGCCGAAGTCGGAGCGCTTCGCGGATCGGTTCGTCCTGGTCGGGGGCGTGGTCTTCCCCTCGGTGGTGCTCGCGGCGCTTCTCGTATTCGGCCTTTCGCTCCTGCCGAGCTGGTCGGAGGACGAGACCCCGGACATCCGCATCCACGTCCGCGCCGAGCAGTTCTGGTGGCGCATCGGCTACGAGCTGGCCGATGGACGGCGCATCGACACGGCGAACGAAATCCACCTGCCACTCGGCACCACCGAGTTCATCATCACCAGCCCCGACGTGATCCACTCGCTGTGGATTCCGTCTCTGGGCGGCAAGATGGACGCCATCCCCGGGCGAACCAACCTGCTTCGGCTGACGGCGACGCGGCCCGGCATCTATCGCGGCGTCTGCGCCGAATTCTGCGGCAGCTCCCATGCGCTGATGGCGTTCCCGGTGGTCGTCCATGAGCCGGGCGATTTCGCCGCTTGGCTGGAGACGCAGGCGGTGCCGGCGTTCACCGACGGCGCGGCCTTCGTCAGGAGCGGATGCGGCGCGTGCCACGTGATCCGAGGGGTCAGCGATGCCGGTTCCGTCGGGCCCGACCTGACGCATTTCGGATCGCGCCGTACGATCGGCGCCGGGACCCTGCCCAATACACCCGACAATCTCCGCCGCTGGCTGGCCGATGCACCATCGGTGAAGCCGGGCATCCACATGCCGCCCTTCGCCACCCTCGGCGACGAAGAGCTCGACGCGCTCGTCGCCTTCCTCGGGGAGCTCCGCTGATGGCCGCCGCCGAGCCCGAGGCTGCGCGCGCCCGTCTGGAGGCGACCTGGGCGACCCCGGCCGGCTGGCGTTATTTCTCCGACGTCAACAACTCGACGGTCGGCGTCTGGTACACGGTCGCCGCCTTCGGCTTCATGCTGTTCGCCGGCGCATTGGCGCTCCTGATCCGCGCGCAGCTCGCGGTGCCGGAGAACGACCTCGTCTCGGCCAATACCTACAACCAGCTGTTCAGCCTCCACGGCACGGTGATGATGTTCCTGTTCGCCGTGCCGGTGTTCGAGGCGGTGTCGATCGCCGTCCTGCCGGCGATGCTCGGAGCGCGCGACCTGCCGTTCCCGCGCCTCAGCGCCTTCGGCCTCTGGTGCTTCGTGATCGGCGGCGTCTTCGTCTGCGGGTCGATCTTCTTCGACGCCGCACCCGACGCCGGCTGGTTCATGTATCCGCCGCTCTCGACCGAGCAGTCCGGCATCGGCGCCGACATCTGGCTGCTCGGGCTGAGCTTCATCGAGGTGGCGTCGATCGCCGCCGCCGTCGAGCTGATCGTCGGCGTCCTCAAGTGCCGCGCCCCCGGGATGCACATCAACCTCACGCCGCTCTACGGCTGGTACGTGCTGGTGGTCGGCGGGATGATCCTCTTCGCCTTCCCGCCGCTGATCGCCGGCGACTTCCTGTTCGAGCTCGAGCGCGCCTTCGACTGGCCGTTCTTCGATGTCCGTCGCGGCGGCGACCCGGTGCTGTGGCAGCACCTGTTCTGGATCTTCGGCCATCCCGAGGTCTACATCATCTTCCTGCCGGCGATCGCGCTGCTTGCGATGATCGTGCCGACCTTCGCCCGCCGGCCGATCGCGGGCTATTCGTGGATCGTGCTCTCGGCGCTCGGCACCGGCTTCCTGAGCTTCGGGCTCTGGGTCCACCACATGTTCACCACCGGCCTGCCGGCGATCTCGCTCGGCTTCTTCTCGGCGGCGTCGGAAGCGGTGGCGATCCCGACCGGGATCCAGATCTTCGCTTTCATCGCGACGGTGATGCTCGGCCGCGTGGTCCGCACCGTGCCGATGCTGTTCGCGGTCGGCGCGCTCGCGATCTTCATCGTCGGCGGGCTGACCGGCGTGATGGTGGCGGTGGCGCCGTTCGATTTCCAGGTCCACGACACCTACTTTATCGTCGCCCACCTCCACTACACGCTGATCGGGGGCATGCTTTTCCCGGTGATGGGGGGCATCTGGTACTTCTATCCCTTCGTCACCGGCAGGCAGTTGGGCGAGCGCCTCGGCATCTGGGCCTTCTGGCTGATGTTCGCCGGCTTCAACATCGCCTTCCTGCCGATGCACCTCACCGGTCTCCTCGGGATGCCGCGCCGCGTCTTCACCTATGGCGCCGAGCGCGGCTGGGACTGGCTGAACCTGATGTCGACCGTCGGCGCCTTCGTCTTCGCCGCAGGCTTCCTCGTCCTCGTGTGGGATTGCGTGCGGCCGAAGCAAAGGCCGAGGCGCCCGCTCCGCAATCCGTGGCGGGCGGGGACGCTCGAGTGGCTGACGCCGCTCCCGGCGCCGTCCTACGGGTTCCGGGCGATCCCCGACGTCAGCAGCCGCTACCCGCTTTGGGACGACAAGACCCTGGCCCGCCGCGTCGAGCGGGGTGAGGGCTACCTGGCCGACGCCGAGGAGGGACGGCGGGAGACGCTCGTGACGACGGTTCTCGATGCGCAGCCGCTGCAGGTGCTCCGCGTCGGCGGGCCGACCTGGATGCCGATGCTCGCCGCCGCGGGCCTCGGCGGCGTCTTCATCCTCTCCATCTGGAAGCTGTGGCTGCCGGTAATCCTCTCCGGCCTGTTCTTCCTGGTCGTGCTGCTCCGGTGGCTGTGGACCGGAACCGCCCCGATCCCGGAGAAAGAGACCAAGGACATCGGCGGCGGCATCCGGTTGCCTCTCCATGCCGCCGGACCGTATTCGACCGGCTGGTGGGCGATGTTCATCACCTTGACCGGCGACCTCACGGCCTTCCTCTCGCTGATCTTCGGCTACTTCTTCTTCTGGACGGTGCATGAGGACTTCCCGCCGCCGGGCATCGACGGGCCGGGCTGGCAATGGCCGCTCGTCTCCGCCGTGCTGATCGCGGCGGCATGGGGCGCCACGCTCGCCGCCCGCCGCCGGAACGCTGCCGGCGACGCCCGGGCCGCGCGTCTCCTGCTCGCTGTCGGCGTGGCGGCGGGCGCGGCGTCGGCGGCCGCGCTCCTCGCCGGCCCGTGGAGCACCGGGCTCGACCCGACCGCGCATTCCTATCCGGCGATCGTCTGGGCGCTCGCCGTCTGGATCGCGGTCCACATCGGCGCCGGCCTGATCATGCAGGGCTATTGCATCGCGCGTTCGGTCTTCGGGCGGATCACGCCACGCCACGACGCGGACCTGTGGAACGTCACGCTCTACTGGCACTTCACCACGGCAAGCGCCCTGCTGACGGCGCTGGTCGTCGGCGGCTTCCCGGAGGTGGCATGAGCGAGCCCGTCGTCAGCGAGGTCAAGCGCGAGACCGGGTCCGGGACGGACCTCTGGCGGGTCATCGTCTCGCCGGCGATCTGGGCCGTCCATTTCCTTGCGAGCTACGTCACCGTCGCCGTCTTCTGCGAGAAGGCGGGACGGAGCGCGGGCCTCGGCCCGGCTGAGATCGCAGTCGGAGCCTACACGCTGATCGCGCTCGCCGGCATCGGCTGGTCGACCCATGCGCTCTGGAGAGTGCGGGGGCGGAGCCTCACCGACGACGACTTCGAGTACGAGCACAACACGCCGGAGGAGCGGCACCGCTTCCTCAGCCACGTCGCGCTGATGCTCTGCGTGCTCTCCGCCGTGGCGGTGATCTACGTCGCCATCCCCATGATCTATCTCTCGACCTGCCGATGACCGGGACCGCGCTCATCCTCGCCGGCATCGCGGTCCTGGCGCTGGCCTGGGGCGGCCCGCTGCCGGCGCTGGTCCCGGCAAGCTTCGCCGCGCACATGACCCTGCATATGGTCGTCGTCGGTATCGGCGCGCCGCTGGTCGCCGTCGGCCTCGCGCTGCGGACCCCGCCCACGGTGGCGGCGCGGATCGCGCCGGCGGCCGCCGCCGTGCTCAGTGTCCTCGACCTCGCGGTGGTATGGGGCTGGCACGCACCGGCGCTGCACCATGCGGCGCGCTCCGAGCCCGCCATTCTTGTCGTCGAGCAGGCGAGCTTCGCGCTGGTGACGCTCGGCCTGTGGTTCACCGCCTTCGCGGGACCAGCGCTCGCCGGGGCGCTGGCCTTGTTCGTGACCTCGATGCACATGACGCTCCTCGGTGCGCTGCTCGGCCTCGCCGGGCGGACGGTCTATCCGGGCCATCACCATGACGGGGCCGGGCCGTTCGGCCTCTCGGCCCTCGCCGATCAGCAACTCGGCGGGGCGGTGATGCTCGGCGTCGGCGGCGTGGTCTACCTCGTCGCGGGCCTCGCCCTGATCGCGCGCCTCTTGCGGAGGCCCGCCCCGTCATGACCCGGATCCGGCTCATGCTGATCGGTGCCGGCGGGGCGATCCTCGGTCTCGTCGTGCTGGCGCTGTCGGGCGTGCTGAACGTCGCCGCTACCTCGCGGCCGTTCGCCGTGACGGAATGGCTCTGGCACGCGCTGGTCCGCCAGTCGGTGACGCTCCATTCGCTGGGCATCGAGGTGCCGCCGCTCGAGGACGCGGCGATGGTGCGCCGCGCCGCGGGTCACTACGAGTTGGTCTGCGCGACCTGCCACGGCAGTCCCGCGCGGCCGCCGGCCGCATTCGCGCGCCACCTCCTGCCGCAACCGCCGCTGCTCGTCCGCCAGATGGAGCGCTGGCGGCCGCCGGCGCGGGTGTTCTGGACCGTGAAGCACGGCATCCGGCACACGGCGATGCCGGCTTGGCCCGACCAGAACCGCGACGACGAAGTTTGGGACATGGTGGCGTTCCTCGGCGCCATGCCGGAGATGACGGAACCCGACTACCGCCGGGTGTCGGGCCACGGCGTGGCCGACGTCTGCGCGCGTTGCCATGGCGAAGAAGGGGAGGGTGGCGGCGGCGGGCTGCCGCGCCTCGACATCCAGTCATCGGCCTATCTCGCCTCGGCCCTCCGCGCCTTCCGCGACGGCACGCGTTCGAGCGGCATCATGCGGAGCGTCGCCGCGGGCCTCGACGACGCAGGGATCGGCGCCTTCGCTGGTCACTACGGCCGCGGTCCGGAGGCGCCGAGCGATGCGCCGGGCGACGGCCCCGGCGCCGAGATCGCGCGCCACGGCATCCCGGACCGGAAAATCCCGGCCTGCGAGCAATGCCACGGCGCCGCTGCCCGGCCGGACTATCCACGCCTCGCCGGGCAGGACGAAGCCTATATCGCCAACCAGCTCCGCCTGTTCGTGACGCTCGGGGCCGCGCGGGGCGGGCCGCGTGCCACGATCATGGCGAACGCGGCGTGGGGGCTGACCGAGGAGGACATCGCCGCGGTCGCGGGGTGGTACGCGGCGCGGTGACCGACGGGGCGCTAACCCCTCACGGCAGGAGGACGATCGCGCCGACGTTCTCGCCGCGCTCCAGGCGGCGATGGGCCTCCGCGGCGGCGTCGAGCGGCATGGTGCGGTCGACGTCGGGCGCGATCACGCCGCGGCGGAGCGCGTCGAACAGGCGTTCGGCGCGGCCGTGAAGCTCCGCCGGGTCGGTGGTGTAGTGGCCAAAATTCGGTCGCGACACCGTTACCGATTTCGACGCCATGGCGCCGATGTCCCATGCGCCGACCGGACCCGATGCCTGTCCGAAGCTGACCAGATGGCCGCGGACAGCCAGCGCCTCGAGGGACTTGCCGAACGACGCCGCGCCGATCCCGTCGTACACCACGTCGACGCCGCGACCGTGCGTGAGGTCCATGACCGCGCCGACGAGGTCCTCGTGCGGGTAGACGATCACGTGCTCGGCGCCGGCAGCGCGCGCGCGGCGGGCCTTCTCTTCGGTCGAGGTGCTGCCGATGACGCGGACCCCCATGGCCCGCGCCCAGCGGCAGAAGAGGAGGCCCATGCCGCCGGCGGCCGCGTGCACCAGGATCACGTCTCCGGGCCGGAGCGCGTGGACGTCGTGGATCAGGAATTCGACGGCGACGCCCTTGAGGAACAGCGCCGCCGCTGTGACGTCGTCGACGTCGGCGGGGAGCGGCACGAGGAGCCGGGCGTCCATGGTCCGGTATGCGGCGTAGGCGCCGACCGGCTCGCAGGCATAGACGACGCGGTCGCCGGGCCGGAGATGCGTGACGCCGGGACCGGCGTCGAGCACCTCGCCGGCCGCCTCCATGCCGGGGATGCCGGGCGGCGCGAGGAGGCGGAGGAAGCCGGTCCGGGCATAGACGTCGATGA
>JBIQKL010000006.1:23751-44583 GCA_044506555.1 Hyphomicrobiales bacterium | reverse complement strand
ATGCCGGGCGGCGCGAGGAGGCGGAGGAAGCCGGTCCGGGCATAGACGTCGATGAAGTTGACGCCGATCGCGGCGTGGCGGAGCCGGACTTCGCCGGGCCCGGGCGGCGGGACGCGGACGACCGCCGGACGCATGACCTCGGGGCCGCCATGCGCATCGACGACGATCGCCGCGCTCTCGATGTCGCCCGTCGCGGGCGCGACCGACGGGCGCGGCGTCACCACCTCGACGGCGGCCTGCGGCGGGCGCTCGGGAAGAATCGGTGCGGTCCGCACTGGCCGCATGCCGAACGTCGCCTTGAGGGCGTCGAAACCGGCTTCGTAGATCCTTTCCGTCACCATGCGGACGAGGCCGTCCGCGGCGTCGGGCGGCGGGCGGAAGCGGGACTCCCAGACGAGGAAGGCGCCGTCGTCCTCAGTCACCGGCCGGAGCCGCATCGTCGCGACGTAGTCGACGAGCGGGATCGGCGCCTCGAGCAGGCAGTAGGTCAGCTCGCGGTCACGGTCCGAGAGGGCGACGAGCTGCTCGCGGAGTGTCGCCCCGTCCTCGAGGCGGAAGGTGCGGACGGCCCCCACTGCGTCTGCCGGCTCGCCGGCCTCGATCTCGCTTGCCGCGATCGCGGGGTGCCACGTCCGGTGGCTGTTGAAGTCGCGGAGCAGGCGCCACACCGCGTCCGCCGGCGCCGCGATGACGGTGCTCCGACGGATGCGGACGACCGCGTTCATCGCCGTCCGAAACGGGCCTGAAGGGCGCGGAGGCCGACGCCGAAGATGCTCCGTCCGATCTGGTCGACGAGCTCGCGCTCGCGCTCGGGGCGGCAGTCGAACTCGGCCGTCCACTCGACGTAGCTCCGGTCGCCGTCGGTGACCGGCATCAGCCGGAGCGTCGCCACGTAGTTCTCGACGGCCATCGGGCTGTCGAGAATCGCGTAGGAGACGGCAAAGTCGTAGTCGGACAAAGCCAGCAGGCGCTCGCGGACCGTGCCGCCGTCGCGGAGGCGGAAGTTCCGCACGCAGCCGACCTGGTCGGATTTGGCGTTCTGCTCGATCCGGCTCTCGGCGACGAACGGCGCCCATTGCGGCAGGCCGTTGAAGTCGCGCACCAGGGCCCAGACCTGCGCGGCCGGGGCGTCCACCACCGTCGAGACGAAGACCCGTGCCAAGCGACCGGCCCTACTCGTCGTCGTCCCGGCGGCCGCCCTGCGGTTCTGGCGGCGGTACCTTGGCGGAGTCGCGGGCGATCGAGGTCATGTCCTTGGCGTCGCGGATCACGTCCGACATCCGGCCGAGGCTCGACCCCTCGATGCCGATCTCCTTCATCAGGCTGTCGATCATTGGCCCCTGGACCCGGTAGCGGAGCGCAGAGTCGATGACCTCGTCGGTGACGTTCTTGCGAGCGCCGCCGCCATCGCCGCCGTTGCCGCCGAGCCCCTCGACGTGGACGATCTTGATGTTGTCGATCTTCTCCATCGGCCGGACGCTCTCGCGGATGATGCCCTCGAGCTTGTCGATAAGGACGCGGCGGGTGCGCGAGGCGCGGGCCGGATCGGAGAGGATGTTCTCCGCCTCGTTGGCGCGCCGCTGGCCTTCGGCATCCACCTTGTAGCGCTGGGCCGCCGCCTCGGAGCGGATGAGCGTCGCATCGGCATCCGCCTTGGCGGCGATGCGCTCGGCCTCGGCGAGGCTCTCGGCGGCTTCCTTCTCGGCGCCGGCCTTGGCGACGAGGCGGATGCGCTCGCGCTCGGCGTCGCGGGCGGCCGAGATCAGGTCGACGGTCTTCCGGCGTTCGGCGATCTCGCGCTCGCGCGTGGTGAAGGCCTGCTCCTCGGCAAGCAGCGCCTGGGCGCGGGCGGTCTCGGCCTCGGTGATCGCGGCGGAGCGCTCCTTCGAGCGCTTGGCGACCTCGATGGCCCTGTCGATCTCTGCGATCTCGATCGCCTTCTCGCGCTCGATGTCGAGCCGGCGGATCTCGCGGTCCCGCACCAGCCGCGCCTCGGACAGGCCGCGCTCGGTGATGATCCGGGCGCGCTCGACCTCCTCGCCCGCGGCGATCTCGGCCTCCTCGAAAGCCTGGCGCTTGGCGATCTCCATGGCCTCCAACGTGCGCTCGCGCTCGAGCCGGCTCTCGTCGATCACCCGATCGCGGGAAAGCCTCGCGCGCTCGATCTCCTGCTCGGCGAGGATCTCGGCCTGGCGGCGCTCGCCTTCGGCCCGTGCGACGTCGACCGCCTTGGCGGCGAGCGCGATCTCGCGCTCGCGCTCGGCGATCTCGATCGTCTTCCGCCGGGTCACCTCGAGCTCCTCCTGGGCGCCCTGGCGCTCGATCCGGTCACGCTCGACGGCGAGCTGGCGGGCGATCTCCTCGCGCTCGGTCTCCTCGCGGGACTTGAGCTCGGTCATCTCGATCGCCCGGCGGCGCGCGATCTCGCGCTTCTGGATCTCCTCCTCGTTGACGATCCGGGTCTCGGCGAGCGAGCGGTCCTGCGCGATCCGGGTCTTCTCGGTGGCCTCGTTGGCGGCGATCTGCGCCTGCTGCGCCTCCTGGTCGCGAATGGCGCGCTCGCGGGCCAGCTCGGCCCGCTGCTGCGCCCGCCGGAACTCGACCTCGCGCTCCTGCTCGATGCGGGCATATTCGCTCTCCCGCTCGATCTCCAGCACCCGGCGCTCCGAATCGAGATTCTGGTTGCGGATCTCGATCATGGTCTGCTGCTCGATCTGGTTCCGCATCTTGCGCCGCATCTCGATCGTCTCGGTCAGCGCGGTCAGGCCCTCGGCGTCGAAGGCGTTGGACGGATCGAAGAACTCGAGGCTGGTCTGGTCGACGTCGACCAGCGACACCGTCTCCAGGACCAAGCCGTTCTGCGCCAGCGCCTCCGAGGCGACCTGCTTGACCCGCGCCATGTATTCGCTGCGCTGCTCGTGGATCTCCTCGAGCGTCAGCTCGGCGGCGGCGGCGCGGAGGGCCGAGGCGAATTTGCCCTCGAACAGGTCGCGGATGCCTTCCGGCTGCATCGCCCGGCGGCCGAGGGTCTGGGAGGCGAGTGACACCGCCTCGCGGTTCGGCTGCACGCGGAGAAAGAACTCGGCGATCAGGTCGATGCGCATCCGGTCGCGGGTGATGAGCGCGTTGGTCTCGCCGCGCCGGACCTCGATCCGCATCACGTTCATGTTGACCGGCGTCATCTCGTGGAGAACCGGAATGACGAAGGCGCCGGAATTGATCACCACCTTCTCGCCGCCGAAGCCGGTGCGGACGAAGGCGGTCTCCTTGGTGGAGCGGCGGTAAAGCCAGCGCAGCAGGTAGACCGCGACCACCACCACGATCACCAGCACGATCAGCCACAGGATGATCGAGCCGATCACATTGCTTGCCATTCTACCCTCCCTCGCGACGGCCGGCGTCAGGACTTCGGCCTTGCCACCCTTCGCAACATTGTCGTCATGCCAGCTTCCGTTGCGTCGGCGCGATGCTACGGAACGCCTTCACCGCCGCCGCGGCGAAAGCCGGATCGTTGATCGCCGCGGGCACGCGGACGAGCTGCCGCTGCGATGACTGGCGGAGGCCGGATTCGAGCGCCGCGAACAGAGCGCGATCCGCCCCCGGGTCATGGAACGGCTTGCCGGGCACGTCGATTCCCGAAAGCCCCCCTTCGGGGATCAGGAAGCGCACCGGGCCGCTCATCCGGTTCAGCCGCTCGGCGATCCAGGTACCGATCGCGGCGCATTCGTCCGCGGTGGTGCGCATCAGCGTGACGTTGGGATTGTGGACCAGCAGGTTCCGGCCGCGGAACTTCGCCGGCACCGTGTCGAGCGGGCCGAAGTTGACCATGTCGAGGGCGCCGAGCGAGCCGACATAGGGGATCGGCCGGCGGATGAAGGCGCCGAAGCGGTCCTCGGTCGCGGGGAACACGCCGCCGACCAGCATGTCCGCGACCTCGGTGGTGGTGAGGTCGAGCGCGCCGGCGAGCATGCCGGAATCGGCGAGGCTCTCCATCGAGCGCCCACCGATGCCGGTGGCGTGGAAGACGAGGCAATCGTAGCCGGCGTCGAGCTCGGCGGTGACCGCCTGGACGCACGGGGTGGTGAGGCCGAACATGGTGATGCCGAGCGCCGGCTTGGCCGCGCCGCGCCGTGCCGCGCGCTCCGCCGGGGTCGGGAGCCGCGCGATCATCCCGGCGAGCGCGTGAGCGCCGTTCCGGAGAATCTGCTCGGTGATCGAGTTCAGCCCCTGCACGTCGGCGACGGAGTACATCATCAGGACGTCGCTCGGGCCGACATAGCGGGCGGTGTCGCCGGACGCGACGGTCGAGATCATCACCTTCGGGATACCGATCGGCAGCGCCCGCATGCCGGCGGTGGCGAGCGAGGTGTTGCCCGAGCCGCCGGCAGAGATCACGCCGCCGACGTCGCGCTGACGCACGATCCAGCGGGCGAAGGCCGTTGCCATCGCTTCCACCGCCTTGCCGCGGTCGCCGCCGAACACGGCGCTCGCGCCGCGCGGATGGGCGCTCGCCACCTCGGCCGGCGTGACGTCGGCGGAGGACGGTTTGCCCGAGGTCGAGAGATCGACCGCCCGGGTGCGGATACCGAGCCCCCGGAGCGCATCGCGGACGAAACGGAGTTCGCGTCCCTTGGTGTCGAAGGTGCCGACGATCAGTGCCGTACGGCCCTGCTGCTCGGCGGGCGTGATCGCGAAGACGGCGGATTCGTCGTCCGCGGCTTCCGGCCGCCTCGCGGACCGCGCCGACGCGGGGGCCGGTGCCGAGGCGTCGCCACGCCCGCGGCCGAGCGCGGCATCGGGGAGCGCCCAGCGGTTGGGGAGCGAGGTCGCGAGCCGCATGTTGCCCGAAACGGCGGGGCCCTCGTCGTGCCCGTTGCCGCCCCGCACAACCTGGAAGACCTCGGCGACCCGCGCCTCGGTCTCGGCGAGCGCGGCGGTGTCGGCGGTCTCGTGCGCGTCCTCGGCATGGCGGCCGACTCCGAGCAGACGCTGCTGGAGGTCGCGGTCACCGGCGAGTTCGGCCGCCGGCATCACCCGATGGATGCGGCCGTTGACCATGATGGCCACGTGCTCGGCGACGGTGGTGGCGACGCCGATGTTCTGCTCGATGAGCAGCACTGCCATCTCGCTGTCCTCGCCGAGCCGGCCGAGCATCGCCACGACCTGGTCGACGATCACCGGCGCGAGGCCCTCGGTCGGCTCGTCCATGATCAGGAGCCGCGGATTGCCCAGGAGGGCGCGGCCGATCGCGAGCATCTGCTGCTCGCCGCCGGAAAGCTGCGAGCCGGTGTTGGTGCGGCGTTCGGCCAGACGCGGAAACGCCTCGTAGACCCGGTCGACCGACCAGGCGCCGTCCCGGCCGCGCGCCGCGAGGCGGAGATGCTCGTCGACGGTGAGGCTCCGCCAGACCCGGCGTCCCTGCGGCACGTAGCCGATGCCGAGCCGGGCGATGAGGTGCGGATCGAGCCCGACGATCTCCCGGCCGGCGAGGCTGATCGAGCCGCTTCGCGATTCCTTGAGGCCGACGATGGCGTTGCACAGCGTCGTCTTGCCCATGCCGTTGCGGCCGACGATCGACAGGATGCGATCGCCGACGGTGAGGTCGACGCCCTGGATGGCATGCGACTCGCCGTAGTAGACGGAGAGGCCGCGGACGCGGAGCACCGCCTTCTGGCCGTCCTCAGCCATGGCCGCCTCCGAGATAGATCTCCTGGACCTCGGGGTCGTTCTCGATCTCCTCGGGCGTGCCCTCTTTCAGGATCCGGCCGTTGTGCATCATCGTGACGCGCTGGGCGACGCGGAGCGCGATGTCGAGATCGTGCTCGATGATGATGTAGCCGATATGGGCGGGAAGCGCGGTGAGGATGTCGACGAGTTCGCGCCGCTCATGCGGCGACAGGCCCGCGGCGGGCTCGTCGAAGAGGATGAAGCGGGGAGCGCCGGCCAGCGCCAGGGCCAGTTCGAGCTGGCGCTGCTCGCCGTGGCTCAGTTCGGCGACCCGCGTGTCGGCCCGTGTGTCGAGCCGCACCGCGGCCATGATGCGCTCGGCCTGCTCGAGGGTCGCATCGTCGCGGCGCGGGCGGACGAACGAGAAGCGCCGACGCGAGACGCCGCGACAGGCGAGGAACACCGAGTCGCGCACCGAGAGGTCGCTGAACAGCTGCGAGATCTGGTAGGTGCGGCGAAGCCCGCGCCGGATGCGCTCATAGGTCGGAAAGCGCGTGATGTCCTCGCCAAAGAACCGGATCGACCCCGTCGAGAGCGTGATGTCTCCGGTGATCATGTTGAACAGCGTCGTCTTGCCGGCGCCGTTCGAGCCCAGCACCGCGCGCCGCTCACCGGCCCTCACCGACATGGTCACGTCGGTGAGGGCCGCGAGCGCACCGAAGCGGCGGCCGACGCCGGCGAGCTCGAGGGCATAGGCCCCCGTGTCGCCGAGCGTGATGCGAGCTGGTTCGGCCACCGCTTCCTGATCCCGCCTACGGGCAGCTCGGGTTGTCGCGGTTGGCGACGCCGAGCGCCAGGAATTCGTCGACCGGCTGGCCGAGGGTCTGGTCCACGCCTTCGATCACCTTGACGACCTTGTTGTAGAGGACACCGTCATCGCCCTCGGCGACCTCGGTCACGAACATGTCGGCGACGGCGTTGCGATTGGCGTCGAGGTGGACCGGACCGGTCGGCGTGTCGAACGACAGATTCGCCAGCGTCTCGCGGAGCTTGACGCCGTTGTCCGAGATGTCGCCGTTGATCGCGTCGAGTGCCTTGAGAACGGCAACGGTGTTGACGTAGTAGCCGTGGGCGAACAGCGACGGGCTCGGGAAGCCGTCTGGGAACGCCTCCTTGTAGGCCGCGACGAATGCCTGCCACTCGGGATCGTCCCAACTGTCGGCGATCGGGCCCGCGGACGCCATGCCGAGCACGGCCTCCTTCTGCTTGCCCTGCGAGGAGAGCACGCTCTGGTCGGCGGTGATCGAGCCGCCGATCAGCGGCGCGGTGCCGCCGGCCTGCTGGTACTGGGTGAGGAAGTTGACGCCGTCGGCGCCGCCGAGGGCGACGTAGACCGCGTCGACGTCGGCGGGGATCGCAGCGATCACCGAGGAGTAATCCTTGTTGCCGATCGGCACCCAGGATTTCGAGACGACGTGGCCACCCTCCTTGCAGAACTCGGCCATGAAGCCGAAGACCTGCGTATAGGGGAAGGAATAGTCTTCGGCGACGGTGGCGACGTTGCGGTAGCCCTTCTCGTTGTAGGCATAGGTGCCGAGGCCGGCCATCCACTGCGCGCCGTCGGTCGAGAAGCGGAAGAAGTTCGGCGCCGGGTCGCGGAGCGTGGTGTCCTGGGCGGCCGAGGTGCCGTTCACGAAGGTGACGTTCGGCTGGGTCTTGGCGTAGTCGCGGACGGCGAGGCCCTCGTCGCCGGAGAGCGGGCCGATGACGATCTGGACGCCGTCCTGCTCGACCAGCTTCCGGATCGCGCGGGCGGCGCTGTCGGGCGAGGCGTCGGACGATCCCACCACCCATTCGATCTTCTTGCCGCCGGCCATGCCGTCGTGCTGCTGGAGTGCCAGGTCGGCGCCCCGCTTACCGTCCTCGCCGAGCACCGTGAACGCGCCCTCGAAGGTGGCCAGGAGGCCGATCTTCAGGGTGTCGTCGTCCTGGGCGCTCGCGCCGGTCACGTAGGCGGCGAGCGCAATGCCCGCCACGGTTCCGAGAACCATATTCTTCCTGGTCATTCCCATCCTCCCTTGTCGTGGCGACGGTGCATGGCCGGCGCCGTTCCTCATGCAGTTTCAAGTCAGCTCTGCGATGTCCGCTCCCACTGAAGCGCACGCCGCGCTCTCTCCCAGAGGCCGAGCAATCCATCGGGAGAAAACAGGACGACGACGAGAAAGAGAGCGCCGATCAGCGTGTTGAACCGTTCGGCGCCGACGATGTCGATCGCGAAGATCTCGAGCAGCACGAAGAAGATCGCGCCGATGAACGCGCCGGCCGGATGGCGGATGCCGCCGACGATGGCGATGACCAGCACGTCGATCAGCCGATCGACGCCGATCGTGCTCGGCGAGATGCGGCCCTGGAACCAGACCAGGAGCACGCCGCCGAGGCCGGCGATCACGCCGGAGAAGGCATAGGCGGCGATGCGGTGCGCGGCGACGTGGAAACCGAGCGCCTGCATCCGGCGCGGGTTGTCGCGGATCGCCTGCAGCGCGAGGCCGAACGGAGCCCGGGAGACGTAGATCACCGCCGCGTAGCACGCCGCGGCCACCGCCAGCGTGAGGTAGTAGAACGGGATCGGCTCGTGCCAGTCGACGCCGAACACGACCGGGGCGGCGATGCCGGCGAGACCGCTATGGCCGTTGAAGATCGCGTAGTTCTGCTGGGCGAGCAGGAACAGGGCGACGCCGATCGCGAGCGTGATCATGATCGTGTAGATGCCGGCGGTGCGCACGGCGAGGAGCCCCGTACCGACCGAGAACAGCGCGCCGATGAAGACCGCCGCCGGCACCACCAGCCACCACGGCCAGTCGAAGCCGGTGCCGACCGAGTTCGATCCGAAGATGGCGACCATGTAGCCGGCAAGGCCCGCGGCGCTCATCTGCGAGAGGCTCACCATGCCGCCATATCCGGCGAGGAACATCAGCGACAGCGCGATGATGCCGAGGATCAGCGCATAGCCGCCGACCTGGAAGGTGAAGAAAGGGCTCGCCACCAGCGGATAGACGATGAGCAGCGCCGCGCAGATCCAGGTGAGCGGCGAGCTGGTCGGCGACCAGCTCCGCTCGGGCGCGCCGGCGGCGGTGTCGAGCGTGCTCATGCCGGACGCCCCATGATGCCTTGCGGCCGGAAGGCGAGCACCGCGACCATGATGACGAAGGTGAGCACCACCCCGTAGGTCGGGAAATAGGCGAGGCCGATCTGCTCGGCGAGGCCGATGAGGAGGGCGCCGATCGCCGCGCCGGTGATCGAGCCCATCCCGCCGACGATGACCACCATCAGCGAGGCGAGCAGGTAACGGACGTCCTCGCCCGGCGCGATCGACAGCGCCGTGCCGCCGACGACGCCGGCGAAGCCGGCCAGGCCGGCGCCGATCGCGAACACGGCGGCGAAGACGAGATGGACGTTCACCCCAGTCGCCGACAGCATCATCCGGTCGTCGACGCCGGCGCGGATCATCACGCCGATCCGGGTCCGGTTGAGAAGGAGCCAGAGGCCGATGCCGATCGCGACGGCCGCGGCGAGCACCACGAGCCGGTAGAAGGGATAGGTGAGCGGCACCGCGTCGCCGTTTGAGCGGAAGGCGAGGATGATCGGCGTGGTGATCGCGCCGCTCAGCCACTCCGGCATCGAGAACTGGTAGGTCCGGCCGCCCCAGGCCGCCAGCATCAGGTCGGCGGCGACGATCGACAGGCCGATGGTGACCAGCGTCTGGCGGAGCTCGTCGCCCTCCATCCGGCGGAAGACGAGGATCTGCATCAGCGCGCCGACCACGGCGATCGACAGGAAGCCGGCAGCGAGGCCGATCAGCCAGAACCCGGTCAACTCGGCGATGCTGTAGCCGACATAGGCGCCGAGCAGGTAGAGCGAGCCGTGGGCGAGGTTGACGTTCCGCATCAGCCCGAAGACCAGCGTGAAGCCGCTCGCGACGAGGAAGTAGAGACCGGCAAGCGTCACCCCGTTGAGGATGGTGGTGACGAACAGCTTCTTCGCCCCGAGGATGCCGGTGAGCCATTCCGGCCAGTCGGCGACGAAGAGCCAGACCAGCAGCGCCGCGGCCAGGAGGATCAGCGCGGTGGGCAGCGGCGACAGCTTCATCGGCATGCGCCGCGCGGCCTCCGGAGGCGCCGCGGGCGCTCCGGGGATACCGGCCGATCCGATGTCACGCGCAGCCACCCGGGACTCCTCCTGTCGCCATCGCCCCCGTCACGCAGTGAGCCGGCGGCGGGCTTCCTGCATCTGCGGCTTCTTGTGGAACTTGCCGTCCTTCATGATCGCGAGCAGGCGGTCCTTCTCCTGGAGGACGCGCACGTTCGCCACCGGATCGCCGTCGACCAGGATGAGGTCGGCGAGATAGCCTTCGCGGACCAGGCCGAGCTCGTCGCCCATGCCCATGATCTCGCCGCCGTACTTGGTCGCGGCGAGGATCGCCTCCATCGGCGAGAAGCCGAGCAGTTCGACGAAGGTCTGGATGTCCTTGGCGTTGGTCCCCTGCGGCGTCCAGGCGAAGCCGTAGTCGCCGCCGATGCAGATGCGGATGCCGCGGCGATGCATCTTCTTCATGGTCTCGACGCACATCTCGAGCTCGCGCTCATACTCCATCGACATCGGCGAGCCCGGCTTGATTCCCCAGGGCTCGGCATGGCGGGCGGTGTTGATCAGCCAGGCGATGCCGGGGGCGACGAAGTGCTGGTCCTTCCGCGCCTCCAGCATGTCGAGCGCCTCCTCGTCGGCGAAGGAGGCGTGGTAGATGTTCTGGATGCCGTGCCGGATGCACTGCTTGACCGAGCCCGACGAGCGCGCATGGGCGGCGACGACCTTGTTGCGGGTGCGCGCCTCGGAGACGGCCATCGCCACCTCTTCCTCCGACATCGGCGTCTCCTCGGCGCCCATGCCGGTGATCGCCTCGCCGGAGAGATTGAGCTTGATCGAGTCGACGCCGTACTTGATCAGGCTCCGCACCGTCCGGCGCACTTCCTCGGGGCCGGAGACAACGAGGCCGAGATTGAGGCCGGGATGCGGGATGTGGGACGGCGCGGAATCGCCGAGGCCGCCGACGGTGGTGATCTCGGGGCCGGCCGCCAGGTAGCGCGGCCCGGGGAAGCGGCCCTCGTTGATGAAGCGCTTGGCGACGACGTCGAGCCGGGGCTTCGCGGCGGCGGCGCCCCGGCCGCCGGTGAAGCCGGCGTCGAGCACGATCTTCGCCATCTCCATGGTGACGAGCATGTGTTCTTCCGGCTCCATCATGTTGATGGGGTCGACGCCGGGCGCATTGTTCCACGACAGGTGGAGATGGGCGTCGATCATGCCGGGCATCAGGGTCGCGCCCATGCCGTCGATCACGGTTGCGCCGCCGGCGGACATCGGGGCGCCGAAGCGGGACGAGCCGCCCCGCGTCACCTGCTTGATCCGATTGCCCTGGACCAGTACCTCGCCGGTATAGGGATACTCGCCGGTCGCATCCAGCACCCGGACATTGGTGAACAGCACGGAATCGGGTTCGTTGCCGTTGCCGTTCCACCGCGACGCATATCCGTTGTCGGCCATTTTCGATCCTCCCAGGCGAACGCTTCTCCCCAGCCCCCATCTTCCGGCAGTTGCCCGGCGCCGGCGACCGTCATGTTCAGCTCATTTGAGGAACTCCGCAATCCGTCGGCTGCATTCCGCCGGCTTTTCGACCGTGAGCCAATGGCCGCCGCGGTCGATCGTGGCGAGCCGGGCGCCGCGGATGCGATCGGCAAGAGCCCGCGCCACGCTGGGTGGATTGACGGCGTCGTCGTCGCCGGTGAGGAACAGCGCCGGCGCCGCGATCCGCCGAGGATCGACCGCCTCCGCGCCGGCCAGCGCCTCGCAGCTGCGGGCATAGCCCTCGGGGTCCTGACGCATCAGCGACTCGCGCACGAACGCGACCGCGGCCGGGCCTTCGGCGCGGGTCGACGCCGAGAGCGCGTGGGCGACGATCTGGTTGGCGATCGGCGCCATGCCCTCGCGCCGGGCCAGTGCGGCGCGGCCATGGAGCGCCGTCCGCGTCGCCTCGGCGGGTTCCGCCAGCGCGCCGATCAGGACCAGTGAGCGCACCGTCGACGGCATCTCGGCGGCGATCGCCTGGCAGACCATGGTGCCGAGCGAGTGGCCGACGAAATGCGCCTCGGTGATGCCGAGGAGCCGGACGATGCCGATCACCGCCGGCGCGTATCCGGCAAAGGACGGCTCGCCCGCCGGCGCCGGCGAGCGGCCGCTGCCGGGCAGGTCGACGCGCACCACGCGGAAGCCGCGGAGCGCCTCCATCTGCGGCTGGAACGTGTTCGTGGTGCCGCCGAGGCCATGGATCATGACCACCGGGAAGCCGTCGCCCTCGACCTCGGCGACGATGCCGTTGGCGGTGACGGTGGTCACGCGGTCGCCTCCCGCACGCGGTTCTCGAGCGCGCCGATGCCGTCGATCTCGACCCGCACCACGTCGTTCGCCTTGAGGTAGCGGGGCGGGTCGAAGCCGATGCCGACGCCGGCCGGCGTGCCGGTGGCGATGACGTCGCCGGTTCGGAGCGTCACGCCTTCCGAAATTGTTGCGATGATGATTGGGATGTCGAAGATCAGGCGACCGGTGTTCGAGCTCTGGCGGACCTCGCCGTTGACCAGGCAGCGGATGCCGGTATCGGCGATGTCGATCTCGTCGCGGGTCACCGCCCAGGGGCCCATCGGACAGAAGGTGTCCTGCGACTTGCCGATCAGCCACTGGCTGTGCCGGCCCTGGAGGTCCCGCGCGGTGACGTCGTTGACGATGGTGTAGCCCCAGACGTGGTCGTAGGCGTCCTCGCGGCGGATGCCGCGGCCGGGCTTGCCGATGATCACCGCGAGCTCGGCCTCGTAATCGACGGCGATGGAGACGCGGGGGTCGAGGACGATGTCGATACCGCTGGCGATGACGCTTTCCGGGACCTTCGAGAAGACGATCGGATGCTTCGGGATCGCGCCGGCCGCAGCGCTCGAATCGAACCCGCTCCGGGTGAACTCGTGCGCGTGCTCGTGGTAGTTCTTGCCGACGCAGAAGATGTTCCGCAGCGGTCGCGGCACCGGCGCCTCGAGCGTCACCCGGTCGAGCGGGTAGGGGGAGAGGGTCGCGGGAAGGCTGCCGTTCCGGCGGGCCAGCGTGACCACGCCCTCGGCCGCCTCGTCGGCCGGGATGTCGAACGGCGCGACGGTCCCGGCGGCGTCATCGACCAGCCCGACGCGTCGCTCGCCGCCGACGCTGAACGTCGCAACCTTCATCTGAACGCCTCCTCCCGCAGGAGTCTTCATGCTCCTTGCCGGTCGATTCGTAGCGCCAATTTGGCTCACGCACAATGGCGTCCGCGCTATCACTGGGCTGAATACGGGGAAAAATCGGCCGTGACCGGTGGAGCGAACGGGCGGGGCGTGATATTGGTTCAGTATTGGATCACAATCAGGGGGATGCCATGGCTCAACTGGTCGCAGAGGCCATCGCCCGCTCGCTCAAGGAACGGATCGATCGCGGCGACTGGGGCGACGGGGCGCGGCTGCCGCCGGAGCGGGACCTCGCGGCGAGCTACGGCGTGGCCCGCAACACGATCCGGAGGGCGCTCGGTCTCCTCGGCGACTCGACCCCGATCACCCGTACGGTCGGACGCGGGACCTTCGTCGAATCCAGGGCATCCGCCTCGCTGTCGGACGTCCTGTCGCGGATCTCGGGCGCCAGTCCGGCCGACATGATGGAGATACGCCAGTTGCTCGAGCCGAGCGCCGCCGGGTTCGCCGCGACCAATGCCAGCAGCGCCGAGCTCGTCCGTGTTGCCGAGGCGCACCGCCAGGCCGAGGCGGCGACCACGCTCGCCGAATTCGAGCACTGGGACGCCGAGTATCACCACCGGGTCTTCGCCTGCTCGCGGAACGAGCTCTTGCGCGAGATCCACAACATCCTCCGCGTCGTCCGCAACCAGGCGCCCTGGCTCGAGATGAAGCGGCGGGCCTTCACCGAGGAGCGCCGGCGCCGCTACTGCGACGAGCATCAGGCGCTCCTCGACGCCCTGATGCGGCGCGACCCCGAGGGCGCCCGCAGCGCCATGCTGACCCATCTCCGGTCGGTGGAATCGAACCTGTTCGACCGCGCATGACGCGGCTGCACCGGGCCGGAATCCGTGATACGGCAAGCGGATCGAACAGGAAGCCAAAATCCATGCCGGACAATGCCGATCTCGACCTCGACCAGCTTGCGGCCGCCACCTATGCCGCCGTCTTCTCCGACATCTGCGACCATCTCGGTCTGCGCGAGCAGACGCTCAATCCGACGGTCCGGCGGCTCGCCGGCCCGCGCCGGACGCTGATCGGCTGGGCGCGCACGGCGCTCAGCCTGCCGGTGACCGCCATCCCCGAACACCCCTACCGCCTCGAGATCGAGTTCATCGATTCGCTCCTGCCCGGCGACGTCGTCGTGCTCGACTGCTCGCGCCGTCCGGCGGCCGCCTGGGGCGAGCTGTTCGCCACCGCATCGGTCGGGCGCGGGGCGCGGGGCGCGATCATCGACGGCCATGTCCGCGACATCGCCAAGCTCGACGAACTCGGCCGCTTCCCGGTGTTCGGCACCGGGGTCCGCCCGACCGACAGCCTCGGCCGCGTGGCGATCGCCGAGTACGACCGGCCGGTCTGCGTCGCCGGGACGATCGTGCGGAGCGGCGACCTCGTGGTGGCCGACGACGACGGCGTCACCGTCGTGCCGCGGGACCACGCCCGCGCGGCGATTGCGGCGGCGCTCGAGAAGGTCAGCACTGAGGACAGCGCGCGGGCGCTGCTCCTCGAGGGCGGCAAGCTCGCCGACGTGTGGGATCGCTTCCGGGTGCTCTGATCCGGAGGCGGCGTCAGCCGTCCGCGGCGAGTTGCAGTGCCGTGTCGCCGTCGATGATGAGACCCTTGGCGATGCCGCTCCGGAGGAAGGCGCGCGCCGCGCGCGCCTTGGCGACGCCGGCGACCAGCGCGACGACCCGCGCGGCGCGGAGGTCGTCGAAGCCGAGGGCGATGGTGCGCGCGTTCATCGGGTGCGCCACCGCCTCGCCGTCGTCGTCGAAGAAGATGCCGTTGGTGTCGCCCACGGCGCCGGCGGCCCGGAGCGCCGCCAGCTCGTTTGTCGAGATCATGTCCTGCTGGCGGAGGAGCGATCCTTCCGTCAGTTCGCCGATCGAGATGTAGGCGACCGTGGTGGCGCGGGCGATGCCGAGCGCCTGCTGGACGGTCCGCTGCGACAGGAGCACGTCGCGGTCGGAGGGGCTGTCGACGATGAACGGCACGGGGAGCACGAAGCCCTCGCCGCCTGTCGCCCGCGCGAAGGCATGCACCACCTCGAAGGGGTTGTAGGAGGAATTCGCCGTCAGCGATCCCATCAGGCTGATGAAGCGTGCCTTGGGGGCCCGGATGCCGGCAAGCCGCAAGGTCATCTGCTGAAGCGTCCGTCCCCATCCCGTTCCGACCACCGCGCGTTCGGTCGCCGTCAGATGAGTGCGGAGATGCGCGGCGGCCGCGGCGCCGACCGCCTGGAAGGCGAACCGGCCCAGAATGTCGCTCGATTCATCCGTTTGGCGATCCATGCCGAGCGCCGGCGTGGCGATGCAGAACTCGAGTCCGTAGCGGTCGCGGATCGCGTCCTCGACGGGCAGCAGGCCGACGTCGGACGGATTGATCGTGATGCTCACCATCCCGGATTCGCGGGCATCGGACAGGAGCTTGTTGACCCGCGCCCGGGTGATCCCGAGCCGCTTGGCGGTCGCTTCCTGGTTGAGGCCGCCGACGTAGTAGAGCCACGCCGCGCGCGCCATCAGGGTGGCGTCTTCGGTACCGTCGTCAAATGCCATGCTCATGTCCATGGTTCGTGACAAATGTCACGCTGATTGACAATTGTAAGGTCGGTTCTATCATCCTTGCCACGGCTGGAGCGAGACCGGCCGGGGGAAGCGCTTCATCGCGTCGTATTAAGGGAGGAGGACGGCATGAAAAACTGGTTGATCGGGACGGTCGCCGCCGTATCGGCGGGCGTGGTATCGGGGGGCGCCTCGGCGCTCGAGATCGCCTGGGTGCATTCGAATGCGGCGGCGCAGTCGGAGCAGCGGGTCAAGGCCGGGATCGAGGCCTGGCTCGAGGAGACCGGCAAGAGCGACTGGAACATCACGTTCCTGGACAGCGGCGGCTCCGGCGAGCAGACCGCCTCCAACATTCAGGATGCCGCCAGCCGCGGCGTCGACGCCATCATCATCACCATGGCCGACCTCCGCGCCTCGCGGGCGGCGCTCGATGCGGCGATCGCCGCGGACATCCCGATCTTCTCCGTCGACTCGGGCTACGTCGACGGGGTCGTGGTCGACGTCACCACCAACAACTGGGCGATGTCGGCGGACGTCTCGCCCTATCTCCTCGACCAGCTCGGCGGACAGGGCAACCTGATCTTCCTGCGCATGGCCGAGCACCACGGCACCCGCAAGCGCGGCGACGTGATGGCCAACGTCCTCAAGGAATATCCGGACGTGAAGGTGCTCGCCGAGCACAACATCGACTACACCGCGTTCTTCGAGGACACCTCACGGACGATGGAGGACTATGCCGCCCGCTTCGGTGAGGAGATCGACGCGGTCTGGGCGCCGTGGGACGAGCCCGCCCAGGCGGCGATCAACGCGCTCAACGCCGCCGGCCTCAGCGACGTCAAGGTGATCGGCATCGACGGCCATCCCCAGGCGGTCGCCGAGGTCTGCAAGCCCGACAGCATGATGATCGCCACCGTCTCCCAGCCCTTCGAGGGTATGGGCGCCCAGGTCGGCGAGTGGATCCAGTCGGTCGTCGTCGATGGCAAGCCTCAGGAGGAGGTGATCCCGTCGCGCATCGTCTACATGGATGCGCCGCTGGTCACCAAGCAGAACTGCCAGGACTTCATGTAAGCCCCGTCGCCGGGGTGCGGCCGTCATCGGTCGCGCCCCTGCAACGTGCTCGAAGCCGCAGGCCTCATGGACATCCGTCTCGACAGCATCACCATGGAGTTCCCCGGCACCCGGGCGCTCGACGCGGTGAGCGTGGCGTTCCGGACCGACGAGGTGCACGGCCTGATCGGCGAGAACGGCGCCGGCAAGTCGACCCTGGTCAGCATCCTCGGCGGCAGCCTTGCCCCGAGCAGCGGCCGGATCACCATCGACGGCCGTGGGGTCGTGATCGGAAGTCCCCGCGAAGCCCTCGCCCACGGTATCGCCCATGTCAGCCAGGAGGGCAGTCTCGTGCCGGGACTGACCGGCGCCGAGAACATCCTTCTCGGCGCCGAGCCGCGGCGGGCGGGCGTGATCGCTACCGGGCGGCTCAGGGGCGAGGCCGCGGCGCTGGCGAAGCAATGGTTTCCCGAGGTCGATCTCGACCTCGCCCAGCCGGTCAGCCTCCTGCCGATGGCCGAGCGCAAGATCATCGAGATCGTGCGGGCGCTCCGCGGCGACGTGAAGCTCCTGATCCTCGACGAGCCGACCGCGACCCTGCCGGCGCGCGAGAAGAGCCGGCTCTGGCAGATCATCCGCTCGCTGCCGGAGCGCGGCGTCGGCGTCGTGCTCATCAGCCACTTCCTGTCCGAGATCAAGGCGCTTTCGGATCGCATCACGGTGCTCCGCGACGGGCAGCTCATCGCCACCGGCGAGGCGTCGCGCTTCAGCGAGGCCGAACTCGTCAACCTCATGCTCAGGCGGGCCGGCGAAGGCGGACCCTCGGGCAGTCCGGCCGCACACCGTGCGGCGGGCGAGGTGGTGATGCGCGTCGCCGGATGGCGGGTCGGCCGGATCGAAGTGCCGGAATTCGAGATCCGGGCCGGCGAGATCGTCGGCCTCATCGGGCTCACAGGCTCAGGTCATTTCGGCTTCGCGCGCTCGCTCTATGCGACCGCGGGGGCGACTTGTGCGCTCTGCGAGATCGGCGGCCGGCCGGTACGCATCGGTGCCGGCACGCTCCACCATGCCGGCATCGCGCTGGTCCCCGACCAGCGCATGGAGAACGCGCTGATCGGCGACTGGAACCTCCGCGAGAACCTGGCGATGGTCCATCCCGAGCATGCCTCTCCCGGCGCCGGCATCCTCTCCCGCCGGCGGGAGGCGGCGGAGGCCGGCCGCGTCATGCGGCAGCTCGCGGTGAAGGCGCATTCCTCCCGGCAGATGCTGAAGACGCTCTCGGGTGGCAACAAGCAGAAGATCTCGATCGGCAAGTGGCTCTATGGCGCCGCCGGCCGGTACCGCCTGATGATCTTCATCGAACCCACCGAGGGCGTCGACGTCGGCACCAAGGCCGAGATCTACGCCGAGATGCGGCGGCTGGCCGACCAGGGCGTCGCCATCCTCATCGCGTCCTCCGACCTGATCGAGATCGAGGCGATCGCCGACCGGGTGATCCCCTTCTTCCGCTTCGCCGCCGGTCCCGAGATCACCCGTCCGCAGTTCTCCGAGGCGAGCTTCATCGCCGCCATGTCAGGAGCAGCCGCATGAGCCACGTCGAGACCGGCATCGCCGCCGAGAGGCCCGGCGCAGGCCGCCTCCGCACCGACTACGTGCAGCGCTACAGCACGCTGGTCGTGCTGGTCCTGGTTTTCGTCGTCTTCGCGGTGACCGTCGACCGGTTCCTCACTTCGACCAACCTCCTCAACATCGCGCAGCAGATCTCGATGCTGACCATCGTCGGCGTCGGGCTCACCTTCGGCTTCGCGGCGCGCGAGATGGACCTCTCCGTCGGCTTCACGGTGGGGCTCACCGGCATCCTCGTGCCGCTCCTCCTGATCAACGGGGTCGCGGCGCCGATTGCATTCCTCGCCGGGCTGGGCGGCGGGCTCGTGGTCGGCCTCGTCAATGCCGGGCTGGTCACGGCGATGGGCATCCCCTCGCTGATCGCCACGCTTGCCGTCGGCTCGATCCTGCTCGGCATCAACTTCCTTCTCACCGGAGGCCGCGCCATCTATGGCGGCCTGCCCGCCACCTATCTGTGGCTGGGGCAGGGGCGCGTCGCCGGCATCCCGGTCCTCGCCTTCTTCATGATCGGCGCGGTGATCGTCGCCTGGTTCGTCATGGAGCGGACGATCTTCGGCCGCTACATCTATGCCGTCGGCGGCAACCAGAAGGCGGCGGAGCTGTCGGGCGTCAAGGTGCGCTTCTACCGGGCGGCGGCGCTGGTGGTCTGCTCGCTGTTCGCCGCGCTCGCCGGCATCCTGCTCGCCGCGCGCCTCGGCTCGGGCCAGCCCAATGCAGGCGAGCGCTACCTGCTCGACGGCCTCGCCACCGTGTTCATCGGCATGACCATGCTCCGCCCCGGGACGGCCACCGTGCTCGGCACGTTCTTCGGAGCGCTGTTCATCGGCATCGTCAACAACGGCCTGAACCTCCTCGGCATGGACACCTACGTCCAGGCGATCGTCAAGGGCATCATCATCCTGGTCGCGGTGGCGATCGTGTCGCGTACCACCAAGCTCACTCTTCTTTGAGGTCGTAACCCGTCATGAACAAACCGATGGGAGGCAGCACTCGCGAGGCCGAGTCGAACTCCGATCTGCTGGGGCTCTACCGCATGATGCGGCGGGTCCGCACCTTCGAGGAGCGCGTCGGCGAATTGTTCGTCCGCGGCCAGACCGCCGGCTCGATGCTGCATCTGTCGATCGGCGAGGAGAGCGCTGCGGTCGGCGTCACCGCCGCGATGCGGCCGCAGGACACCTTCACCACCCATCACCGCGGCCACGGCATCTTCCTGGCCCGCGGCGCCGACCCGGCCCGGATGATGGCCGAGATCGGCGGCAAGGAGGCGGGCTATTGCCGCGGCAAGGGCGGCTCGATGCACATCGCCGACATGAGCCTCGGCCATCTCGGCGCCAATGCCATCGTCGGCGGCGGCATCCCGGCCGTGGTCGGGGCCGGGCTCTCGGCCCGCCACAAGAAGAACCATGCCGTCTCGGTCGCCTTCTTCGGCGACGGGGCTACCGGGCAGGGCATCCTCTACGAGAGCATGAACATGGCCGCGCTCTGGGGCCTGCCGGTGCTCTTCGTCTGCATCAACAATCAGTACGGCATGGGCACGCGCATCGACCAGGCGACGGCCAACACCGCGCTCCACGAGCGTGCGGTCGCCTTCGGCCTCAACGGCGAGACGGTGGACGGCATCGATGTCGAGGAAGTCGCCGCGGCGGCGCGCCGGCTGGTCGATGCGGCGCGATCCGGTCGGCCAGGATTCCTCGCGATCGACTGCTACCGCTTCTACGGCCATGCCCGGAAGGACAAGTCGCCCTATCGCGATGCGGCTGAGGAGGAGGCCGGCCGGAACCGTGATCCGGTGGCTTTCGCCCGCGCCCGCCTCGTCGATCGGAACCTTGCCGCCGAAGCGATGCTCGATGCGCTCGATGCCGAGATCGGTGCCGAGATGGACGCGACCATCGACTTCGCGATCGCCGAGAGCGAGCCGCCGCTCGCCTCGATGTTCCGCGACGTGTTCGCGCCGGGCGAGCCGGAGCCCGAGCCGGTCCGGGCCCGCATCGACCGCGTTCTCGCGAGGGACTAGCCCATGGTCGAGATGACGTACCGCGACGCGCTCCGGAAGGCGCTTGCCGATGCGATGGCCGAGGACCCGGACATCGTCGTGATCGGCGAGGAGGTCGGGCGCTATGGCGGCGCCTACGGCGTGACCAAGGATCTGATCCGCGAGTTCGGCGCGGAGCGGGTGATCGACACGCCGATCTCGGAGCCGGCGATCGTCGGTGCGGCGGTGGGCGCGGCGATGACCGGCCTCCGCCCCGTGGCCGAGCTGATGTATGTCGATTTCCTCGGCATGGCGATGGACCAGCTCGCCAACCAGGCGGCGAAGATCCGCTACATGTTCGGCGGCCAGATCGGTGTGCCGATGGTGCTCAGGACGCAAGGCGGCACCGGCCGCTCGGCCGGCGCCCAGCACTCGCAGAGCCTCGAGGCCTTCGTCATGCACACGCCGGGCCTGCGGCTGGCGATGCCGGCGACGGTCGCGGACGCCTACCACCTGCTCCGCCAGGCGCTGACCCGGCCCGATCCGGTGGTCTTCATCGAGCACAAGAGCCTCTATGCGCTGAAGGAGGACGTCGATCTCGACGCCG
>JBIQKL010000006.1:19259-23651 GCA_044506555.1 Hyphomicrobiales bacterium | reverse complement strand
TTCATCGAGCACAAGAGCCTCTATGCGCTGAAGGAGGACGTCGATCTCGACGCCGTGCCGCTGCCGTGGGGTCGGGCCGCGGTTCGCCGTGAGGGCGGCGACGTGGTGCTCGTCACCTACTCGCGCCAGCTCCACTACGCCATGGAAGCGGCGCGCGGCCTAGCGGAGCGTGGCATCGAGGCGACCGTCATCGATCTCCGTACCCTCAACCCGCTCGACATCGACACGGTGCGCGAGCACGTCGAGCGCGTCGGCCGGGCGATGGTGGTCTCGGAAGGTGCGATGACCGCCGGCGTCGCCGCCGAGCTCGCCGCTCGCATCTCCGAGGAATGTTTCGATTTCCTCGAGGATCCGGTGGTGCGGGTGGTGGGCGAGGATGTTCCGATCTCGGTCTCGACCGTGCTCGAGCGCGGCTCGGTGCCGTCGGCGGCGCTGATCGCCGAGACCGCGGAACGGATGCTCCGATGACCAGCCGCATCCTCACCATGCCCCGGCTCGGCGAGACCATGGACGAGGGCACGATCGTCGCCTGGCTCGTGAAGCCGGGCGAGCCGTTCCAGCGCGGCGCCCCGATCCTCGAAGTCGAGACCGACAAGACGGTGGTCGAGTATCCCGCCCTCGGCGACGGCGTCCTCGAGGAGGCGCTGGCCGGGCCGGGGGAGCGGGTCGGCGTCGGCGCGCCGATCGCGCGCGTCACCGTGACCGGTGCCGGCGAATGGGAGGACATCTCCGATGCCGTCGAGGCGCCGGCCGAGATCGCCGAGGCGCCTGCGCCGGTCCCGGCCGATCGCCCGACGGCCGAGACGGCGGACCGGATCCGGGCGACGCCGGTGGCACGCCGGCTGGCGCGCGCCGCGGGCGTTACCCTCGACCGCATCGCCGGCAGCGGCCGTCGTGGCCGGATCGAGCGGCGCGACGTCGAGGCCTTCGTCGACGACGGCATGCGGCCGGCGGTGGCAACGCGGCGGGACGCGGGCATCGCCTACGAGACCGTCGGCGCGGGCGCCGCGACCTACCTCCTGCTCCACGGCTTCGGCGGCGACCGCACGGCATGGGCGGCGACGGCCAGCGGCCTCGCCCGCGCCGGGGCGCGGGCGGTGATCGTCGACCTGCCGGCGCACGGCGAGACGGAGCGCGAGGCGGCGACCTTCACCGACCTCGCATCGGCGATGACCGGCTTCGCAGCGGCGCTCGACGGGCCGCTCCATCTCGTCGGGCACTCGCTCGGCGCGGCGGTCGCAGTCGAGGTGGCGCGGGCGCTCGGCGGCAGGGCGGCGAGCCTGATGCTGATCGCGCCGGCCGGCGCCGGCCGCGAGATCAGCCGCGACTTCATCCACGGCATGGCGGAAGCGACCACGGCGGCGGAGATCGCCCACCTCCTCGATTTCCTCGGGCCGAAGGCGGGCGGCCTCTCCGATGCGGCGCTCGCGCGAATGGCGGCGCTCGCCGCCCGGGGACGGCTCAAGGCATTGGCCGAGGCGGTGGCCGGGCCGGCCGGGCAGCGGATCGACATCCTGCGTCCGCTCGCGGCGCTTCCCGATGCGCTTCCCGTGCGGACGCTCATCGGCACCGAGGACCGGGTCATCCCGCCGCATCACGCCCTCAACATGCCGGCCCGGGTCGCGGTACACTTCGTCCGTGCCGGCCACATGCCGCAATGGGACGCGCCGGGCGAGACGCTGGGGCTCCTCGCGGAGGCGCGGAACCGGCACTGACCGGGAAGGCGCGGGGAGAGGCGCCGTCACGGCAAGGGAGGACGTGGGAGGATCATATGCCCTATTTCCTGACCGCCGACGGCGGCACGGAGAGCCTGCGTGCCCGGGTCTACGACCTCGAGGGGCAGTGCATCGGCTCGCTCGCCGTCCCCTACGAGACGCGGTTCTATCCCGGCGCGCGGGCGGAGCAGGACCCCGAGGACTGGTGGCGGGCGCTGGTCGAGGCGACGCGCGGCGCGATCGCCGAGGCGGGCATCACCGCGGCCGACATCGAGGCGATGGCGTTCGCGACGACCTCCTGCACCGTGGTCGCGCTCGACGCCGACGGCAACGCGCTCCGCCCCGCGATCATCTGGATGGACGTGCGCGCCCATGCCGAGGCCGATGCGGTGCTGGCGACCGGCGACCCGCGGCTCAAGCTCAACGGTGCCGGCCGCGGGCCGGTCTCGGCGGAGTGGATGATCCCGAAGGCGCTGTGGCTGAAGCGGAACGAGCGCGCGATCTACGACGCCGCCCACACGATCTGCGAATATCAGGACTTCCTCGTCCGCCGCCTCACCGGCGAGCGGGTCGCCTCGCTCGACAATGCCGGCCTCCGCTGGCACTACGAGAACCGCGACGGCGGCTGGGCGACCGGCATCCTCGCCGGGCTCGGCATGGAGGAGCTCGAGGCGAAGTGGCCTGCGCGCGTGGTCGCGCCAGGCGACGTCGTCGGCACGCTCACGGCCGCGGCCGCCGAGGCGCTCGGTCTCTCCCCGCGCGTGAAGGTGGCGCAGGGTGGCGCCGACGCGCTGATCGGCATGATCGGCCTCGGGGTCGCGCAGCCGGGGCAGCTTGCGCTGATCACGGGCTCTTCGCACCTCCAGTTCGGCGTCACCGAGCGCGAGATCCACGCGCCGGGGGTCTGGGGCGCCTATCCCGACATCGTCTATCCGGACCGCTACGTGGTCGAGGGCGGCCAGACCTCGACCGGCTCGATCATCAACTGGCTCCGCCGGCTGACCGGCGGCACGCTCGACCTCGCCGAGATGAACGCCCGGGCCGAGGCGCTCGAGCCCGGCGCCGACGGCCTGATCGTCCAGGATCACTTCCAGGGCAACCGCACGCCGCACACCGACCCGCTGTCGCGGGGCGCGATCGTCGGCCTGACGCTCGCCCACGAGCCGCACCACATCTTCCGCGCCACGATGGAGGGCATCGGCTTCGGCACCCGCGCGATCCTCGATGCTTTCCGGGCCGCCGGATACGAGAGCACCGAGATCACCGCCGGCGGCGGCGCCACCGCCTCGCCGCTGTGGATGCAGATCCACGCCGACACCGCCGGCCTGCCGGTCCGGATCCCCGCGTCGCCCGACGCGCCCTCGACCGGCTCGGCGATCCTTGCCGCCCATGCCGCCGGGCATTTCGCCACGATCGACGAGGGGATCGCGGCGATGGTCCGGCCCGGCCGGCTGATCGAGCCGCGGGCGCGCGAGACCGCGCTCTATGAGGACATCTACCGGCGCTACCTGGCGCTCTACCCGGCGCTGAAGGGCGCGCTCGCCTGAACGAGGAGACCACGATGGACGGCAACGGACGGATCGCACTCGTCACCGGCGCGAGCCGCGGCATCGGCCGCGCCATCGCGCTCGGCCTCGCCGACCGGGGCTTCGACCTTGCCCTGAACGACATCGCCCGCCAGGCCGACGTCCTCGACGAGGTCGTGGCCGAGGCGAGGGGGCGCGGGCGGCGCGCGGTCGCCGTGCATGCCGACGTGTCGGTGAAATCCGAGGTCGAGGCGATGGTGGCGCGCGCGATCGCAGAGCTCGGCACGATCCACGCGCTCGTCAACAATGCCGGCATCCTGATCGCCTCCACCGTCGAGACGCTCGCCGAGACGCACTGGGACAGCGTGATGGACGTCAACGCCAAGGGCACGTTCCTGGTCACCCAGGCGGTGCTGCCGGCGATGATCGCACAGCGCTACGGCCGGATCTGCAACATCGCCTCGATCGGCGGCAAGCACGGCGCCCCGGAGCAGGCGCACTATTCGGCGTCGAAGGCGGCGGTGATGGGCTTCACCCGCGTGCTCGCTCAGGAAGTCGGCACCATGGGCATCACCGCCAACTGCATCTGCCCCGGCATCATCCTCACCGACATGGGCCGGGTGAACCTCGACGATCCCGAGGTGCGGGCGGTGTGGCAGGCGAAGACGGCGATGGCGCGGATCGGCGCGCCGGAGGACGTCGCCGGTCCCGTCGCCTTCTTCTGCGCCGACGATTGCGCTTTCGTCACCGGGCAGACGCTCAACGTCGACGGCGGCATCGTCTATTCCTGAGCCGTCATTGCGCTGCGGGCGCGCTCCGCTCGTAGAGGTACAGTTCCGTTTCGCCATACTGCGTCACCGAGCCGGACGACAGGAACGAGTCGGAGACCGCACGGTCCAAGAAGACGATGATGTCCGGCCCGGAAGCATCGTCTTCCCCGGCGCTGATGATGCGCGGCATGGCCGACGGCGGCAGGCGCTGCCGGAGCAGGTACCAGAGCGGGAACTCGGGGCTGACTTCCGTCATCACCAGGCCGATCTCATCGGGGCGTAGCGTGGCGATCCGGTCGGCGAGCTGGACATAGCCCTCCCTCAGGCCGGCGAGGAAGCGCGCCTCGCCCTCCTGCGGGGTCCGAATGGCGTGCTTGCCGA
>JBIQKL010000006.1:10433-19159 GCA_044506555.1 Hyphomicrobiales bacterium | reverse complement strand
CCGGCGAGGAAGCGCGCCTCGCCCTCCTGCGGGGTCCGAATGGCGTGCTTGCCGAGAAGCGGTCGGCTGGCGTTGAAGAATGCCGGCGGATAGGCCTGCAATGCGAGGAGCACGACGAGGATCGGCGTCGCCCAGGCAAGGTATCCGAGCACCACTGCGACGACCGGCGCCGCCAGCATGAAGGCGCCGACCTGCAGCCGCGTGATCCATGGCTGCCACTTGAGGAGGGCGGCGAAGGCGAGGAGCGAGAGCAGGGTCGCCGCAGCGTAGGGAAGGAGGGGCCGAACGCGGCATCGCCAGCGCCTGGACAGCGCGGCCATGATCGTCGCGCCGAGGAGAACCGCTGCGAAGAGGAGCACGTGATACGGATTTCCTGCCCGCTCCTCGCGCCGCATGGCCGAGCGCTCCGCGTTCGTGAAGGGATGGCCGTTGAAGGAATAGCGCGGATCGGCGTTCTCGATCCCCAGCACCCGGCCGGTCCAGTCGACGACGGCGAGCGCATCCACGGCCGGTCCCGCGTTCGAGGCGATGTTCCGCACGATGTTGTAGAGCGTGCTCCCGACGGTGGGGCCTTCGGTCGACGTCGTCTTCGAGAGCGGCCCGATTGGGGATCCGAACGCCTCGTGGTTCCGGTGGAGATGGCCCGCGACGATCAGGCCGGCGAGAGCCGCGGCGAGGAATGCATGCCCCCAGAAGCGGGGCGAGCGTGCGGCGAGGACCAGCCTCCCGCCGAAGACGATCACGAACCCGAAGAGCAGGATCGCCGCGGACCCCTTGGCGTGGAACGCGAGCCCGGCGGCAAGCGCCGCACCGTAGAGGACGACGGGGTGCCCGCCGACCCTGACCCGTAGCAGGTAGTAGACGCTGGCCAGGGAGAAGAAGGCGACGACGAGATCGTTCTGCGTGCTCGACGCCTGCAATAGCGCCATCGGCAGGGTTGCGGCGATGACGGCGGCGAGGCATTGCGCCGGCCGTGAGCCGCCGAGCTCGGCCGCGATCCGCGCCGCGACCGCGATGCACCCGGCGAAGGCAAGCCATTGGACCAGGTTCGCCGTCCGGTAGCCGGCATGGAGGCTGCGGAAGGCGAGGATCAATTCTTCCGCCAGCACTTGCGACTCGAGCTGGCGAAGGATGTCGGTCGGATAGAAGCCGAGGCCGCCGTTCTGGATCCAGTGCTCGATGCGCGGCAGATGATACGCCATCGAGTCTTCCGTGGCGGAGATCGCCGAAAGCGCCGTCACCGCCGTCGCCGCCAGAAGGACGAACAGGACGGTCGCCGAGAGGCCGACGACCGGCAGGTCCAGGAGTGGCCTCCGTGCGCCGGTCGCGATGTGTGGACTTTGGTCGCCGGGAACCAGAGCGCGGCGGAAGCTGAACGCGATGACGGCGGCCGCCGCACCGCCGCCGATGAAGGCGATGCGGACCGCGCCGATCGTCATCCCGCCGGCAAGGGTGAGCGCCTCGATCGCAAGCGCCAGCGCGGCACAGGTCAGCAGGGCTCCGAACAGAAGCGGCTCGAACAGCCGGCTGCTGCAAAAAATCAGCCAGACGGCGACGCCGGCGAAGACAATGGCCAGGACGAGCGTCACGCGCCATTCTTCCCCGGTCAGCGCCAAGCTTCAGGACCGGCCGCAGCGTGCCATTCAGGTTTCGTCCGGGCAAGGGGGGGCGCGGTCCAGTAATGAGGACAACCGTTCGTCGCGAGCGCCTTGATCATCCGGGCGCAAACGGGCAAACCGGTGGCCCACGCGCGGCGGTTGGGGGATCGCTTCGGTCCATCCGGAATCCCGGACGCGGGTGGCACGGGGGGATTGTCGCGAAAGACTTCGGCGCATGGATCCAATGACCGCGGCTGGCATGGCACTGGCGGCGCTGTTCGATCCGGCGCGGCTCGTGCTGCTCGTCGCGGGCGTACTGATCGGCCTCGCCGTTGGCATCGTGCCCGGCGTCGGCGGGCTCACGGCGCTCGTCGTGCTGATCCCGTTCACCTACGGCCTCGACCATTACTCGGCCATGGCGCTGCTGATCGGCATGTGGGCCGTCGTCGCGACCTCCGACGTCATCCCGGCGATCTTCTTCGGCGTGCCGGGCACCATCGGCTGTGCCGCCACGGTGCTCGACGGCCACCCCCTCGCCAAGAAGGGGCAGGCGGCCCGCGCGCTCGGCGCGTCCTATGCGGCGAGCACGCTCGGCGGCCTGTTCGGCGCGCTGATGCTCGCGGTCTCGATCCCGATCCTCCGGCCGGTGATGCTCTATCTGGGCACGCCGGAACTGCTGGCCCTCTGCATTTTCGGCCTGTCGATGGTGGCGAGCCTCAGCGGTCCCCATCCGCTTCGCGGGCTGACCGCGGCCGCGCTCGGCCTCCTGATCGCGATGGTCGGCATCGACCCGCAGACCGGCATCGAACGCTTCACCTTCGGGGAATACTACTTCTGGGACGGCTTGCCGCTCGGTCCCTTCACGCTCGGCCTGTTCGCGGTCCCCGAGCTGGCGGGGCTGATGATCGCCCGCACCCGGGTCTCCGACAGCGCCAGCCCCAAGGGATTCTCTCTCAGCGGCCAGTACCAGGGGCTCCGGGACGTGCTCCGCCACTGGTGGCTGATGCTCCGTTGCTCATGGCTCGGGGCCATGCTCGGGGCGATGCCCGGCATGGGCGCGGCGGTGATCGACTGGATCGCCTACGGCCATGCGGCGCGCACCGAGAAGAACACGGAAACCTTCGGCACCGGTGACATTCGCGGCGTCATCGCGTCGGAATCGTCCAACAATGCGCGCGAGGGCGGGTCGTTGATCCCGACCATAGCGTTCGGCATTCCCGGCGGCGCCTCGATGGCGCTGATGCTCGGGGCGTTTCAGGTCCAGGGCATCGTGCCCGGCCCGGACATGCTGACCAAGAACCTCGACCTCACCTACCTGATCATCCTCAGCCTCGCGTTGGCGACCCTGCTCGGTACGCTGATCTGCGTCCTGGCGAGCGGCTGGATGATCAAGCTGGTCGACGTCCGCTATGCGATCCTGGTGCCGATCGTCCTGAGCCTTGCGCTGGTCGGCGGCTTCGTCGGCGGCCAGCACGCCTGGGCCGACATGATGATCGTGGTCGGCGCCGGCCTGCTCGGCTGGTTGATGCGCGAGCTCGGCTGGCCGAGGGCGCCGCTCTTGATCGGGCTGGTGCTCGGCGACTCGGTCGAGCGCTACCTGTTCATCTCCGTCCAGGTCTACGGCTGGTCGTGGCTCGGCCACCCGGTCGTCGTGGTGCTGCTGGTCCTCGCCGCCTACGGCATGTACCGGCCGATGCGCCGCCTGATGAGCTCGACGATAAGCCGGTTCCGCTTCGGTCGCCGCGGTCTCCGCGTCGGATCTGCGGTGTGGTTCACGCTGTTCTTCGTCGCCATCATGGCGGCGGCCCTGTTCGAGACCCGCGACTGGCCCTGGCTGGCGCGCATCGCGCCGCAAACCGTCGCCTCTGTCGGCCTCGTCTGCGGATTGATCGCGCTCGGGCTCGAGCTGTTCCGCGGCGAGGATCCTGTCGCCGCCAACGGCAACAACGGCGCGCCCGCCGACCTCGGCAGTATCGCGGAGAGCGATCCGTCGCTCTCCAGAGGCACGATCTTCACGCGCGGCGCGCTCTACTTCGCGTGGCTCGTCGGGGCGCTGCTGCTCGCCCTCGTGATCGGCGTCCTGCCGGCGCTGTTCGTCTTCGGCACCGCCTTCGTCCGGGTCGAGGGGAGGGAACCGTGGCGCACGGCCCTCGTCGTCGGCGCCGGACTGTTCGTCGGGCTCTGGCTGGTCTTCGATCAGGGTCTGGCCATAGTCTGGCCGCGCAGCCTGCTGGGGGAGCATTTTCCCGCTCTGCGGGCATTTCTGGGGGGGATTCTGTAAGGTGGCTTCGTTCGCGGACGCAACCGTTTTGACCGACGCGGCGCCGGCGCCGCCACTGGCGTCGGTCGCTGCGAACATCGCGCGCTGGGTGCGGGATCGCCCGGACGCGCCGGCGGTGATCCTCGGCGCTGAGACGATGACCTACGCCGCGCTCGATGCCGCGGCCAACCGCTTTGCCCGCCGCCTGCTCGAGGCCGGCACCAAGGGCGACCGGGTCGCGCACCTCATGCCCGACGGGCCGTCGGTGTTCGTCGCGCTGCTCGGCGCGCTCAAGGCGGGCCGCATCAATCACGTCCTCAACCATCGCGACCCGCTGCCCCGGCTCCTCGAGCTGGTCGGCGACAGCGAGCCGGAGGCGATCGTCACCGCAGAGCCCCATGTCGAGCTCGCGATGCGCCTCGCCGGCAGCCGCACCCGCGTGATCCGTGCGGACGAGTCCCTGGCCGGGCTTCCGGCGACGAGCCCGGAGGTGCCGATCGCCCCGGCGGACGGCGCCTACCTCGTCTACACCTCCGGCTCGACCGGCAAGCCGAAGGCGGTGCTGCAGGCGCATGCGCATATCGTGCGGGCCGCGCTGGCGCTGCGCGAGGTGATGGCCGTCGCACCGGAGGACCGGATCGTGCTGGTCGCCTCGCTCTGGGGCGGCCAGGCGACGAACACCATGTGGAGCACCTTCTTCAGCGGTGCCACGCTCCTGCCGTTCCCGACGGTGGACTACGGCGTGACCGGCCTCGAGGCATGGCTCGCGGACAACCGGATCACGATCTTCATCTCCGCCTCCTCGCTGCTCCGCCGCTTCATGAAGACGCTCGCGCCGGATTCCGCCTTCCCGCTGGTGCGGATGGTCAAAGTGAGTTCCGATGTCGCGACCTGGGACGATTTCCGCGCGTTTCTGACGCATTTCCCCAATGGACGCCTGCTCAGCACGATGGGGGCATCCGAGGTCGGCAACATCGCCTGCGCCTTGCTCGACCGCGACAGCCCGCAGGGCACCGGTCCGCTTCCCGTCGGCCGGGCCTTTCCCGGCCTCGAGATCCGCATCCTCGGGCCCGACGGCAACCAGGTGCCGCCCGGTGAGACGGGCCAGCTCGCGATCGGCTCGCCGTCTCTTTTCGACAGCTACTGGCGCGATCCCACGCTCACCGCAAAGTACTATGTCGCGCTGCCCGAGGGCATCCGGATGTTCCGGAGCGATGATCTCGGGCGCGTCGACGGGAACGGCAACATCTTCCATGCCGGGCGGCGCGACGCGACGTACAAGATCCGCGGGCAGCGCGTCGATATCGCCGAAGTCGAGCGGTTCCTGATCGGGCTTCCCGGCATCGAGGAGGCGGCCGCGGTGGCGCTGCCGCGCGCCGACGGCGAGGCCCAGCTCGTCGGCTACGTAGTGGCACGGGGCGGCGTCATGCCGAGCCCGCGCCGGGTTCGCGGTATCGCGCGCGGCTTCATGCCCCGCCACATGGTGCCGTCCGTCTTCGTGCCGATGGCGGCGCTGCCCCGTACAGCGAACGGCAAGGTCGATCGGGGGCGGCTGCGCGCCATCGCGCCGGCACGGGCCGCGACCGCATCGGCCGGTCCCGAGACCGCGACCGAGCGGCTGCTGGCGGGATTCTGGGAAGAGGCCTTCGACCTCGAGGGAATCGGCCGCGACGACGATTTCTTCGACCTCGGCGGCGACTCGCTGATCGCGGCGATGGTGACGACCCGGATCGACGCGGCGCTCGGGCTCCAGCTGCCGTTCCAGGCGCTGGTCGAGAACCCGATCCTGAAGGATCTCGCCGCCGCGATCGACACCGGCACCTGGCGCCCGGCGACCGACGAGCGGCTGGTCGCCGTGCCGCGGAACGGGCCGATCGCGCTTTCGCTCTTCCAGGAGCCCTATTGGCGCACCTCCCGTACCCCCCAGCACTCGCGGCGCTATACCCGTGCGGCCACGTCCCGACTCGACGGCCCCCTCGACGTCGGAGCGTTCCGCGCCGCGCTCGAGGCCGTGCTGGTGCGCCACGAGATCCTTCGCACCCGTTTTGCGGTCGTCGACGGCGACCCGGTGCAGGTGATCGAGCCGCCGGGTCCGCTCCACCTCGAGGTGACCGATCTTCGAGGACATGCGGATCCGGAAGCGGTGCTCACCGAGCGCATCATCGAGGAAGGCGGGCGCGTCTTCGATCTTTTGGGCGGGCCGGCGCTCGAGTTCCGTCTGTTCCGCCTCGCGGAGACCAGCCATGTCCTCGTCCGGACCAGCCATCATATCCTGACCGATGCGCCGTCCTGGAACATCTTCCTCCGCGATCTCGGCGGCTTCTATGCCGCGCGGGTCGAGGGGACGGAGCCCGCACTCCCCGAAATGCCGGTGCAGTTCGGGGATTTCGCGGTCTGGCATCGGAAGATCTGGCGCCGCGGCGGCCGGCGGTTCGAGGAGGCAACGGCCTGGCTCATGCAGAAGCTTCTCGCGGAGCCGCGTCCGCTGAACCTGCGGACGGTCCCGGGGTATCTCCGCAAGCGTCCGCTCGGCGACGGCGAGCCGCGGTCGCGCCGCGATTGGGGCCTCGAGCCCGCTACGTCGGAGCGGCTCGACGCGCTCGCCCATGCAGAGGCGGCCACCCCCTACATGGTCCGGCTTGCCTGCCTCGTGCCCGTCGTGGCGGACATCATCCAGCACGATGCGGTGACGATCGGCGGCGTTTTCACAAACCGCAACAATGCCGCGCTGGAGCCGGTTTTCGGGCCACTGGCCAATTTCGTGCCGCTGGTGATCCGGTGCGACCGGCGGGCGACGTTCCGCGAACATCTCCGCACCGTCCGGGCCGAAGTCCTCGACGCCCATCGATTCGCGGATGTCCCGCTTGCCGAGCTCGCGAGCGCGCTTGCCGAGTGCGGCGTAGACCTGCCACCCCTGTTCCTCTGGGTGCACGTGCCGACGGCGACGCCGCCGATGGCAATCGCCGGGGTGAGCATGCGTCCCGAACGGACGGCGCGTCCCCCCGGCGGCTCGGGTGTGGTGATCGTGCGATTCAATCTGCTCGCCGAAGAGACCGGATCGTCCGTGACGATCGATCCGCGGATCTACACCCCGGAGCTGCTCGACGATCTGGCGACGCGGCTCGGTGCCTTCGCGGCCGCGGCTGCGGCGGACCCGGATGCGCGGCTTGCGGACATCATGGCAGCGGCTACGGCCGACGGTGCGGCGCGGGCCGGCGCTACTGCGCCGCGGCGTTGATCACGGCGACCAGCTTGGCGACGGTCTCGGGATCGCTCGCCATTGCCGCGGCGATGACCGATTCGATCTCCGCGGCGCTTGCCGGCGCCAGCACCAGCCTGCGCTTCTCGGCGTCTGCGAGGAACGCCGGATCGACCATCATCTTCTCGTAGCCTTCCCGGAGCGCTGCCAGCACGTCGTCGGGCACGCCGGGCGGCGCCGCCAGCGTCTTGCCGATCTGGCCCTGGGCGACCAGGAGTCCGAGCAGCATCCGCTCGTCGTCGGTCCGGGCGAACTCGACCAGTGCCGGCACGTCGGGAAAATCGGGACTGCGGTCCGCGGCCTGCTGCCAGAGGATGTTGACCTTGTTCTCGGTGAACCACTCGGGATGGGTGATGGCGGCGGTCTGGACCGAGGCGACCATGCCCTCGACCTCGCCGCGCTCCATGGCGAGCGCCATCTCGGCGGTGCCGGCGAAACCTTCGATGAGCTTGAACCGGGTGCCGAAATAGGTGTTGAGGACGCGGAGCACGGTGCTGCTGTTGCCGGTCGGGCCGTCGCTCGCCATCAACGTCTCGCGCTCCTGCGCGTCGGCGAAGGTGCTGGTCTCCGAATCGGCCCGCGTGATCTCGAGCTCGCGCGCGTCGGAGATGCGGCCGATGATCCCGAAGGCGGTGGGATCGACGGTGCCGGCGTCCTCGCCGCGGAGCGCGTCGATGGCGAGGTTGGCCGGCGGGATGGTGATCGCCGTGCCGTCCTTCGGGGCTGCCGTCGCCATGTAGACCAGCGACCGCCGGCCGCTGCCGCCGGGCATGTTCTCGACGATGACGGCGGGGTTGCCGGGAAGGAACGCGCCGAGATGGTCGGCGGCCAGGCGGCCGAACGCGTCATAGCCGCCGCCGGCGCCGAAGCCGACGACGATGGTGATCGTCTCGCCTGCGAAATCCACTTCGGCGCGCGCATTGTCAGCGATCAGAGCCGATCCGGCGCCGACCGCAAATGCTACAGCCAGTAACTTGCTCGCGATGAAATGCATGCAGATCCTCCCCAGGCCGCCCTCTCCGATATGGGGTCGTCGCGGCCAGATCCTTATTTGGATCGATCGCTGCCATTCCCACCCCGGCCAGGACGTACGCCCGCGCAGGCCCGGCTGTCCGTACTCAAAATGCCCTAGATTTGCGACGGCGAAAACCCCGACGTCGGAGGGAACCATCGCGGCGGCACGGTTCGGCGGCCGCGCCGATTTGGAAAATGACGCACCGTCCGCCGGCGGCAAAAAGGGCTCTTTTCCGTGGAACATCCGCCTGTCTCCGCCGCTTCTTGTCCGACGGGCCAATACCCGCAACCAGAAATGGAGGACGAGATGTACAAGATGCTGTTGGCAGCCGCGGCTGCTTTCACGATCGCCAGCGCTCCGGCCTTCGCACAGTCGGACGACTGCCCGCCGGACGGGTCCGGTAATGCCGTTACTTGCGACAACGACGACAACACCGATGACACCACCGGCACCACGGACGATACCTCCCAGGCGCCTGCCGACCAGTCGAACCAGGGTGACAGCGTGCTCGACAGTTCCGGCGCCGGTCAGGGGGTCACCGACACCCTTGACGGCGAGGCCTTCGGCAATGACGGCACCAAGGGCGGTGGCAAC
>JBIQKL010000006.1:0-10333 GCA_044506555.1 Hyphomicrobiales bacterium | reverse complement strand
CGACACCCTTGACGGCGAGGCCTTCGGCAATGACGGCACCAAGGGCGGTGGCAACGGGAATGGCGGGGGCGGTGGCAACAATAACAACAATAACTGATCGTCCGCCGCGGCCAGCGGCCTATCCGGACAAGGGCGTAGAGGCTTCGGGCCTCTACGCCGTCGTGATGCCCCGCGGGGTCCACCGGTAACGCGCCGTGAAGCCGAGTCGGGCGATGGCGCGTCGATTGTCGAATAGCGGCGTGTCGGCCGAAACGGGCGTACGGATGTCACCGACGCTCGGAAAGAATTCTCGCAGCAACTCGTCCATCGGTCGGTCCGCGAACGGCGTGGCGGCGGTGACGTTCAGCACTTCCACGCGTTCGGGGTGACGTTGCGCAGACTTCGCCACGGCTGTCGCCGCGTCCCGCACGTCGACATAGGCCCACAGGCTCTTGGCACCTTGGAGCGGCCGCTCCAACCGTAGCCGCACGCATTGCGCGTGACGGGCCGGGTCCCAGATCACCGGGAAGCGGAGGCTCCAGATACCGATGCCGCTCCGGCGCGCAATCATCGCCGCGAGATCCTCGCCTGCGAGCTTCGACTGTGCGTAGCCGTCCCAGGGGCGGCAGGGATGGTCCTCGTCGACGGGAAGGTAGTCCGGCGCGACCGGATGCGGCGCCGTCGGCAGCCCCAGCGCCGACTGGCTCGATGCGTAGACGATTGTGCGGATACCGCGACGTTCCGCGGCGAGGAGGACGTTGCCGGTCATGGCGAGGTTGTCGCCCCACACGACGGCCTCCGGACCCGCGTCGAGCGAGGGAAGAGCGGCGCAATGAATGAGCACGTCGGCGGCAGGGATCGCGGCTTCCGCCGCCGCAGCGTCCCTGAGGTCGACGGCGACGATACTTCGAGGCGCAACGGCACCGGGCCGGTCGAGCGCGACGACCTCCCAGCCGTCGGCGTGGAGTGCGGCGACCACGGCCCGGCCGAGGAGGCCGGCGGCGCCGGTGACGACGGCCCGCATCGGCCTCAATCCATGCGGAGGCCGCCGTTGACGTCGATCATCTCGCCGGTGATGTAGCGCGCCTGCTCGGAGGCGAGGAAGATCACCGCCGGCACCACGTCGAGCGGCTCGCCGCGGCGGCGCATCGGGATCGCCTGGCCGACGACGTCGGGATCGTTATCGAGGTTCAGGTCCTTCGAGAACTCGGTGTTGATGATCGAGCCGGGCGCGACGCCGTTGACGGTGATCGGGATCGACGCCCATTCGCGCGCCGCCGACATGGTCAGGCTCCACAGCGCCGCCTTGGAGGCCGCATAATGCGCATAGGGGAGGCTTCCCGCCATCTTCGAGACCACCGAGCAGATGTTGACGATCCGCCCGCCGCCGCTCCGCCGCATCCCCGGCACCACCGCCTGCATCAGGAACAGCGGGCCCTTGACGTTGACCGCCTGGACCCGGTCCCACTCGGATTCGGTCAGCGCTTCGATCGCAGCCAGCGACAGGATGCCGGCATTGTTGACGAGCACGTCGACCGGACCGAGCCGCGCCTCGACGTCGGCAACCACCGCGTTGACCGCATCCCGGTCGGCGACGTCGAGGTGCCGGTACTCGGCGCCGCTGCCGAGCGCCTGCGCATCGGTGGCCGTGGCTTCGCCGCGCGGGTCGTCGATGTCGGTCACCACCACATGCGCGCCCTCGCGCGCGAAGGCGAGCGCCATCTCGCGTCCCATTCCCGACGCCGCGCCGGTCACCAAGACGCGCTTGCCCGCAAGGCCCGTATCCATCGTCAGCTCCTTCGATCCGCAGCGCCGCAGCCTCCGCCCGGTGCCGGCGCAAGTCATTGTCCGTTTGGCGCGAGCCGTCGCGACGGGGCATTTGCGCGTTTCGCACATTGAATCCGGATGCATAGTGGCGCCGGATTCCGGTTGAGGCCGCGCCGGCCGCGGCGGCTCGCAAACGATTGGGGGATGGCGTTGAAGATCGAAAGCATCGAGGGGATTTCCGTCACCATCCCCGGGCGCGCCCAGATTCTGACGAGCTACGGCTCGCTCCGCTCCTGGGCGCGCACGATCGTCAAGGTGACGACCGACAACGGCATCGTCGGCTGGGGCGACGTCTCGGCGCGGATCAAGCCCGAGGCGCTCAAGACCTTCGAGGCGGCGCTCCGCGGCACCAGCCCGTGGAGCACGTCGGTGATCGCGGCGCGGATCCGCAACTGGAACTACTACCCCTGGCAGGCGCTCGAGCCGGTCATCGCCGGCATCGAGATGGCCTGCCTCGACATTCAGGGCAAGGCGGCGCAGGTCCCGGTCTACGAACTGCTCGGCGGCAAGGTCCGCGACACGATCGCGGTCTCCGGGTACCTGTTCTACTCGCATGCCAATGACGACGGGACGGAGGAGGTCCATTCGCCCGGCGACGTGGTCGACCTCGCCCGCCGCTGGGTCGAGCGCTACGGCTTCGGGACGCTCAAGCTGAAGGGCGGCTATTTCAGCCCCGAGACCGACCGCGACACGCTTGCCGCGCTCCGCGAGACGTTCGGCCGCGATATGCGCCTCCGGCTCGATCCGCAGGGCTCGTGGACGGTCGCCACCGCGATCCGCATCGGCCGCGAGCTCGACAAGCTCGGGCTCGAATACTTCGAGGACCCGTGCTGGGGCATCCCGTCTATGGCAACGGTCCGGCGCGCGGTCGAAACGCCGCTCTCGACCAACATGTGCGTCACCAAGTTCGAGGAGTTCGGGCCGGGGCTGAGCGCCGGCGCCGTCGACATCGTGCTCAGCGACCTCTGGTACTGGGGCGGCATGCGGCCGACGATCGAGCTCGACCGGATGTGCGCGGCGACCGGCCTCGACATCGGCATCCACAGCGGCACCGAGCTCGGCATCGGCTGGGCGGCGATGATCCACGCCGGGGTCGCCATGCCGCACTGCACGATGGCGGCGGACGCGATGTACCTGCATCTCGTCGACGACGTCATCGCCGGCGACATGCTCCTGCCGAAGGACGGGCGCATCGCGCCGCCGGAGGGAGTCGGCCTCGGCATCGAGATCGACGAGGCGAAGCTCGCCAAGTACAGCAGCCTCGCGAGCTCCGGTGCCGCGGTCGACCGCTTCCTCAATCCGACCCTTGCCGACAGCGCCCGCCCGGGGTGGTATCCGAGCATGCCCGCCTGGTAGGGCTCCCGACGCGAAAGGATGCGATCATGCCGCGCTCTGCCCGACGCTTCGCCCCGGCTCTCGGCATCGCGGAGATCACGCCCGAGGCAGTGACGCAGCGGCTCAGCTACCGGCTCCAGAAGCTCGTCGGCACCGGTCGGCGCTGGAGCTATCTCGGCGTCTCGGCGCTGACCCAGATCGACGTCCGCACCCTCAAGGCCTATGCCCAGGGCACGGCCTGTCCCAACCTCGTCAAGTACAAGCGCCTGCTCGCGGTGCTCGGACCCGAGATCGGCATCGAGCTCAACCTGATGAAGGGCTGGATGCCGCGCTCCGACGTGGTGCCGCCCGAGGCGCTCGACCTCGAGGATCTCCGCACCGAGCTCGCCCACGCGATCGGCGTGCTCGAGGACGTGCTGCCGGAGCAGGACCTGGTCCCGCCCGGCGGCAGCACCCATTCGCCGCCGGCGGCGCCGGCGCCTTCGCCCGACGACGACCAGTTCGAGACGCTGCCCGAGTTCCGGTCGCCGCTTCGGGTCGAGGACATCGACGTCGCCGCCGTCGCCTCGCGGCTCTCGTATCGGCTGCGGACGATCATCGGGCCGAACGGGCCGTGGGAGCTCGGCCAGGTCGCCGACGCGACGGGGATCGACCGTCGCACGCTCCAGTCCTATCTCGACGGCACCGCCTGCCCGAACCTCGCGCGGTTCCACCGGCTCGGCCGCCTGCTCGGGCCCCAGGTGGGGGTCGAGCTCGCCTTCATGATCGGCTGGGAGCCGCGCTACGGGCAGTCGCTCCTCCACCCGCGGGAGCACGTGCACGACCTCTACCGGGCCCTTGCCGAGGCGGTCGCCGCGATCCAGCGCCTTCAGCCGACCCGGCTCATCCGGCGGAACGACGGCGTGACCGGCGGCGGCCTCGGTCGTGAGCCGGTGTTCGCGATCGAAGGCATCGACGACGACATCGTCGAGACGTCCTAGACGGGACGGCCAGCGGCCGCGGACAGATCGGCGGCGAATTCCGCGAGCAGGGGGCCATAGTCCTCGGGCGGAGGGAAGCCGGCATATTTGTGCTTCGCGGGCGTGTCGGCCCATGGCAGCTTCTCCACGGTCATCGTCTCGATGAATGGGGTGCACCAGCGCGGATCGTCGAGCATCGCCGGGCGAAGGTTGAGGAAATCGTCGACCCCGGCGATCCGCGTGAACATCCACGTCATGCATTCGGGGCAGAAGCGGTGGTCGAGCTGCGGGCCCTTGATGCCGCCGCGTACCGTCTCGCCCGCCGTCACCCGGAACGCCGCGGGCGGCACCATCGCCGTCAGCGAGAAGGCGCTGGCACTCATCCGCTGGCAGCCGCGGCAATGGCAGGCCGCGGTCATGATCGGCGGCGCCGTCAGCTCGATGCGTACCGCTCCGCAGCGACAGGTGCCGGACAACGGACCGGCGAGGGGCGTGGTGGACATGGGAACCGCCTTTCGATTGCCGAGTCCGTATCCTATAGCCGACCTGCGGTCGGCATGCTCTCGCGCCGGCCGTACGATACGGGGCGCTCGCTTTGCGGTGACGCATCTGCGATGTCAATTGCACCGCACCGAAGACGAACGAGGAGATGTGTCATGCGCGCCGTTGCCTACCGGGCCTCGCTCCCGATCGCGGAAGAGCTTTCGCTGGTCGACGTCGAGCTGCCCGATCCCGTGCCCGGCGGACGCGACCTGCTCGTCGCCGTGAATGCGGTGTCGGTCAACCCGGTCGACACCAAGGTCCGCCGCGGCACGACGCCCGCGCCGGGGGAATGGAAGGTGCTCGGCTGGGACGCCGCCGGCACCGTCGTCGCGACCGGCCCGGACGCGACGCTCTTCAAGCCGGGCGACGCGGTGTTCTACGCGGGCTCCATCGACCGGCAGGGCACCGACGCCGAGTTGCACGTCGTCGACGAGCGGATCGTCGGCCGGAAGCCGGAAACGCTCGGCTTCGCCGAGGCGGCGGCATTGCCGCTCACCTCGATCACCGCATGGGAGGGTCTGTTCGATCGCCTCGACGTGAATGGCCGCCCGGTCCCCGGCGCGGCGCGCGCCATCCTGATCATCGGCGGCGCCGGTGGGGTCGGCTCCATCGCCGTCCAGCTCGCCAGAAAGCTCACCGACCTCAGCGTCATCGCCACGGCCTCGCGGCCGGAGACCAGGGCGTGGGTCGAGGGGCTCGGCGCCCATCACGTCATCGACCATTCCCGGCCCCTGGCCGGCCAAGTCGCGGCGCTCGGCATCGGCGCGCCCGCCTTCGTGTTCTCGACCACCAATACCCAGAGCCACATCGGCGAGATCGAGGCCCTGATCGCGCCGCAGGGCCGCTTCGGCCTGATCGACGGCCTCCAGAATTTCGACATCCAGCCGTTGCTCCGGAAGAGCGTCTCGGTGCATGGCGAGTGGATGTATACGCGGCCCGTCTTTCAGACCGCCGACATGGCCGAACAGGGCGTTCTCTTGAACGAGGTCGCGCGGCTGGTCGACGACGGCACGATCCGCACCACGCTTGCCGAGGTCTTCGGTCCAATCAACGCGGCGAACCTCAAGCGCGCCCACGCGCTGATCGAGAGCGGCACGGCGCGCGGCAAGATCGTGCTCGAAGGGTTCTGAGTCCGGCGCCGCCGTTCGGCCGGCGTTGTGTCGCCGGCCCGGGAGGGCTATCCCCACGGCCATGGGAAAAGATGTGATTCCGCCGTCCGGCGGCGCGATCGAGCCGGTCAACCTTCGCGAGGCGCTCGAGGAGCGCTATCTCGCCTACGCGCTGTCGACGATCACCAACCGGGCGCTGCCCGACGTTCGCGACGGGCTGAAGCCGGTGCACCGGCGCATCCTCTACGGGATGCGCCTCCTCGGCCTCAACCCCAACCAGGCGTTCAAGAAGTCGGCCAAGATCGTCGGCGACGTGATGGGCAATTTTCACCCGCACGGCGACCAGGCGATCTACGACGCGCTCGCCCGCCTGGCGCAGGACTTCGCCGTCCGCTACCCGCTGATCGACGGCCAGGGCAATTTCGGCAATATCGACGGCGATAACCCCGCCGCCATGCGCTACACCGAGGCGCGGCTGACCGAGGTGGCGCGCCTGCTGCTCGACGGCATCGACGAGGATGCGGTCGATTTCCGCCCCACCTATGACGGCAGCGACGAGGAGCCGGTGGTGCTCCCCGGCGCCTTCCCGAACCTCCTCGCCAACGGCTCTTCGGGCATCGCGGTGGGCATGGCGACCAACATCCCGCCGCACAACGCGGCGGAACTGTGCAGCGCGGCGCTGCACCTGATCAAGGCGCCGAACGCCCGGACCGAGACGCTGGTCGGCCATGTGCCCGGGCCGGACCTGCCCACCGGCGGCATCATCGTCGAGCCGCGGGAGAACATCGTCGCGGCCTACGAGACCGGCCGCGGCAGCTTCCGGGTCCGGGCCCGGTGGAGCGTCGAGGAGCAGGGCCGCGGCACCTACGTCGCGGTGATCACCGAGATTCCCTACCAGGTCCAGAAGTCGAAGCTGATCGCGAGCATCGCCGAACTGGTCGACGGCAAGAAGCTGCCGCTGGTCGCCGAGGTCCGCGACGAATCCGCCGAGGATATCCGTATCGTCATCGAGCCGCGGTCCCGTACCGTCGATGCGGCGGTGATGATGGAGTCCTTGTTCCGGGCCAGCGACCTCGAGACCAAGGTCTCGCTCAACCTCAACGTCCTCTCCCACGGCCGCGTGCCGCGGGTGATGTCGCTCGGCGAGGTGCTGACCGAGTGGCTGGCGCACCGCCGCGAGGTGCTCCAACGCCGCTCGCGCTTCCGGCTCGAGAAGATCCGGCACCGGATCGAAGTGCTCGACGGCTACCTCATCGCCTACCTCAACATCGACGAGGTGATCCGGATCATCCGGACCGAGGACGAGCCGAAGCCGGTGATGATGGCGCGGTTCGGGCTCACCGAAGTGCAGGCCGAGGCGATCCTCAACATGCGGCTCCGGAGCCTCCGGAAGCTCGAGGAGTTCGAGATCCGCGGCGAGCACGACGCGCTCACCAAGGAAGGGCAGGACATCGAGGGGCTGCTCGCCTCCGAGGGCAGGCAATGGGACGCGATCGCCGACGAGATCCGAGCGATCCGCAAGACCTTCGGCCCCGACACCGCGCTCGGTCGCCGCCGGACGAGCTTCGCCGATGCGCCGGCCGCGGAGATCGCGGAAGCCGTGCTCGAGGCTACCATCGAGCGCGAGCCGATCACGGTCATCGTCTCCGAGAAGGGCTGGATCCGCGCGCTGAAGGGCCACGTCGGCGACACCTCGGGCCTTCAGTTCAAGGGCGACGACTCGCTCAAGTTCGCGTTCCCGGCGCAGACCACGGACAGGATACTCGTGGCCTCGACCGGGGGGCGCTTCTTCACACTCCAGGGCGACAAGCTGCCCGGCGGCCGCGGCCATGGCGAGCCGCTCCGGCTGCTGGTCGACCTCGATGCCGCCGAGGACGTGGTGGCCGCCTTCGTCCACGATCCCGACCGCAAGCTGCTCGTCGCCTCCACCGACGGCCGCGGCTTCGTCGTCGCCGAAACGGACGTCCTCGCCAATACCCGGAAGGGCAAGCAGGTGATGTCGGTCGACGCACCGGAGGAGGTGCGGCTCTGCGTCTCGGCCCGCGGCGACATGGTGGCGGCGCTCGGCGAGAACCGGAAGCTGCTCGTCTTCCCGCTCGATCAGGTGCCGGAGATGGCGCGGGGCAAGGGCGTCCGGCTCCAGAAATTCAAGGACGGCGGCATTGCCGACCTGCGCGTCTTCGCGAAGGCCGACGGCCTGATGTGGCTCGACTCCTCCGGCCGGGTCTTCGTCCGCTCGATGGCGGAGCTCAAGGACTGGATCGGCGACCGGGCCCAGGCCGGCCGCCTGCCGCCCAACGGCTTTCCGCGCTCCAATCGCTTCGGAACGCCTGGCATCGTTTAGGGGATATCGCGCGCCGCCGCCGGTGCTATGCTCGGCGGATGGCGACGATGATCGTCCGGTTCAGGGTTGCCGACTTCGACCACTGGAAGCGCGTCTTCGACGCGCTGGCCCTGACCCGCCTCGAACACGGCATCGATTCGGCCAGCGTGCACCGCGACGCGGACGATCCGGCAGCGATCGTCACGATCCTAAGGGCCCGCTCGCTCCGCGAGGCGCGCGCCTGGACGCGGTCGGACGTGCTCCGGGCGGCGATGGCGGAGGGAGGCGTCGAAGGCCCGGCCGAGGTCCAGATCCTCGACGACGTCGAATAGCGTCGTCGGAGGCGCTGCCCGCTCAGTCGACCCGGGTCCAGCCCCGCGCCATCAGGTGCTCCTGCGGGCCGAAGCGCCGTTTGTAGTCCATCTTCGGCGAGCCCTCGACCCAGTATCCCAGGTAGACGTAGGGCAGGCCCATCTTCCGGGCGCGGGCGATGTGGTCGAGGATCATGAAGGTGCCGAGACTGCGGTCGGCATAGCCAGGATCGTAGAACGAGTAGACCATCGACAGGCCGTCGGCGAGGACGTCGGTGAGCGCGGTCGCGATCAGCGGCCCCTCGCCGCGGCCGGTGAAGGCGCTGTCGGGACCGCGGAAGCGGTACTCGAAGACGCTGGTCGCGACATACGATTCGCCGACCATCATCGCGTAGTCGAGCACCGACATGTCGGCCATGCCGCCCTCGGCGTGCCGGGCGTCGAGATAGCTCCGGAACAGCGAGTATTGCTCCGACGACGGGCTGGCGGTGGTCGCCGCGCCGACCAGGTCCCGGTTCCGCGCCGTGACCCGCTTCATGCTCTGCGAGGGCCTGAAGCCGTCGACCACCGTCCTGACCGAGATGCAGGAGCGACAGCCCTCGCAGGCCGGGCGATAGGCGATGTTTTGGCTGCGCCGGAAGCCGCCCTGGGTCAGGATGTCGTTGAGCGCGGCGGCGCGATCCCCGACCAGATGGGTGAAGACCTTCCGCTCGTGGCGGCCTGCGAGGTAGGGGCAGGGTGCCGGGGCGGTGAGGTAGAACTGCGGGGTCTCGGTCGGTTGATGCGTCATTTCAGGCGGGAGTCACGGATGATCACCCTCTCCCGCAACCATAATACCAAGCGGCTGCGGTGGGGAAGGCCGAGGCTGGGGCGTGGCTATCGGAAGCGGTCCTCGAGGCGGACGAGGGCGGCGCTGTTGACCACCATGGTGCCGAGGATCAGGTCGTGGAGGAGCTGTCGCCGCGCGGTGAACAGGCCGACGAGCAGGACCAGCGGCGTCAGCAGGCCGCAGGAGAACCAGAAGATCAGCGAATGCATCACCGCGAGCAGCGGCGACGACGGCCCGCCGTCCCACGCCCGCAGCTCGATCCCGGCCCAGCGCATGCCGATGGTTGCCGAATTCCGGCCGCCCAGGGTGAGCGCGACGTAGCCGAGGGCGACGATGGCGAAAAGTCCGCCATAAAGGAACCACGCCACGCCGAGGGTGACGATGCCGAGGACGAAGACGACCAGCGCGGCCGGGATCATCAGGAGGCCGACGATGATCGCGTCGCAGATGAAGGCGACGACGCGCTTGGACAGCGTTCCTTCGAACAGCTCCGGATGCGCCGCCGGGTCGAGGGCGAAGCGCGGCTCGCGGCGCATCGGCATGTCGGTCATGGCCCGATTCTCCCTTCACGGTGGCGTCGAGGCGAACGCCCAGAACATGGGGACCGATACGGCGCTGGGCAAGCATGGGCCGGGCGGCAATGAGGTTCTGCGCCCAACAACCTGCTCCACCGTTATCCTCGCTCCGCGTCCGCTCTCCGCGGGTATCCCGCTCTCCCCGTCATCCTCGGGCTTGACCCGAGGATCGGCATCACTGGGCACGACGCAGGGACCGGTCCCGCGTAACCACCCCAGCGGCACGATGCGTCCCGCGATCCTCGGGTCAAGCCCGAGGATGACGGATGGTGTGGATGCATCGGATGGGAGGCGACCGCTGTGCCTGAGACCGAGGCGCTATGATCTCTCCGCCGCGGTCGTCCTCTCCGCCGACCTGCGTTCTCCCGCCGCCCGCTTTCTGCGGGTATCCCGCTCTCCCCCGTCATCCTCGGGCTTGACCCGAGGATCGGCATCACGGGGCACAACGCGGGGATCGGTCCCGCGTAACCACCCCAGCAGCACGATGCGTCCCGCGATCCTCGGGTCAAGCAACTGTTGATGATGTCGAGTTGTATTGGAATG
>JBIQKL010000217.1:0-2177 GCA_044506555.1 Hyphomicrobiales bacterium | reverse complement strand
ACCGCTTCGCCGTGGCGCCGGGCCGGAAGGCGGTCGTCTTCGCCAACAACGACGGCGCGGCCGCGACGGTGGCCGACCTCGCCGCCGCCGGCATCGTCGTCTCCGCCGTGGTCGACACCCGCGGCGACCCGCCGGCCGTTGTCCGCGAGGCAGCCATCGCGGCGAACGCGACGCTGGTTCCGGGCGGCCGCGTCATCGAGGCGAAGGGCGGCCGGGCCGTCCGGAGCGCATTGATCCGCGACGCGGCGGGACGCGACCTGCATGTCGCCTGCGACCTGGTCGCGGTATCCGGCGGCTGGACGCCGTCGATCCATCTCACATCCCATCTCGGCGGCAAGCCGGTATGGAGCGACCTCGCCGCGGCGCTCGTGCCCGGTACGCTGCCGCCCGGGATGGCTGTCGCCGGGGCTGCGGCGGGCCAGTTCGGCCTCGGCGCGTGCCTCCGCGCGGGCGACGCGGCCGGCATCGAGGCGGCCGAGGCGGCCGGCTTCGCCGCGCCGGAGACGAACCCGCCCCGCGCCGACGACGAGAGCGCCGCCTTCGCGCCCTTCTGGTACGTGAAGGACTCGGTCGGCAAGGCATTCATCGACTTCCAGAACGACGTCAACGTCTCCGACGTGAAGCTCGCCGTCCGCGACGGCTTCCGCATCGCCGAGCACCTCAAGCGCTACACGACCCTCGGCATGGCCACCGACCAGGGCAAGACCGGCAACGCGGCCGGCATGGCCGTGCTCGCGGGGGTCACGGAGCAGCCGGTCGCGGCCGTCGGCATGACGACCTACCGGCCGCCGTTCAGCCCGGTCGCCATCGGCGCCTTCGCCGGCCATCACCGTGGCAAGGACTTTCGCCCGACGCGCCTGACGCCCTCGCACCACTGGGCGGAGGAGCTTGGCGCGGTGTTCGTCGAGACCGGCAACTGGTTGCGGGCGCAATGGTTTCCAGTGCCGGGCGAGACCGACTGGCTGCAGTCGGTCACCCGCGAGGTGAAGGCAACCCGCGCGCGCGTAGGCGTCTGCGACGTGTCGACGCTCGGCAAGATCGACGTGCAGGGTCCGGACGCCGGCGCCTTCCTCGACCGCATCTACGCCAACACCTTCTCGACGCTCGCGGTCGGCAAGGCGCGCTACGGCCTGATGCTCCGCGAGGACGGCTTCGTCATGGACGACGGCACCGCCGCCCGCCTCGCCGAGGACCACTACTTCATGACCACGACCACGGCCAACGCGGTCAAGGTCATGCAGCACCTCGAATATTGCCACCAGGTGATCTGGCCCGACCTCGACGTGCAGATGGTCTCGGTCACCGAGCAGTGGGCGCAATACGCCATCGCCGGGCCGAGGGCGCGGGAGGTGGTCGCCGCGCTCCTCGACCCCGGGCAGGACGTGTCGAACGAGGCGTTCCCGTATCTCGCCTGCGGTCCGGTGTCGGTCTGCGGCGGCGTCGCCGGGCGGCTCTACCGCCTCTCCTTTTCCGGCGAGCTCGCCTACGAGATCGGCGTGCCGGGCCGCCATGGCGATGCGCTGATCCGCGCCATCATGGCGGCCGGCGTCCCACACGGCATCGTCCCCTACGGTACCGAGGCGCTCGGGGTGATGCGGATCGAGAAGGGGCATCCGGCCGGCAACGAGCTCAACGGCCAGACCACCGCCCACGACCTCGCCTTCGGAAAACTCCTGTCGAAGAAGAAGGACTTCATCGGCTGCTTCATGGCGGGCCGGCCGGCGCTCACCGATCCCGAGCGGCCGACGCTGATCGGCATCCGGCCGGTGGATCGCGCCGAGCGGCTCCGCGCCGGCGCCCATCTCGTGTCGCGCGACGCCGCCGCGACCTCCGAGAACGATCAAGGCTACGTCACCTCGGTCGCCTACTCACCCTCGCTCGGCCATTGGGTCGGCCTCGCGATGCTGTCGCGCGGGCCGGAGCACCACGGCGAGGTGGTCCGGGCTGCCGACCCGCTCCGCGGACAGGACGTGCTGGTCGAGGTCTGCCCGCCCTGCCACATCGATCCCGAAGGAGCACGGCTCCGTGTCTGAGATCCGGCTCAACCCACGCCATCCAACCCTCTCCCCTTGCGGGTGGTCGCGCAGCGACCGGGTAAGAGGCGTGCCGCCGGCCATCGTCGGGCACCGCCGTATTGCGTGCTTCGAGGCTCCGCTTCGCGGAGCGCCTCAGCATGG
>JBIQKL010000216.1:0-2183 GCA_044506555.1 Hyphomicrobiales bacterium | reverse complement strand
CACCTGGTAGACGAGGATCTGCGAGTGGCCGCGCTCCTCCTCGGTCATGCCGCCGTCGCCGGTGGTGGTCGAGGTGCCGGCGATGGTCGCGCCGCGGCCCAGCGCCTCCTTGGCCTGCGCCGACAGCGAGCCGAAGCTCATGCCGGCGATGGTGATCGGGATCCGGAGGTGGATGGGCTTCTCGGCATGGCGGGTACCGAGCCAGACGTCGGTGCCGCACTTCTCCCGGTAGCCTTCGAGCGGATAGCGGCTGATCGAGGCGCCGAGGAAGAGGAGGTCGTCGAAATGCGGGACCTTCCGCTTCGCGCCGGCGCCGCGGATGTCGTAGATGCCGGTGGCCGCAGCGCGCCGGATCTCGGAAAGCGTGTAGGCGTCGAAGGTCGCCGAATGGCGCGGATGGGTGGGCGGCGTGCGGTCCATCAATAGGCCCCGGCGTGGTCGACGTGGAAATTGTAGAGCTTGCGGGCCGAGCCGTAGCGCGTGAACTCGGATGGATCGACCGTGCCGTCGAGGCCGGCCCGCTCGAGGAGCGCATGCAGCGCCGCCTTGTGTTCGTCGGCGAGCGGCTTCGCGATGCAGTCGGCCCCGAGGCTCGCGACCTTGCCGCGGACGAAAAGCCGGGCCTCGTAGATCGAGTCGCCGAGTGCGTCGCCGGCGTCGCCGAACACGACGAGGTTGCCGGCCTGCGCCATGAAGGCGCTCATGTGCCCGACCGAGCCCTTCACCACGATGTCGATGCCCTTCATCGAGATGCCGCAGCGCGAGGAGGCGTTGCCGTCGATGCGGAGCAACCCGCCGCGGCCGGTAGCGCCGGCCGACTGGCTGGCATCGCCCTCGACGTGGACGAAGCCCGACATCATGTTCTCGGCGACGCCGGTGCCGGCGCTGCCATGGACGATGACGGTGGCGAGCTTGTTCATGCCGGCGCAGTAGTAGCCCACCGAGCCGTTGATCTCGACCGTCACCGGCGCATCCAGTCCCGCGGCGACAGCATGCTTGCCGGCGGGATTCTCGACCAGCCAGTGCCGTTCGTTGGTGTCGGGACGGAGCTTGTGGAGCGCCCCGTTCAGGTCGCGGAGCGTGGACCTTGCGAGATCGACCTCAGGCATCAGCGTTCCCAGAAATAGACCGTGGAGGGCTCGGGCTCCCAGACCCGCGCCTTGTCGATGCCGGGGAGGACGGCGAGCGCGCGGTATTCGGTGCCGAAGGCGACATACCGGTCGGTCTCGGCCATCACCGCCGGCTTGCAGGCGATGCCGTCGCGGAGCACGCCGAAGCCGTTCTCGGTGCCGACGACGAAGGTGTAGAAGCCGTCGAGGTCGGCGAGGCTGCCCTCGAGCGCGTCGCCGAGCGACTTGCCCTCGCGCATCTTCCAGGAAAGATAGGCGGCGGCGACCTCGGTGTCGTTCTCCGTCTCGAAGTCGAAACCTTCACGGCGCAGAACCCGGCGAAGGTTGTTGTGATTGGAGAGCGAGCCGTTGTGGACCAGGCATTGGTCCGCTCCGGTCGAATACGGATGGGCACCATCGGTCGTGACCGCCGATTCCGTCGCCATGCGGGTATGCCCGATCGCGTGGGTGCCGCGCATCGCGGCGAGGCCGAAGCGCTCGGCCACCGTCTCCGGCATGCCGACCTCCTTGTAGAGCTCCATGCGGTGCCCGCGGCCGACCAGGTCGATCTCCGGTGCGTCGTTCGCGAGCCAGGCGGCGAAGCGGTCCGCCTCCCCCGCCGGAACGCCGACCACGACGTGGGTATCGTGATGGGTGGCCGTCGCGCCGACGAAGGCGCCCTTGATCCGATCGAGCGCCTCGGCCACCGCGGCCGCGCTCTTGCCGCGCAGCGTGAACTTGGCGACGTCGCCGTCGCCGGAGCCGTAGACCGCGAAACCGGCGCTGTCCGGCCCGCGGTCGGACATGGTGGCGAGCATCGCGGCGGTCAGCCGGCCGAGCTCCGGTTCGAGCGATGGGTCCTTCAGGAAAAGTCCGACGATGCCGCACATGCCATCATTCCTCAGGCGAAGACGTCATCCAATGATGTACGGGCTCCGTAAAAGGCGGTCAATGCGGGGAAAGCTATTTTCCTCAGAGGAAATCACCGACATTGAGCGGGCGCGATGAGCCCCGGGCACCCCACCGTCATCCTCGGGCTTGACCCGAGGATCGTTGGCAGATGCACTTTGTGGA
>JBIQKL010000098.1:10068-14623 GCA_044506555.1 Hyphomicrobiales bacterium | reverse complement strand
TGGCAGCACTGCCTTCCCGCACCTTCTGTTCGATGCGGCCGCCGACCTCCTCGTCGATGTTCTTCCAGTACTGGAACGCGCGGCTCAGCACCGGCTCGCGGACGCCGCCGAGCAGGCTGCCGGCGACCTGTTCCACCAGCTTGGCGCGCTGCGCATCGTTGAACACGTCGCGAACCAGGATTCCCGGCTGGCCGAAATCGTCGTCGTTGCCGCGCAGCGTATAGGCGTTCCGCACCATCGCGCCGTCGGCTTCCCAGCCATCGGCCATCTCCCCGGTCTCGTCGGCCCAGCTGCGGCCGCCGCTGTTCGGCACATAGACCGGTGCGGCGCCGCTGTGGTGATAGGCCATGTTGCCGTCGAACATGTAGGTGTTCACCGCCACCTTCGGCTGGTTCACGGGCAGCTGGTGGAAGTTGGTGCCGATGCGGTTGCGCTGGGCATCGTTGTAGGCGAAGGCGCGGCCGAGCAGCATCTTGTCCGGGGAGAGGCCGATGCCCGGCACCGTGTTGCCGGGCGAGAAGGCCGCTTGCTCGATCTGGGCGAAGAAGTTCTCCGGATTCCGGTTGAGCGTCATCTTGCCGACCCGGATCAGCGGATAATCGGCGTGCGGCCAGGTCTTGGTCAGGTCGAACGGGTTGATGCGGTAGGTCTTGGCATCCTCGTAGGGCATGACCTGCACCGAAAGCGTCCAGCTCGGATGCTCGCCGCGCTGGATGGCGTCGAACAGGTCGCGACGATGGAAATCGGCGTCGGTGCCGGCCATGGCCGCCGCTTCTTCGTTGCTGAAGAACGCCATGCCCTGGTCGGTGTGGAAGTGATACTTGACCCAGAATTTCTCGCCGGCCGCATTCACCCACATGTAGGTGTGGGACCCGTATCCGTTCATGTGGCGCCAGGTGCGGGGCAGGCCCCGCTCGCCCATCAGGTAGGTGACCTGATGCGCGCTCTCCGGGTTGTTGGTCCAGAAGTCCCACTGCATGTGATTGTCGCGCAGCCCCGAATCGGGCAGCCGCTTCTGGCTGCGGATGAAGTGGGGGAACTTCATCGGGTCGCGCACGAAGAAGATCGGCGTGTTGTTGCCGACCAGGTCGTAGTTGCCCTCGCTGGTGTAGAACTTGAGCGAGAAGCCGCGCACGTCCCGCCATGTGTCCGGGCTGCCGGCCTCGCCCGCGACCGTCGAGAAGCGGGCCAGCATGTCGGTCGATGCGCCCTTCTGGAACAGGGCGGCCTTGGTGTAGCGGGAGACGTCTTCAGTGGTTTCGAACGTGCCGAACGCGCCGGCCCCCTTCGCATGCGGCTGGCGCTCGGGAACCTTTTCCCGGTTGAAATGGGCCATCTGCTCGAGGAAGTGGACGTCGTGAAGCAGGATCGGGCCATCCGGACCGACGGTGAGCGAGTTGCGGTCACTTGGTGCCGGGGAGCCGGCCCCGGTGGTGGAGCCCACGGCGTGGTTCGTGCGGGTGTCGGTCATGCTGATTTCCTTTCACTGCATCGGCGGGTTCCGCCCGCTCCGAGAGTACGCCTAGCCTAGAGTCGATATAGACTTCCGGCAATCCGAACGGCATCGCTCGGGACGACGAACACCCCGTTTCGCGGGCCGTCACCGGCCCGCGGAAAAGTGCGCAAAGTCGCGCCGCGGCGGTCATGTCCGTGCTCGGCTATCGGCTCCGCGGAGCGACCGCGACCAGGCTGCGCTCTTATGGCGCGGCGCGATTTGATGGCGCCCGTGGCGCCTCCGATGGCCTCGCCTGCCTTGCCGATCGGCGCCGCTGTCCTAGACTCATCCGTATCGTCGGCCATGGCTTGCAGGGTGTCGACGACTGAGAGAGCAGAAGGCGCTCCCCCTGTGGTACCGACGGGGGACTAGGGAGTGCCGGATGCCGGATCGGGCTTTCGATCGCGATATGGTTTGGACCGCCGCCGCCCTGGCGGTTGCTGCGGCGAAGCACACGTCGCGGAAAGTGTCGCCGACGGACGAGGCGAAGCGTCTCCTGAGACAGTATCCCGGCGTCGAAATATCGGTGGACGATCTCGCCGCCGAGATCGCGCGACTCCAGGACGATCAGGCGAAGGCGGGGATCACCTCGCGTCCGTAGAGGGCGATGATCTCCTCCTCGTCGCCGCTGTCGAGGTAGATGTTGAACTGCGTCACTCCCGCGGCCTCGAGCTCGCGGAGCTTGGCGACGTGGTCGGGCGGGTCGCCGAGCACGCAGAAGCTCTCGACCACGTCGGGCGTGATGAAGTCGAGGAACGGATTGTCCGACTGGCCGTGCTTCGAATAGTCGTAGCCGCGGCGCTTCTCGATGTAGCTCGTCAGGCTCTTCGGTACCTGGTCGCTGTCGGCGCCGTACTTCTCGACGATGTCGGCGACGTGGTTGCCGACCATCGCGGGGAACCAGCGGGTGGCGGCGATCGCGCGCTCCCGGTCGCCGAAATAGGCGGGCGCGGCGGCCATCGACCGGAACTTCGCCATGTCGCGGCCGGCGCCCTTGCCGGCGGCGAGAGCCTGGTCGGTGAACCACTTGCAGAGGCCCGGATCGGCGATCTGCAGCACCACGCCGTCGGCGTGCTCACCGGCCGTCTTGAGCGCGAGCGGCCCGTAGGCCGCGATCCACGACGGCATGTCGTAGCCGACCGCCCACGGGAACTGCACAGGCTCGACCGCGCCCGGATAGGAGACCGCCTCACCCTTCACCATGGCGCGGGTGGCGTGGATGAACTCGGCGACCCGGGCGAGCGTCGCCGGCTTCTTGCCCATCACCCGGCGCGAAGAATCGCCGCGGCCGACGCCGAGGTCGAAGCGGCCGCCGCTCTGCTTGGCGAGCGAGGCGAACATCGAGGCCGCCACCGACCAGTCGCGGACGTCCGGGTTGGTGACCAGCGGGCCGAAGCGCATGTTGCGGGTGTGCTCCATGCACATCGCGATCGCGGCGTAGCAGTCGCGCCACAGGATGTGGGAATCGTAGAACCAGCAGTAGGTGAAGCCGGCATACTCGGCCGCGCGCACCAGGTAGCGGGCGCGATCCGCCTCGACGAATCCCTTGAAGGTGATCCCGAATTCCATGCGGACAGCCTCTCTGACCGGGTTTGCGACGACCGCCCTTGACGAGCGGGTTTTGACCGTGTGATCAATTTTTCTGCGCAGCCGCGGCGCTGTCAATCGGCTTTCCGCGCATCACGCGTGGCGGCAGGGAGATCCGGATGCGTTTTGGCTACAAGGCATCGGCCGAACAGTTCGCGCCGTCGCGGCTGCTCCGCTTCGCCGTCGAGGCGGAGGAGGCGGGCTTCGATTCGGTTTTCGTCAGCGACCATTTCCAGCCGTGGAAGCACACCGATGGCCATGCGCCCTTTGCGCCGGCCTGGCTCGCGGCGGTGGGTGCCCGGACCAGCCGCATCGCGATGGGGACGAGCGTGCTCACCCCGACTTTCCGCCTTCATCCATCGATCGTCGCCCAGGCTTTCGGCACCCTCGGCGAGATGTTCCCGGGGCGCGTGATCCTCGGCATCGGCACCGGGGAATCGCTCAACGAAGTGCCGGCGACCGGGATGGCATGGCCGGAGATGAAGGAGCGCTCGGCCCGGCTCCGCGAGGCGGTGACGCTGATCCGGCGGCTGTGGAGCGAGGAGCGGGTCAGCTTCGAGGGCGCCTTCTACAGGACCGAGAACGCCACGATCTACGACCGGCCGCAGGAAATGGTGCCGATCTACGTCGCCGGCGCCGGGCCGCTTATCGCCAAATATGCCGGGCGGAACGGCGACGGCTTCATCTGCACCTCGGGCAAGGCGGAGGCGCTCTACACCGAGACGCTCCTCCCCAACGTCGCCGCCGGCCGGGCGGAGTCGGAGCGGCAGCCGTTCGAGAAGATGATCGAGGTCAAGGTCTCGTTCGATCCCGACTACGACCGCGCGCTGAACGATACGCGCGGCTGGGCGGCCCTGTCGCTGACCGGCGAGGAGAAGATGTCGATCGAGGACCCGCTGGAGATGGAGCGTCATGCGGCCAGGCTGCCGATCGAGCGGATCGCGGCCCGCTGGATCGTCTCCAGCGACCCGGAGACTCAGGTCGCCGGCATCAGGCGCTACATCGACCTCGGCTTCGACCATCTCGTCTTCCACGCGCCGGGCGAGGACCAGAGCCGCTTCATCGACCTCTACGCGCGCGAGGTGCTGCCGCGGCTCCGGGCGCTCGCACCGGCATGATCCCGCGGCTCGACATCTGGGGGCTGCCGGGCATCCCCGAGGTTCAGGCCGGCGACGACCTCGCTGCGCTGGTCGGCGACGCGATCCTGTCCGTCTCCGCCGACGATCCGTCGCTCGCGCCGCGCGACGGCGACATCGTCGTCATCACGTCCAAGGTGGTATCGAAGGCGGAGGGCCGGCAGGTGCCGGCCGAGGACCGCCAGCGCGCCATCGCCGAGGACACCGTGCGGGTCGTGGCCGAGCGGCCGACGCCGAACGGCGTCACCCGCATCGTCGAAAACCGCCAGGGCCTGGTGCTCGCCGCCGCCGGGGTCGACACCAGCAACGTCCCCGAGGGCCAGGCGCTCCGCCTGCC
>JBIQKL010000098.1:7291-9968 GCA_044506555.1 Hyphomicrobiales bacterium | reverse complement strand
CCGCCGCCGGGGTCGACACCAGCAACGTCCCCGAGGGCCAGGCGCTCCGCCTGCCCGAGGATCCCGACCGCTCGGCCCGCGCGCTCTGCGCCGCGCTTCGGCTCCGTTTCGGCGTCACCCTCGGCCTGATCGTCACCGACACGCTCGGCCGACCGTGGCGGATCGGCCAGACCGACATCGCCATCGGCGCCGCCGGCGTCACCGTCGTCGACGATTTCCGCGGCCGGACCGATGTCAACGGCCATCCGCTCGCGGTCACCGTCACCGTGCTCGCCGACGAGATCGCCGCGGCGGCGGAACTGGTCAAGGGCAAGACCCGGCGGATCCCGGCGGCGATGATCCGCGGCCTCGCCCACGTCGTCTGCGACCTCGACGCGCCGGGCGCGCGCTCGCTGGTCCGCCGCAGCGAGGACGACATGTTCCGCCTCGGCTCGGACGAAGCCTTCCGCCTCGGCTACGAGGCGGCGATGAACGAGCGCCTGGCGCGGCGGGGAAACGGGTGATGCGGACCGCGGATGGCCCTATCCCCCCTCACCCTGTCCCTCTCCCCTCCGGGGCGAGGGGACGATGCGGCATTGACTTTGCTCGCCTTCAGCGCGGTTCCGGACGTTACAGGTTGGTCCCCTCTCCACGGAGGGGAGAGGGACGGGGTGACGGGGCACCGGACCGTGCCACGCCGAAGGCGTGGCGGATCGCGGGCCTTGCGGTCGCGCTCTCGCTCGTCGCCGGTGCGACCGGCGCCCAGGCATTTCCGGTCTCGATCGACAATTGCGGCTTCCCGGTCACCCTCGCCGAGCCGCCGCAGCGCGTCGTCACGATCAAGTCGACGGCGCTGGAAATGCTGCTCGCCCTCGGGCTCGGCGACCGGATCGTCGGCCGCGCGTTCGAGGATGGCCCGGTGCCGGAGCCGTGGCGCGGCGGAGCGGACGCAATCCCGGTGCTGTCGGAGAAGCTGCCGGCGCATGAGGTGGTGCTCGAGGCCGAGCCGGACTTCGTCTATGGCGGCTGGGAGAGCAACTTCGTCGCCGACGGCGCCGGCACGCGCGCCGATCTCGCCGCGCTCGGCATCGGCACCTATGTCGCGCCCGCCGCCTGCAAGGCCGCGCCGTACCGGCCTACGCCCCTTACCTTCGATGACCTGTTCGCCGAGATCGCCGAGGTCGGCCGCATCTTCGGCGTCGAGGATCGCGCCGCGGCGCTGATCTCGGAGCAGCGGGCGATGCTCGCCGGGCTGCCCGAGCCGGAGCAGACCCGGACGGCGCTCTGGTACTCGTCGGGGACCAAGGTGCCCTATGTCGGCGGCGGCGCGGGCGGACCGCAGATGACGATGGCGGCGCTCGGCCTCGACAACATCTTCGGCGACGTCGCCGACACCTGGACCTCGGCGAGCTGGGAGGCGGTCGCCGCGGCCGACCCCGACGTCATCGTCCTCGTCGACGCCGCGTGGAACCCGGTGGACCAGAAGAAGGCGCTGCTCGCGGCCGATCCGGTGCTCTCGAAGCTCTCCGCGGTCCGGAATCAGCGCTACCTGACCATTCCGTTTCCCGCCTCCGAGCCGGGAGTGCGGTCGGTGCCGGCGACCGTGGACCTCGCCGCCCAGCTCGAGGCGCTGGCGTTCGACCCGTGAGCGCGGCGGCGCCCTGGCCGCGCGCCGCGTGGCTGCTCATCGCCACGCTTCTCCTCCTCGGCTCGGTGCTGGCGGCCGTCACCATCGGCCCCGCCGACATCTCGACGCTCGACGTCTGGCGGTCGATCGCCATGCATCTCGGCCTGCCGCTGGAGGCGGGGCTCACGCCGCTCCGCGACAGCATCGTGTGGGACTCGCGTCTCCCCCGCGTCCTCGCCGCCGGCATCGTCGGCGCCGGCCTGGCCCTTTCCGGTGCGGTGGTGCAGGCGGTGACCCGGAACCCGCTGGCCGACCCCTACCTCCTCGGGCTCTCGGCCGGCGCCGCGCTCGGCGCGGTGACGATGATCATGATCGGCGCGCCACTGCTCCTGACCCCCGGCGCCTTCGTCGGCGCGCTCGCGGCGCTGGCGCTGACGCTCGCCTTCGCGCGAGCTATCGGCGGGCTGACGCCGTCGAAGGCGATCCTCTCCGGCATCGCCGTCTCGGCCCTGGCTGCGGCGCTGACCTCGCTGGTGATCTTCTGGACCGCGACCGGCGATTCCTACCGCGAGATCCTGAGCTGGCTGCTCGGCTCGCTCGCCGGCGCGGGCTGGCTGGAGGCGGCGATTGCGGCGGCGGCGCTCGTGGTCGTCGCGCCGTTCATCTTCCTGTCGGCGCGCGCGATGGACGCCTTCGCCTTCGGCGACGTCGCCGCGGCGACGCTCGGCATCGATGTGGCGCGCACGCGCTGGCTGCTGCTCGGCGGCACCGCGCTGCTCACCGGCGTCCTGGTCTCGGTGTCCGGGGCCATCGGCTTCGTCGGCCTGGTGCTGCCGCACGCAGCCCGCCTCGTCGCCGGCTCGCGCCACCGCGGCCTCCTGCCGCTCGCGGCCATCGGCGGCGCGGTATTCATGATCTGGACCGATACCGCCGCGCGGACGCTGTTCGCCCCGCGCGAGCTGCCGGTGGGCATCGTCACCGCGATCATCGGCGCTCCGGCGTTCCTGCTCATCCTCTGGCGCTTCCGGAGGCTGACGTGAGCGACGGCCTCGTCGTCGCCGGCGCGACGGT
>JBIQKL010000098.1:0-7191 GCA_044506555.1 Hyphomicrobiales bacterium | reverse complement strand
TGGCGCTTCCGGAGGCTGACGTGAGCGACGGCCTCGTCGTCGCCGGCGCGACGGTCCGCCACGGAACGGCGACGATCCTCGACGACGTCGGGTTCTCGCTGTCGCGCGGGTCGATGTGCGCCATCGCCGGGCCGAACGGCGCCGGCAAGACGACGCTCCTCCATCTCATCCTCGGCCTCCTTGGCGAGGCGGCCGGTACGATCCGGTTCGGCGGCGCCGACCTCCGCGCCATGCCGCGCGCCGCACGGGCTCGAACCGTCGCCTTCGTCGAGCATGCGGCGCGGACCGATCTCCCCTTCACGGCGCGGGACGTGGTGATGCTCGGCCGCATCCCCTACGGCGACACCGACGCCGGGGCCGCCGCTGCCGCCGACAAGAGCCTCGCGCTGGTGGGGCTCGGGGCGCTGGCCGACCGCGCCTGGCAGAGCCTCTCCGGCGGCGAGCAGCAGCGGGTCCAGATCGCCCGGGCGCTGGCCCAGGCGCCAGAACTGCTCCTCCTCGACGAGCCGACCAGCCATCTCGACCTCCGCGCCCAGGTCGCGACGCTCGCGCTCCTCCAGCGGCAGGCGGCGGCGGGCGTCACAATCCTGGTCGCGATCCACGACCTGTCGCTCGCCGCGGCCTTCTTCGACCACGTCCTGATGCTGAAGGCCGGCCGCGTCGCCGCTTTCGGCCAAATGCGCGAGACGCTGACCGCCGACCTGGTCCGGGCCCTTTACGACGTCCCGGTCAGCTTCATCCGCGATCCGCAGACCGGCCGATCGATCATCGTCCCGGACATCGACAGCCTTTGATCCGAGGGCCGAGCCGTCAATGGGACTCCCGCGGTACGGCCGAGCCGCGGCAGCCGACGAGGAAGTCGAAGTCGGCGCCCTTGTCGGCCTGCATCACGTGCTCGGTGAAGAGCTTCGCGTAGCCGCCGCCCGGCTTGGCGACCGGCGACACCCATGCCGCCCGGCGCCGCTCCAATTCCTCGTCGGAGACGTCGAGCGTGAGGCGATGCTCGGGCACGTCGAGTTCGATCATGTCGCCGTTCTGGACCAGCGCCAGGGGTCCGCCCAGCGCCGCCTCCGGTGCGGTGTGGAGGACGACGGTGCCGTAGGCCGTGCCGCTCATGCGGCCGTCGGAGATACGAACCATGTCCTTGATGCCGCGCTTCAGGACCTTCGGCGGCAGACCCATGTTCCCGACTTCGGCGAAGCCGGGATAGCCGACCGGGCCGGCATATTTGAGGACCATCACGCAGGTCTCGTCGATGTCGAGGTCGGGATCGTTGATCCGGGCGTGATAGTCCTCGATGCTCTCGAAAACCACGGCGCGGCCGCGGTGGACCAGCAGCTCCGGCGAGGCCGCCGACGGCTTGAGGATGGCGCCGCGCGGGGCGAGGTTGCCGCGGAGCACGACGATGCCGCCGGTCGCGGTCAGGCCCTTCTCGAAGGGACGGATGACCTCCGGGTTCCAGTTCGGCGCGTCGGCGACGCCCTCCCAGACGGTCTTGCCGGTGACGGTGATCGCGTCCTTGTGGAGCTTGCCGTGCTCGCCGAGCGTGCGCATCACCGCCGGCAGGCCGCCGGCATAGTAGAAGTCCTCCATCAGGAAGCGGCCCGACGGCTGGAGGTCGACGATGGTCGGGATGTCGCGGCCGAGCCGGTCCCAGTCGTCGAGCCCGATGTCGACGCCGATCCGGCCGGCGATCGCGATGAGGTGCACCACCGCGTTGGTCGAGCCGCCGATGGCGCCGTTGACCCGGATCGCGTTTTCGAAGGCTTCCCGGGTCAGGACCTTCGAGATGCGGAGATCCTCCTCGGCCATCGCGACGATCCGCCGGCCGACGGCATTGGCGAGCACGAGCCTGCGCGAGTCGACCGCCGGAATCGCGGCGTTGGTGGGGAGCGCGATGCCGAGCGCCTCAGCCATCGACGCCATGGTCGAGGCCGTGCCCATGGTCATGCAATGGCCGGCCGAACGCGACTGGCCGGCCTCGGCATCCATGAATTCCTGGACATTGATCTCGCCGCTCTTCACCTGCTCGCTGAGCTGCCACACGGCGGTGCCGGAGCCGATGTCGCGGCCGCGGTACTTGCCGTTGAGCATCGGGCCGCCGGAGATGACGATGGTCGGCAGGTCGACGCTGGCCGCGCCCATCAGCAGCGACGGCGTGGTCTTGTCGCAGCCGCACAGGAGCACCACCGCATCGAGCGGGTTGCCGCGGATCGATTCCTCGACATCCATCGAGGCGAGGTTCCTGAGAAACATCGCCGTTGGCCGGAGGTTCGATTCGCCGAGCGAGGTCACCGGGAACTCGAGGGGAAAGCCGCCGGCCTCGAGCACGCCGCGGCGGACGTGCTCCGCGATGGTGCGGAAATGCGCGTTGCACGGCGTCAGCTCCGACCACGTGTTGCAGATGCCGATGACCGGGCGGCCGTCGAACATGTGCGACGGAATGCCCTGGTTCCGCATCCAGCTCCGGTGCACGAAGCCGTCCTTGTCGTTCTTCCCGAACCACTCCGCAGAGCGGTAGCGGCGCTTACCTTCGCTCATTCTTCTTCCAGCCCGACCGAATCGATTTCCGGTCTATACACAGAGTTGTGCTGCCCCCGCGGATCCGCTCGGCCCGCCGGACGATCCTGTTTGCCGGGACACGCGTCAACACGTAATATTGTATGGGTAAATCGCCGCCGAAGTCCACGACGAGGTTGCCGGGAATGTCGCTCATACCGAAATGGCAGGCGCTCGAGGGCGTGAATGCGCCCTCGACGATCAGCCGCCGCCGGCTGCACGGGTCCGTTGCGCACCAGCTCGGGGTGATGATCATCGGCGGCCGCCTCGCGCCGGGCGACGTGCTGCCCAACGAGGACGTGGTCAGCGCCAATCTCTCGGTCTCGCGCACCGCCTATCGCGAGGCGGTGCGGACGCTCGCCGCCAAGGGCCTGGTCGATTCGAAGCCCAAGGCGGGTACCCGGATCACACCGCGGGACCAGTGGAACTTCCTCGATCCCGACGTGCTCTCCTGGCATTTCGAGGTCGAGCCGAGCCCGACCTTCATCGTCTCGCTCTTCGAGCTCCGCCGGATCGCCGAGCCCGCCGCCAGCGAACTCGCCGCCGAGCGTCGCGACAAGCAGGATCTCGCCGAGATGCGCCGGGCCCTCGGGGAGCTTCGCCAGAGCCCGCCGGGATCGCTGCATGGACTCGATGCCGATCTCGCCTTTCACCATTCGATTCTCGTCGCCGCCCGGAACGAGCCGCTGCAGTCGCTGTCGAGCGTGATCGGCTCCACTCTGCGCTGGTCGGTGCGTCTCAAGCTGACCGCGCAGCCTCGCGTGTTCGAGAACTCGCTGCCCGACCACGTGGCCGTCTTCGACGCGATCGTCGCGCAGGACACGGTCGCCGCCTCGACGCGGATGCGCGAACTGGTCGGCAAGGCGCTCGACGAGACCCTCGAGGTCCTTGCAGCCCAAACCGACCGGTAACCCGAGTCGCCATGCGTATAGCCACGAACATCGACGACCTGCGCGACAGGGCGCGGCGTCGTCTGCCGCGCATGTTCTTCGACTACCTCGATGCCGGTGCGTTCGCAGAGGTGACGCTCAGGCGCAACCGTGCCGACTTCGAGAAGCTCGTGCTTCGCCAGAGCGTGCTCGTCGACGTCGCGAGCCGCGACCTTTCCCACACGGTTCTCGGCCGGAAGCTTTCGCTGCCGCTGATGCTGGCGCCGATCGGCTTCTGCGGGATGATGGCGCCCGATGGCGAGATCCAGGCGGCGCGCGCGGCGAAGGCCTGCGGGGTCCATCTCTGTGTCTCGACCTTCGCGATCGCGAGTCTCGCCGCGACGGCCGCCGGCTCCGGCCTGGTGCCGGACTTCCAGCTCTACATGTTCAAGGACCGGGATTTTTCCGAGCGGCTCATCGCCAAGGCCCGCGATGCCGGATGCACCACGCTGTTCCTCACCGTCGACACCGCGGTATCGGGTCTGCGCGAACGCGATACGAAGAACGGGTTCCGCACCGCCGCCCGCCTCGGCATGCGGCCGCTCACCGATATGATGATGCATCCGCGCTGGTGCGCTTCGGTCGTGCGCCGCTGGCCGCCGCAGCTCGGCAACGTCTCGGACCATCCCCGGTTCGCCGGCGGACTGATGCAGCAGGCGAGCGGGCTTGCCCGGGAGGTCGATTCGTCGCTGCAGTGGTCGGACCTCGCGTGGCTCCGCGAGCGCTGGCCGGGACGCCTTGTCCTGAAGGGGATCATGGCGCCCGACGATGCCCGCCGCGCCATCGACCACGGCATGGACGCGATCGTGGTCAGCAATCACGGCGGCCGGCAGCTCGACGGGGCGGCATCGACCATCGCGGCGCTGCCGGAGATTGCCGCTGCGGTGGGCAGCCAGATCGAGATCCTGCTCGATTCCGGCATCCGCCGCGGCAGCGACATCGTCAAGGCCGTGGCGCTCGGCGCCAACGGCGTGCTCATCGGCCGGGCCTTCATGTATGGCCTTTCCGCCCACGGCGAAGCCGGGGCCGTCGCAGCGATCCGCTTGCTTGCCGCCGAGATGGATATCACCATGGCCTTCATGGGTGTCCGGAGCATCGCCGAGCTTCGGGCGGGAGGAGCCGCCCTGGTCTCGTGATGGGCTTCACAACCCATATCGTATGAGTTATTGAGCGATTCAAATCGAGAGGCACGCGAGGAGGAGCCGCCGTGCGCAAGAGCCATCCGGCCTCCGCTCCGGCCATGGAGATCATCGACGACGACGGCCGTAGCGGCCGCGGGATCGGCCGCCATGCGCGGAGCGCCATGCTGGCGCCGATGATCGTTACGCTCGCGCTGCTGACGCTCTATCCGTTCTTCGCCAACGTCTGGTACAGCGTGCGCGCCATGGACCTGACGCAGCCGTTCAAGACCGGCTTCATCTGGTTCCGCAATTTCGAGGCGATCGTCTTCTCGGCCGGCTTCGTCAAGTCGCTGACGCTCACCGTCATCTTCGTCGTGGTGGCGCTGGCGCTGGAGCTGGTCATCGGGTTCCTGGTCGCGCTCGCGCTCTGGCGGCCGCTCAAGGGCTCGCGCATCTTCACCACGATCCTGATCCTGCCCTTCGGGCTGACGCCGGTGGCATTGGCGCTCGCCTGGCGGCTCCTGTTCAATCCGGCGGGCGGCGGCATCAACGTCCTGCTCGCGAGCTTCGGCCTGCCGCCGCTCGACTGGACGGCGTCGCAGGAGCTGGCCCTGCCGTCGCTGATCATCGTCGATATCTGGCAGTGGACGCCGTTCGTCATCCTCATCCTGCTCGCCGGGCTGGTGGCCCTCCCCAAGGAGGCGTTCGAAGCGGCCGCGGTCGAGGGCGCCGGGTTCTGGCGGAGCGTCTACCACGTCGCGCTGCCGCTGCTCCGCCCGCTGATCCTGGTGATCGTGCTCTTCCGCGGCATCGACCTGTTCCGCACCTTCGACACGTTCTGGGTGATCACCGCGGGCGGTCCCGGCAACGCTACCGAGACGCTGAATATCCTCCTCTACCGGACCGCCTTCCAGAACCTGAACTTCGGCCGCGCGGCCGCGCTCGCCCTGGTGATGCTGGTGATCGTCATCGTCGTCTCGATGCCGATCGTGAAGCAACTCGTCGCCCCGAGGGACCGGCGATGACCCCGCGTACCGCCCGCGTGCTGCGCACGATCTTCCTCGCCGTGTTCTGCGCGGTGTGGATCGCGCCGCTGATCTACACGCTCCGGGTCGCCACGGCCGCGCCGATCTATGCCCAGAGCGGCACGCCGCCGCTTTTCGCCGAGATCACGCTCGAGAACTTCGCCGCCGTTCTCCGGGACGCCGAGTTCATGACGGCGCTGCTCAACTCGCTGATCATCGGCCTCGCCTCGACCTTCCTCGTCCTCCTGATCTCGGTGCCGGCGGCCTTCATCTGCGCGACCCACGAGTTCAAGGGCCGGCAGAACCTCGAATCCTGGATCCTCTCGACCCGCATGCTGCCCGCCTTCGTGGTGGTGCTGCCGTATTTCATCTTCTTCCGCAGCTTCCAGCTCCTCGACACCATGGCGGTGCTGATCATCATGCATACGGTGATCAGCCTGGCGCTGGCCTTCTTCATGCTCCGGAGCTTCTTCGTCGATATCCCGCGCGAGACGCTCGAGGCCGCCCAGCTCGAGGGCGCCGGACAGATCTCGACGCTGCTCCGGGTGGCGCTGCCGCAGGTCCGCGGCGGCCTGATCGCCACCGGCATGCTCGTCTTCATCTTCTCGTGGAACGAGCTCGCCTTCTCGTTCACCCTCGCCGGCGGCGCGGTCAAGACCGGCCCGGTGGCGATCCTCTCCTTCATCGCCTTCCAGAATGTCCAGGTCGCAAATCTGATGGCAGCCGCCAACCTCCTGATCGCGCCGATCGCGATCCTCCTCATCGTCGCGCAGAAGGGGCTCATCCGCGGGCTTTCCTTCGGCGCAGTGAAGGGCTGACGCGCATGGCCGGAATCAGCATCGAAGGGGTCAGCAAGCGGTTCGGCGACGGTTCGCTCGCCGTCCGCGAGGTCTCGCTCGACATCGCCGACGGCGAGTTCGTCGTCCTCGTCGGCCCGTCCGGCTGCGGCAAGTCCACGCTGCTCCGGATGATCGCGGGGCTCGAGGAAGTGTCGGACGGGCGGATCGTCATCGGCGGGCGGAAGGTCAACGACCTGCCGGCGAAGGATCGCGACATCGCCATGGTCTTTCAGACCTATGCGCTGTTCCCGCATATGAGCGTCGAGAAGAATCTCTCCTTCGGCCTCCGGTTGCGCGGCACGCCGCGCGCCGAGAGCGAGCGCCGGGTCCGCGAGGCGGCGACGCTGCTGCGCCTCGAGCCGCTGATGCAGCGCAAGCCCGGCCAGCTCTCCGGCGGCCAGCGCCAGCGCGTCGCCATCGGCCGGGCGCTGGTCCGCGAGCCGTCGGCCTTCCTCATGGACGAGCCGCTCTCCAACCTCGACGCCAAGCTCCGCGTCCACATGCGGACCGAGTTCGCGCGTCTCCGCGAGCGTCTCCGCACCACCACCATCTACGTCACCCACGACCAGATCGAGGCGATGACGCTGGGCGACCGCGTCTGTGTGATGCGCGACGGCGTGATCCAGCAGGTCGATACCCCCGACCGCCTGTTCCGCCGTCCCGCCAATATCTTCGTCGCCGGGTTCATCGGTTCGCCGGAGATGAACTTCGCGCTGGC
>JBIQKL010000097.1:10197-14752 GCA_044506555.1 Hyphomicrobiales bacterium | reverse complement strand
CCAATATCTTCGTCGCCGGGTTCATCGGTTCGCCGGAGATGAACTTCGCGCTGGCGAGGATCGAGAACGGCGAGATCCGGATTGGCGCGCATGCCTTCCCGAAGCCGGCGCGCCTCCGGCCGGAGAGCGGCGCCGTCGTCGTCGGCATCCGGCCGAGCGACCTCCGCGAGGGCGCGGCGGGCGGCGTGCCGATGCCAGTGAAGGTCGAGCTGGTCGAGCGCCTCGGCAGCGAGGTGCTCGTGGTGTTCCCGGTCGATGCGCCGGGCGTGAGCTCCGATGCGGCGGCTGCGGGCGCCCAGGATACGGCCTCGCTGCTCGACGCCGGCACCGGGCACACCACCTTCACCGCCCGCCTCGACGCCTCCGTCAGCGTCGCACCGGGGCAGGAGATCGTGCTCTCGGTCGACCCCGGGGCGCTCCACTTCTTCGACCCGGCGACGGGCGCCACGATCGGACGGGACGACGCATGACACCGCCGCAGCTCCACGGCATCCACGCCATCCTCTACGCCTTCTTCGACGCCGACGAGCGGCTCGACCGTGCGGCGATGCGGCGCCAGCTCGAGGTGAGCATCGCGAGCGGCGCGCACGGCGTCGCCGCGCTCGGCCTCGCCACCGAGGTCGCGAAGCTCTCCGAAGCGGAACGGCTGGCGGTGATGGACTGGATCGCCGAGGACAATGCCGGCCGGAAGCCGCTCGGCCTCACCATCTTCGGCGGCTCGGTGGCTCAGCAGGTCGCCGGCGCCCGGCATGCCGAAAGCGTGGGCGCGGACTGGATCATCCTCCAGCCGCCGATGGTCGGCAGCCATGCCGCCATGGAGCACATCCGCTTCTTCGGCCGGGTCGCCGACGCGACGAGCCTGCCGGTCGCGATCCAGAATGCGCCGGCCTATCTCGGCCGCGGCCTCAGCGCGGCGGAGATCGCCGAGCTGTGCCGGCAGCATCCCAACGTGTGCCTCCTCAAGGGGGAGGGGCCCTCGGTCGACATCGCCCAGGTGGTGGAAGCGACCGACGGCCGGATCCCGGTGTTCAACGGCCGCGGCGGGCTCGAGCTGATCGAGAGTCTGCAGGCGGGCTGCGCCGGCCTCGTGCTGGCGCCGGAAGCCATCGACCACACGGTCCGGGTCTACGACCTGTTCAAGGCCGGCGACCTCGACGGCGCCCGCGCGGCCTATGCCCGCGTCCTGCCGACCATCGTCTTCGTCATGCAGTCGATCGAGAACTTCATCTGCTACGGCAAGCGCATCTTCGCGCTCCGCGCCGGCGGGTTCGACGTCCATGACCGCGCCCCGGCGCTCCGCCCCACCGCCTTCGGCCTTGAGCGTGCCCGCGAGCACGCCGCCGCCCTCGGGCCGCTGCCGCAGGCGTAGGCTCTCCCGACTGGACGCTCGCGGCCGCCTCTGCGAGAGTCGTGGCCGCGGCATGAGGGACTGAACAGATGCGCGGCTATCTCCGATCGGACGGGCGGAAGGGCATCCGCAACACGATCGTCGTCGTTTACCTGGTCGAGTGCGCCCATCACGTCGCCCGCGAGATCGCGATCCCGTTCCGCGAGCGCGATGTCCACGTCATCGGCTTCCCCGGCTGCTTCCCGAACGCCTATGCCGAGCGGATGCTCGACCGTCTCTGCACGCACCCCAACGTCGGGGCGGTACTGCTCGTCTCGCTCGGCTGCGAGAGCTTCAACAAGTACCGCCTCGCTCATGTCGTCGCGGAGAGCGGCCGGCCGGTGCACACCGTCGTCATCCAGGCGACCGGCGGGACGCGGAAGTCGGTCGAGGAGGGGCGGGCTTTCGTCGCCGCGCAGCGGGAGGCGCTCGACGCCATGGCGACCGTGCCGATGGCGATCTCCGAGCTGGTCGTCGGCACGGTCTGCGGCGGCTCCGACGGCACCTCGGGCATCACCGGCAACCCGGCCGCCGGCCGCGCCTTCGACATGCTGGTCGCCGACGGCGCCGCCTGCATCTTCGAGGAGACCGGCGAGCTGATCGGCTGCGAGCACATCATGGCGGACCGTGCCGTGACCCCGGACCTCGGGCGCGAGCTCGAGGCGAGCGTCGCCAAGGCGGCGCGCTATTATGCGACCCTCGGCTACGGCTCGTTCGCCGCGGGCAATGCCGAGGGCGGGTTGACGACCATCGAGGAGAAGTCGATGGGCGCCTACGCCAAGTCCGGCGCCTCGCCGATCTCGGGCCTGATCAAGCCCGGCGACGTCCCGCCCCGCGGCGGGCTCTACCTGCTCGACGTGGTGCCGGACGGCGAGGTGCGGTTCGGTTTCCCCAACATCAACGACAACGCCGAGATCGCCGAACTGATTGCGTGCGGCAGCCACGCGGTGCTGTTCGTCACCGGCCGCGGCTCGGTGGTCGGCTCGGCCATCTCGCCGGTGGTGAAGATCTGCGCCAATCCCGAGACCTACCGCCGGATGGCTGACGACATGGACGTCGATGCCGGGCGCATCCTCGACGGCGGCGCGAGCCTCGACGCGGTCGGCGCCGAGATCCGCGACCTGGTCGTGGGCCTCGCCGAGGGCGGCCGGACCAAGTCCGAGGAGCTCGGCCACCAGGAATTCATCCTGACCTACAAGTCGTTCGAGCCGATCGGGCCCGCCTGCCTGCCCGCCGCCTGAGCGATTCGCCCGCCGGCCGTCAGCTCCGGTAGTCGCCGTTGATGGCGACGTATTCCTTGGTGAGGTCGCAGGTCCAGACCCGGTCGGCGCCCTTGCCGAGGCCGAGGTCGACTTTGATGACGATCGCCTCGTTCTTCATGTAGGCGGAGGCGGCGGCCTCGGAATAGGCCGGGTCGCGCTCGCCCCTGACCGCGACGCGGATGTCGCCGAAATGGATGGCGAGGCGGTCGCGGTCGGCCGGCTCGCCGGCCTTGCCCACCGCCATGACGATCCGTCCCCAGTTGGCGTCCTCGCCGGCGATGGCCGTCTTGACCAGCGGCGAGTTGGCGATCGACAGCGCGATGCGGCGCGCCGATGCCTTCGAGGTCGCGCCCTCGACGCGGACCTCGACGAATTTCCGTGCGCCTTCGCCGTCCTTCACCACCTGGTGGGACAGGTCGAGGAGCAGGTCGTCGAGCGCCTCGCGGAACGCCCCGAGCCGGCGGTCGCGGGCGCTCTCGACGGCGGCGACCTTCGCCTTGCCGGTGGCGAAGAGGAGGAGCGTATCCGAAGTCGAGGTGTCGCTGTCGACCGTGATCGCATTGAAGCTGCCCGTCACCGCCTTGGACAGGAGCGACTGGAGGAGCGACGCCGGGATCGGCGCGTCGGTGGCGACGAAGGAGAGCATCGTCGCCATGTCGGGGGCGATCATGCCCGCGCCCTTGGCGATGCCGTTGATGGTCACCGTGCCGTCGCCGAACGGCACGGTCCGGGTGGCGAGCTTCGGATAGGTGTCGGTGGTCATGATGGCGCGCGCCGCGTCGGCCCAGCGGTCGGGCGAGACGCGGAGCGCGAGATCGTCGACGACGCCGGCGAACTTCTCCGCCGGCAACGGCTCGCCGATCACACCCGTCGACGCGAGGAACACCTGGCGGACCGGGCAGCCCACCGCCTTCGCCACCATCGCGGCCGAGAGCTTCACGGTCTCGCGTCCCTTCCTTCCGGTGAAGGCATTGGCATTGCCGGAGTTGACGAGGAGGGCGCGGGCCTTGCCGCCGGCAAGGACGTCGGCGCACCAGTCGACCGGCGCCGAACGGCACTTCGAGCGGGTGAAGACCCCCGCCACCTGCGTCCCCTCGTCGAAGACGGCGAGCAGTACGTCGGTGCGGCCCTTGTACTTGATCCCGGCCTCGGCCGTGGCGAAGGCGGCGCCGGCGATCGCCGGCATGTCGGGGGTGGACTTCGGCGCGAGCGGCGAGACCGCGGTCGACATCGGGGATTCCCTCGGGTGAGCGGAGGCAACCCGTTTGCCGCACTCCGTGGGGCGGTGCAAGGGCATCCGCGTGCGTGGGATCAGCCCGTTCGCCGCAGCAGATAGATGTCCATGATCCAGCCCTTGGCCGCGCGGTGCTCGGTGCGGAGGCGGAGGATGCCGTCGCGGACCTCGGCGAGCGGGCCGGCGACCAGCACCTCGTCCGGCGTGCCGAGATACGCGCCCCACCAGATGTGGAGGCCGTCGGCGGGCAGCGTCGCCAGCGCCTCGCCGGAATCGAGGAAGACGATGCTGTCCTCGGCGACCGCCATCGCCTCGCGGAGCCTCCGTCCCGTGGTGAGATGCATCGGCGCGCCGATCCGGTTGAGCGGGATGCGGTGGGCGGCGGCGAGCGCCTGCGCCGCACTGATGCCGGGGATCACGTCGGTCTCGAAGTCCACCGCGGCGCGGGCCGTCTCGAGGATGCGGAGCGTCGAATCGTAGAGCGCGGGGTCGCCCCAGACCAGGAAGGCGCCGGTCTGGTCCGGGCCGAGGTCGCCGATCAGGCCGGCATAGAGCGCCGCCTTGTCGCGATGCCAGGCGTCGACGCTGGCGCGGTAGTCGCCGCCGGTGTCCCGCGTCGGGCTCGGCGCCGTCACCATGCGGCAATGCGGATTGGTCAGGAACCGGGCGCAG
>JBIQKL010000097.1:4807-10097 GCA_044506555.1 Hyphomicrobiales bacterium | reverse complement strand
CGGGCTCGGCGCCGTCACCATGCGGCAATGCGGATTGGTCAGGAACCGGGCGCAGATCTCCTCGCGGAGGTGGAGGAGGTCCGCCTTCTCCGTGCCCTTGTCGAGGAGGAAGACGGCGTCGACGGCGTTGAGCGCCTCGATCGCCTGGACTGTCATGTGGCGCGGGTCGCCGGCGCCGATACCGATCACGAAGACCTTTCGCATGCGGGCCGTCTACCCCGTGGTCCACAAGCCGGAGGATGCTACAAATTGTAGCAAGGCGCGAAAGTGGCTACGCTTCACGGCAGGAATGGCCCCGTCCTTGCTTCATTTCGGGGCCATCCGGCCGGCTCGCGGCTTCGGAGAATCTGTCAGAAGGGGAGAGCAGTTCATGTCGAAGTGGGCCCAGTCCATAACCCGGCGCGCCGCGCTCGCGTTCGCCGCTGCCGGCCTCGCCGTCGTCGCGTTCGCGGCGCCTGCCGCCGCGCAGAAAGAGAAGCCGATCAAGGTCGCGGGGGTCTATACCGTGCCGGTCGAGCAGCAATGGGTCTCGCGCATCCACAAGGCGCTCAACGCCGCGCAGGAGCGCGGCGACATCACCTACGTCTATTCCGAGAACGTCGCCAATACCGACTACGAGCGGGTGATGCGCGAATACGCCGAGCAGGGCACGGACCTGATGTTCGGCGAGGTGTTCGGAGTCGAGCAGGCGGCGCGGAAGGTCGCGACCGACTATCCCGAGGTCGCCTTCGTCATGGGCTCCTCCTTCCAGCCGCAGGACCCGAACTTCTCGGTCTTCGACAACTTCATCCACGAGCCGAGCTACCTCACCGGCATGATCGCCGGCGCCACCACCGAATCGAACGTGATCGGCATGGTCGGCGGTTACGCGATCCCCGAGGTCAACCGGCTGATGAACGCCTTCATGGCCGGCGCGCTGTCGGTCAATCCCGACGTCAAGTTCCTCGTCACCTTCATCAACTCCTGGTACGACCCGCCGAAGGCCAAGGAAGCCGCCTTCGCCATGATCGATGCCGGCGCCGACGTGATGTACGCCGAGCGCTTCGGCGTCTCCGACGCCGCCAAGGAGCGGGGCATCAAGGCGATCGGCAACGTCATCGACACCGCGGCCGAGTATCCGGGCACCATCCTCGCCTCGGCGCTCTGGCACATGGAGCCGACGGTCGACGCGGCGATCGCCGCCGTCCTCGACGGAACCTACAAGGGCGACGACTACAGCAAGTTCTCCTACATGGGTGCCGGGGGCGGTTCGCTGGTCTTCGACGAGTCGCTTGTCGACCCGGCCGTGGCCGAGCAGGTCAGCGCCAAGGAAGCCGAGATCAAGGCCGGCAGCTTCACCGTCGAGATCGACGACGAGGAGCCGAAGTCGACGAACTGAAGCGGCATCGTCGGTTTGGACGAGCGCTTTCGCGCCCTTCGGGGCCCGGCCGCAACACGGCCGGGCGCCTCAGGATGGCAAGGCTTGTGTCCTCCAACTCCGGGTCTCGGCATTGCAGCCTTCCTCGAGAACGCCTAGCGCCGCCATCCTGAGGCGCCCGCCGCAGGCGGGCCTCGAAGGGCGTGCCCACGCGGAGCGAGGCCGCCCTTGACCGGCGCCCCTGTCGTCCTCCGCCTCCAGGGAATCACCAAGCGCTTCGGGCCGCTGGTCGCCAACGACGGCATCGACCTCGAACTGCGACGGGGCGAGGTGCTGGCGCTGCTCGGCGAGAACGGCGCCGGCAAGACGACGCTGATGAACATCCTCTTCGGCCACTACGTCGCCGATTCCGGGGAGGTGGCGGTCATCGGCATCGACGGCGCGTTGCAGCCTTTGCCGCCGGGCTCGCCCCATGCCGCCCTTCGGGCCGGCATCGGCATGGTCCACCAGCATTTCACGCTGGCCGAGAACCTCACCGGCCTCGAGAACATCATGCTTGGCACCGAGCCGGTCCTGCGGTTGCGCAAGCGGGCCGGTGCGGCGCGCCGGAAGGTCGAGGCGGTGATGGGCGAGTCCGGGCTCGCCGTCGACCTCGACGTCCCGGTGTCGCGGCTGACGGTGGGCGAGCGGCAGCGGATCGAGATCCTGAAGGCGCTCTACCGCGACGCGCGCATCCTCGTTCTCGACGAGCCGACGGCGGTGCTGACCCCGGGTGAGGCGGATGGCCTGTTCACGACGGTGCGGGCGCTCGCGGCCAGGGGTCTCGCCGTCATCTTCATCTCGCACAAGCTCGGCGAGGTGCTGACGGTGTCGAACCGCATCGCCGTGCTCCGCGGCGGCCGGAAGGTCGGCGAGATGGCGACGGCGGACGCGGACCGGCGGAGCATCGCCGAGATGATGGTCGGGCGTGCCGTGCCGGCGAGCCGGCGGACGCCGCGCGACCCCGGCCGGCCGATCCTCGAACTGGATCGCGTCACCGTCGCCGGCGACCACCGCCGCAGCCTCCGCGAGGCGAGTCTCGAGGTCGCCGAGGGTGAGATCGTCGGCATCGCCGGCGTGTCGGGCAACGGCCAGGCGGCGCTGGCCGCGCTGGTTGCCGGACTCGCTAGGCCGGCATCGGGCACTATGCGTCTCTACGGTGCGCCCGTGGCCCGCCACGATCCGCGCGCCTTCGCGCGCGCCGGCGTCGCCCGCATCCCCGAGGATCGCCATCACGACGGCGTCGTCGGTGCGATGACCGTCGCCGAGAACGTCGCGCTCGAGGAGATCCGCGAGGCGCGGTTCCAGCGCGCCGGGTTCCTCCGCTTCGGCGCGATCCGCGCGCGGGCCGCGATCGCCATCCGCGACTACGACGTCCGCTGCCAGGGGCCCGACGCGCCGGCGCGGCTCCTCTCGGGCGGCAACATCCAGAAGCTGATCCTCGCCCGGGTGCTCGACCGTGACCCGCGCCTGATCCTCGCCAACCAGCCGACCCGTGGCCTCGACATCGGCGCACAGACCGAGGTGCACCGGCGGCTGCTCGAAGCGCGCAGCCGCGGCGCCGGCGTTCTCCTCATCTCGGAGGATCTCGACGAGCTGATGATGCTGTGCGACCGCATCGCCGTGATCTCGGCGGGACGCCTGTCCGAGACGCTCGCCGCCGATGGCGTCGACCGCGGCACCCTCGGCCTGATGATGGCGGGGCATGGCGGGGAGCAGGCGGCGTGATCGTCATCGAGCCCCGGCCGGCGCCGTCGCGGCTCCTGGCGGTCTCCGCGCCGGTGCTCGCCGGCATGGCGGCGCTGCTCATTGCGGCGATCCCGATCGCCTTCGCCGGCGCCAATCCGCTCGCCGCCTACCGCTACATGGTCACCGGCGCCTTCGGCTCGCTGTTCGCCTTTTCCGAGACGCTCACCCGGACGACGCCGCTGATCCTCACCGGCCTGGCGGTAGCGGTCGCCTTCCGGGCGCGCCTGTGGAACATCGGCGGCGAGGGCCAGCTCTACGCCGGGGCGCTTGCCGCGGTAGCGGTCGGGACCGGCGCCGTCGACGCGCCGTCGTGGGTGATGATCCCGCTGGTGCTGGTGGCGGGCGCCATCGCCGGGGCGCTGTTCTTCCTCGGGCCGGCGGTCCTCAAGCTGAAGTTCGGCGCCGACGAGGTGGTGACGACGCTGCTCCTCAACTTCGTGATGCTGCTCTTCGTCCAGATGATGCTCGAGGGACCGCTCAAGGATCCGATGAGCCTCGGCTGGCCGCAATCGGCGGCGATCACCGATGCGGCGGCGCTGCCGGCGCTGATCCCGCGGATGCGCGTCCATGCCGGGTTGATCGTCGGCCTCGTCGCGGCGCTGGCGGTCTGGGTGCTGATGAAGCGCACCGTCTGGGGCATGGAGATCCGTGCCGTCGGCGAGAACGCGCCGGCCGCCCGCTATGCCGGCATCCCGGTGAGCGCCACCGTGATCCGCGTCGCGCTCCTCTCCGGCGCGCTGGCGGGACTCGCCGGGGTCGGCGAGGTTGCCGGGCTCAAGGGCTATCTCACCTCCGACCTCTCGCCCGGCTTCGGCTATTCCGGCATCGTGGTGGCGATGCTCGCCGGGCTGTCGCCCCTTGGGGTGATGGCGGCGGCCCTGTTCATCGCTGCCGTCTTCGTCGGCGCCGATTCGATGAGCCGCGGGCTCGGCGTCGCCTCCTACATCGCCGACCTCGTGGTGGCCCTGTCGCTGCTCTCGGTGCTGGTCGGCGGCTTCTTCACGCGCTTCCGGCTGCGCTTCGCTCGGCCGGCGGGGAGGGTGGCGTGAGCGGCATCACACACCGTCATGCCCGGCCTTGTGCCGGGCATCCACGCGAACACGGCGGATGGGACAAAGACGTGGATGGCCGGGACGAGCCCGGCCATGACGTTGGTTTGCGTTGCCCCGCCCCGGACGCCGCAAGGTGGGCCGGCGCATAGATGGACCTCCTCGACATCCTGCTCACGGCGAATTTCTGGGCGGCGGCGATCCGCATCGCCACGCCGCTGATCTTCGGCGTGCTCGGGGCGCTGATCTGCGAGCGCTCGGGCGTGCTCAACCTCGGCATCGAGGGCATCTTCACCGCCGGCGCCATGGCCGGCTGGATGGCCGTGTGGCTGGGGATGGACCTGTGGCCGGCGCTGATCGTGGTGCTCGCGGTCGGTGGCCTGTTCGGCCTGCTCCATGCCACGCTCACCGTTCCGCTCGGCCTGTCGCAGCACGTCTCGGGCATCGGCATCACGCTGCTTGCGACCAGCCTTTCGTATTTCATCTACCGGACGGCCTTGCCCGACGTCTCGACCCCGCCACGGATCGAGCCGTTCCGGCCGTTGGAAGTCCCCGGTCTGTCAGACCTGCCGTTCCTCGGCCCGGCGCTGTTCAGCCAGACGGCGCTGACCTATCTCGCCTTCGTCCTCGTCGCGGTGGTGGCATGGGTGCTCTACCGGACGCCGCTCGGCCTCGCGCTCCGCGCCGTCGGCGACAACCCGGATTCGGTCGACGCCCAGGGCCTGTCGGTCCATGCGCTCCGCACCGGTGCGGTGGTCGCCGGCTCGGCGCTGATGGCGCTCGGCGGCGCGTTCCTCACCATGTCGGCGTTCGACGCGTTCTTCTTCGGCATGGTCAACGGCCGCGGCTGGATCTGCATCGCGCTCACCGTCTTCGCCTCGTGGCGGCCGGGCAAGGCGCTGCTCGGCGCGCTGCTGTTCGGCGCGTTCGATGCGTTCCAGGTGCGGCTCCAGACCCAGGTCGGCGCCTTCCTGCCGAGCCAGGTCTTCCTGATGCTGCCCTACATCCTCGCCATCGTCGCGCTGGTGGTCGTGGCCCGGAAGGCCGACTATCCCCGCGCCCTGCTGATCCCGTGGTTCAAAGGATCGCGGTGAGG
>JBIQKL010000097.1:2767-4707 GCA_044506555.1 Hyphomicrobiales bacterium | reverse complement strand
AGGCCGACTATCCCCGCGCCCTGCTGATCCCGTGGTTCAAAGGATCGCGGTGAGGACGTCAGATGTCGAGCACGGGGATGCCGAGGGCCTCCGCACGGGCCATGTGCGCGTCCGGGACAACCAGCGGGAGCAGCACGCTCGTGTCGAGATAGACGCTCAATGCTCGTCTTCGTCCCGCATGGCACGGACCAGCGCGACGGCGTCTATCGTGTGCGCCAGTCGCTTAGGACGATTGGCCCGCACCCACTCGATGTCTGCGCGCGTGATCGACCGGGGCGTGCGAGAGACGGCCCTGAGCTCGGCCACGACGTCGCCGTCGCGGGTGATCAGCACGTCCTCGCCACTCCGGGCACGGTCGATCAGCTCCGGAAGTTTCTCTCGCGCCTCGGCAACCGTATGCTTTCCCATGTTGCATAGATACGAGCGGGGTGGCCGCATGTCCATGCCACCGCCGCGTCGAGCTTTCCCCGGGGACCACGAGCCATGACCATCGATTTCCTCGTCAAGAACGCGACCCTGCCCGACGGCCGGACCGGCATCGACATCGCCTGTGCCGGCGGGAAGATCACCGCGGTCGAGCCGGACATCACGGCCGAGGCGGGCAGGACGATCGACGCCGGCGGGCGGCTGGTGTCGCCGCCGTTCATCGACTGCCATTTCCACATGGATGCGACGCTGTCGCTCGGCCTGCCGCGGCTCAATGAATCCGGGACCCTGCTCGAGGGCATCGCGCTCTGGGGCGAGCTCAAGCCGCTGCTCACCCACGAGGCGGTGAAGGAGCGTGCGCTCCGCTACATCGATCTCGCCGTAAGCCAGGGGATGCTGGCGATCCGCACCCATGTCGACGTCTGCGACGATCGGCTGCTCGCGGTCGAGGCGCTGCTCGACGTCAAGAAGACGGTGGCGCCGTATCTCGACCTGCAGCTGGTCGCCTTCCCCCAGGACGGCTACTACCGCTCTCCCGGCGCCGCCGAGAACCTCGAACGGGCGCTCGACCTCGGCGTCGACATCGTCGGCGGCATCCCGCATTTCGAGCGGACGATGGCCGACGGCGCCCGGAGCATGACCGCGCTCTGCGAGATCGCCGCGAAGCGGGGGCTGCTCGTCGACATCCATTGCGACGAGACCGACGACCCGATGTCGCGCCACATCGAGGCGCTCACGTACGAGACGCAGCGCCTCGGGCTCGGCGGGCGGGTCGCCGGCTCGCACCTCACCTCGATGCACTCGATGGACAATTACTACGTCTCGAAGCTCCTGCCGCTGATGGCCGAGGCTGGCGTGTCGGCGATCGCCAATCCGCTGATCAACATCGTCATCCAAGGCCGGCACGACACCTACCCGAAGCGCCGCGGCCAGACCCGGGTGCCGGAGATGCGGAAGCACGGCATCCCGGTCGCGTTCGGCCACGACTGCGTGATGGACCCGTGGTACTCGCTCGGCCAGGGCGACATGCTGGAGGTGGCGTCGATGGGCCTCCACGTCGGCCACATGACCAGCCGCGACGACATGCGCTTCGCCTTCGACGCCGTCACCGAGGCGCCGGCGAGGATCATGCATATCGACGGCTACGGCCTCGCGCCGGGCTGCAACGCCGACATGGTGCTGCTCCAGGCCGCCGACCCGATCGAGGCGATCCGCCTCAAGGCGACGCGGCTCGCCGTCATCCGGCGCGGCAGGGTGATCGCCGAGACGCCGGCACGGACATCGACCCTCGACCTGCCCGGCCGGCCGACACGGATCGATCCCGCCGACTACGCGCCGAGGACGACCGGCTGAACCTATCCTGGCAGCCTCGTCCTGGTGTCGCGGATCGCCTTCGGCCTCGCACCTTGTGTCGAGGCGAAGCGGTGTTGCGCGGTGGCCGTTAGAGGCAAGACGACCCTCGCTGGCGCCGCCGGCGCCAGCCCCGTTCGACCGCCTTGATCGAATCGGCCTCA
>JBIQKL010000097.1:0-2667 GCA_044506555.1 Hyphomicrobiales bacterium | reverse complement strand
TCGCTGGCGCCGCCGGCGCCAGCCCCGTTCGACCGCCTTGATCGAATCGGCCTCAGTCCTCGAGTTGCCGCGCCTCGTCGGGCAGCATGATCGGGATGCCGTCGCGGATCGGGTAGGCGAGGCGGGCGGCGCGGCTCACCAGCTCCTGCCGCTCGGCGTCGTACTCGAGGGTGGTCTTGGTCAGCGGACAGACCAGGATCTCGAGGAGCTTGGGGTCGATCCGGCCGGCGGGGCGTTCGGCTTCTGCCATGGGAGACCTACTGGAGCGAGCGGCTCGAGCCGCCGCCAGCGCGGGCGAGCGACATCTCGGTGAGGGCGACCAGCGTCTCGGCCCGGGCGCGAAGGTCCGGCGCTTCGAGGAGCGCCTGCTTCTCGGCCGTGCCGAACGGCGCCATCATCGCCAGCGTGTTGATCAGCGTCTCGTTCGAGGCGCTGCCGACGCTATCCCAGTCCGCGTCGAGGTTGTGCGCGTCGAGATAGTCGCGGAAGGTGCGGAGCACGGAACCGCGGTCGACCCGGGATTCGTCGACCGTCGCGGCGAAATCGTCGGGAAATCCGGCGGCGCTCACCCGGCACTGCCGGAAGAGCGTGGTGGTCACCACCTCCTCGATCACCACGAAGCGGGCGATGCCGGTGAGCGCCACCATGTAGCGCCCGTCCCCGGTCTCGGCGACCGAGGTGAGCCGTCCGGCGCAGCCGATCCGGCAGAGGCTCGGCCCGAGGGTGCATGGATCCTTGTCCTCGTCGGGCTGAATCATGCCGATCACCCTGTCGCCGGCGAGCACGGCATCGATCATCGCGACGTAGCGCGGCTCGAAGATGTTGAGCGGCAGCTCGGCCCGGGGCAGGAGCAGCGCCGCCGGCAAGGGAAACACCGGGATGACGGCCGGGAGATCCTCGGGGCGGTCGTAGGCGCAGTTGCCTGCCTTCACGATTTCAGCCTCAGGCGAACAGGATCGACGACAGCTGGCGACGACCGGAGAGCGTCGCCTCGTCCATCGGGCCCCAGGCCTCGAAGAACTGGAGAAGCTGCTTCCTGGCCTTCTCGTCTTCCCAATTACGGTTCTTGCGGACGATTTCAAGGAGACGGTCGGCGGCTCCTTCCCGATCGCCCTCGGCGTTGAGGAGCAGCGCGAGGTCGAATCGCGACTGGAGATCGGCCGGGTCGGCGGCGAGCTTGGCCTCGAGCGCGCCGCGGTCGCCGAGCGTCGCCGCCTGGTTCCTGATCTCGATCTGGGCGCGGACCGCGGCGACGCGGGGGTCGTTTGCGGCCGATGCGGGCAGCATGTCGAGGGTCTGGGCGGCGCGCTCGACCTCGCCGGCGGCGAGCAGGGCCCGTGCCAGCCCGGCCACCGCCGGGACCGACTCAGGCTCGGCCTTGAGCGCGGCGGCGAACAGTTCGCCCGCGCCGGCGGCGTCGCCGGCCTCGAGCGTGGCCTCGCCCTCGGCGACCAGCGCCTCCGCCTCGGACGGCCCGACCGGGCCGGCGATGCGTTCGATGAAGGCCTTCACCTGGCTTTCGGGCAGCGCGCCGACGAAGCCGTCGACCGGCTGTCCCTTGGAGAAGGCGATGACCGCCGGGATCGACTGGATGCCGAGCTGGCCGGCGACCGCGGGATGCTCGTCGATGTTCATCTTCACCAGCCGTACCGCGCCGTTGGCGGCACGAACCGCCTTCTCGATCACCGGCCCGAGCGTCTTGCAGGGTCCGCACCAGGGCGCCCAGAAATCGACCAGCACCGGCCGTGTCCGCGACTCCTCGAGCACGTCCTTGGCGAAGGTCTGGGTGGTGGTGTCGACGACGAGATCGTCGGCGGCGGGATTGGCGGTGTCACCAGAGAAGACGGCGCTCATGGGCAGGCTCGCAGGATTGAGGCCGGCAGCGGACCGGCGGAGGGGCTTCGGCGGCTAAAATGGCGACTTGGCGCCGGATTTACAATCGATTGCGGCCCTCCAGCCGATCGACCGGCAGAATCCGCGGCTCGTGGCCGGTCGCCCGGAGGAAGGCGACGAGATCCGCGGCGGCGATCGTGGTGGTCGCGGTGTTGACCAGCGGATGGCAGTTGATGGTGTCGTTCGCCATGAGCGCGGCGTCGAGCACGATCGTGACGCGCGGCGGGCGGTCGTTGATCGCGCCGAACGGCGTCACGGCGCCCGGAACGACGCCGAGCGTCGCCATCAGGAGCTCCGGCCGGCCGAAGGACAGCCGTCCCGACGCGCCGATCCCGTGGTGGAGTTGCTTGAGCTCGACGTCGGCATCCTCGAGCACGGTGACGAGAAACAGGCTGTCTTTCTTGTCCTTGAGGAACAGGTTCTTGGTGTGGGCTCCGGGCACCTTGCCGCGGAGTGCCCGGCTCTCCTCGACGGTGAAGAGCGCCGGATGGGACACCGTGGTCGTGGCGATTCCCAACTCGTCGAGGAACGCCTTCAGGTCGTCGGGCGTGGCGGGCAAGGCGGGGTTTCCCCGGGAGATGGTCGGACAGCGGACGGGTAGAGCGCCCGTTTCCGCGACGCAAGCGTCATATCGCTGTTGCAAGCGGACGCGGAGGACGATATATGCGCCCGGCACGGAGCCTCTCGGGTTCCGGGATGCGGGTGTAGCTCAGGGGTAGAGCACAACCTTGCCAAGGTTGGGGTCGTGGGTTCGAATCCCATCGCCCGCTCCAA
>JBIQKL010000096.1:8693-14770 GCA_044506555.1 Hyphomicrobiales bacterium | reverse complement strand
AACGACGTCGTCGTCGGCGCCGCCAAGGATGCGCTGATCCAGTTCATCCAGCCCGGCGTCCACCCCTATGTCGCCGCCGGCAACGAGGGCTTCGAGGAGGAGGCGGCGCTGCTTGGCCTGACCAACGCCCACATCACCCACTCGAACTTCGACGCCGCCGCCGAGGTCGCCAACATCCAGAACGCGATCACCAAGGGCGCCAAGGCGATCATCGTCCAGGGCGTGAGTTCCGAGGGCATGGTGCCGGCGATCGAGGAGGCCAACGCCGCCGGCATCTGCACCGTCGCGGTGATCACCGGCCCGGGCGACAAGATGGACGAGGTCTATCCCGGCATGAAGGGCTATGTCGGGTGGAACGAGTACGAGGGCGGCCGCTATGCCGGCGAGGCGCTCGCCAAGGCGATGGGCGGCAAGGGCAACGTCGTCATCATCCAGGGCATCCTCGCCAGCACCTCGGCGACCGCCCGCGAGCAGGGCGCCCTGGACGTCTGGAAGGAGACGTATCCGGAGATCACGGTGCTGGCCGCCCGCCCTGCCGACTACGACGCGGCCAAGGCGCGGAGCGTGATGCAGGACTTCGTCCAGAGCTTCGGCGACAAGATCAACGGCGCCCTGGTGATCACCAACAACATGGCGACCGCCGCGGCCGACGTGCTGATCGGCACCCCGCTCGAGGGCAAGGTGCCGATCGTCAGCTACGGCGGCCAGAAGGACTTCATCGACTACATGCGCGAGGGCAAGGCCTATGCCACGACCCCGTTCGCGCCGAAGTCCGAGGCGGCCCAGGCCCTCGACCTCGCCATCGCCTGCATCAACGGCGACACGACCCCGGTCTACTTCTCGGAGACCGACCTGCCGCCGGTGAAGGCGCTGAAGGACCATGGCTACATGATCAATCCCGACACGATCGACCTGTTCACGCCGCAGTGGTAGGCCGTCCTTTCCACAGCGCCTGACGCGCTTGCTCCGCCGGGGCGGTCGGACACGACCGTCCCGGTGTCGCGAGGACCGGCGGCCGCTTCGTTTGATTTTCGTCCGCGTTCGCTTACCCTCGGTCCCGCGTCTCGAACGCGGGCGGACAATCCTTCGCATTGCGGACTTTCGATCTGGCAGTGATCGGCGGCGGGGTGAACGGGTGCGGCATCGCACGCGACGCCCAGGGCCGGGGCCTCTCCGTCTTCCTCGGCGAGATGGGCGACCTCGGCGGCGCGACGTCGTCGGCCTCGACCAAGCTGATCCACGGCGGGCTGCGCTACCTCGAGCTCTTCGAGTTCCGCCTCGTCCGCGAGGCGCTGATCGAGCGCGAGGTGCTGCTCGCTTCGGCGCCGCACATCATATCGCCGCTCCGCTTCGTCCTCCCCCACCATGACGGCCTGAGGGCCTGGCCGGTGATCCGGCTCGGCCTCTTCCTCTATGATCACATCGGCGGCCGCCGCATGCTGCCGCCGACCCGGAGCCTCGACCTCCGGAAGGATGCCGCCGGCCGGCCGCTCAAGACGGAGTATCGTCGCGCCTTCGAATATTCCGACTGTCGCGTCGACGATGCGCGCCTGGTCGTGCTCAACGCCCGCGACGCCGCCGACCGCGGGGCGGTGATCGCGACCCGGACACGTTACGTCGCCGGCCGGCGCCACGACGGGCTCTGGCGGCTCACCCTCGAGGACCGCCGCACCGGCGGCCGCTTCGAGATCGCCGCCCGCGCCCTGGTCAATGCCGCCGGCCCATGGGTGGCCGATGTCATCGAGAGCGTCGCCGGCCTCGACGGCCCGATCCCGACCCGGCTGGTCAAGGGCAGCCACATCGTCGTCGAGCGGCTGTTCGACCACGACCGCGCCTACGTCTTCCAGAACGCCGACGGCAGGATCTGCTTCGCGATCCCCTACGAGCGGGACTTCACGCTGATCGGCACCACCGACGAGGACTTCCACGGCGACCCGGCGCGCGCGGCGATCAGCGAGAGCGAGACCGAGTACCTGCTCGCCGCGGTCAGCGAATATCTCGCGGTGCCGGTCACCCGCGACCGGATCCGCTGGACCTATGCCGGCGTGCGGCCGCTCTACGACGACGGCGCCACGAAGGCCCAGGAGGTGACGCGGGACTACGTCCTTCGCCGCGATGCGCCGCCCGGCGCGGCGCCGCTCGTCTCGGTGTTCGGCGGCAAGATCACCACCTATCGGCGGCTGGCGGAGGAAGCGGTCGCGCATCTCGCCGGCACGTTTCCCCATTCGGGCGGCAGTTGGACCCGGGCGGCGCCGCTGCCGGGCGGGGACATTCCTTTCGCGCGCTTCGCGGCATGGGAACGCCGGCAGCGCGAACGCTATGCCTTCCTCGATCCCGCCCTCGTGGAGCGGCTCTGCCGCGCCTACGGAACGCGGGTCGACCGTCTCCTCGCCGGCGTCCGGAGCGGCGCGGATCTCGGCCCCGATCTCGGCGCCGGCCTCACCCGGCGCGAGGTCGATTATCTCGTCGAGAACGAATGGGCGGAGACCGCCGACGACATCCTCTGGCGGCGCTCGAAGATCGGGCTCCACGTCGGCGCGGCAGGCGTCGCGACGCTCGAAGCGTATCTCGCCCGGCGCGGTCCCGCGGCCGGGATCGCGGCGGCGACATGAAACGTACCGACCGGCCGGCCTTCGCTGAGCTATAGTCCGCTCGCCGATCGGACGGACCGCAGCCATGCCATCCCACATCCTCGCCATCGACCAGGGCACCACCTCCTCGCGGGCGATCGTCTTCGATGCCGCGATGAACGTCGTCGCGGTCTCCCGTAAGGAGCTCCCCCAGCATTTCCCGAAGCCCGGCTGGGTCGAGCACGACCCCGAGGAGATCTGGTCCGGCGTCGTCGCGACCTGCCGTGCGGCGCTCCGCAAGGCCGGGCTGAAGGCGGCCGCGATCGCGGCGATCGGCATCACCAACCAGCGCGAGACCGTCGTCGTCTGGGACCGGGCGACCGGCGCTGCCATCCACCGCGCCATCGTCTGGCAGGACCGGCGGACCGCCGACGCCTGTGCCGCCCTCCGCAATGCCGGCGCCGAGCCCGATCTGACCGCCCGCACCGGGCTGCTTCTCGACCCGTATTTCTCGGCGACCAAGCTCGCCTGGCTGCTCGACCACGTGAAGGGCGCGCGCCGCAGGGCCGAGCGCGGCGACCTCGCTTCGGCACCGTCGACTCGTTCCTGATCTGGCGCCTGACCGGCGGCCGGGTGCACGCCACCGACGCCACCAACGCCTCGCGGACGCTTCTTTTCGACATCCGCGACGGCGCCTGGGACGACGCGCTGCTCCGCCTCTTCCGGGTGCCGCGCGCCATGCTCCCGGACGTCAGAGACAGCGTCGGAGACTACGGCGCGACGGAGCGGAGAATTCTCGGCGCGGCGATCCCGATCTTCGGCGTCGCCGGCGACCAGCAGGCGGCGACCGTCGGCCAGGCCTGCTTCAGGCCGGGCATGCTCAAGTCGACCTACGGCACCGGCTGCTTCGCGCTCCTCAACACAGGCGACCGGCCGGTCGCGTCGCGGAACCGGCTGCTCACCACCATCGCCTACCAGCTCGACGGCAGGCGCACCTACGCCCTCGAGGGCTCGATCTTCGTCGCCGGCGCCGCCGTGCAATGGCTCCGCGACGGTCTCGGCATCATCGGCCATGCCGCGGAATCGCAGGCCCTGGCGCGCGCCGCCGATCCCGGCCACGGCATCCACTTCGTGCCGGCGCTGGCCGGGCTCGGCGCGCCCCATTGGGACGCCGAGGCGCGGGGCGCCATCCTCGGCATCACCCGCGGCACGACCCGGGCCGAGATCGCCCGCGCCGCGCTCGAGTCGATCGCGTTCCAGACCCGTGACCTGCTCGAAGCGATGCGGGGCGACTGGGACGGCGCGGCGAAGACGGCCACCGTGCTCCGGGTCGACGGCGGCATGGTCGCCTCGGACTGGACCATGCAGTTCCTCGCCGACATCCTCGGCGCCCCGGTCGACCGGCCGGAGGTGCTCGAGACCACCGCCGTCGGCGCCGCCTATCTCGCCGGGCTCGGCGCCGGCCTCTATCCGCAGCCGTCGCAATTCGCGCGCACCTGGAAATGCGAGCGCCGGTTCCGGCCGAAGATGCGGTCGGCGGCGCGCGACGCGCTCTACGCCGGCTGGAAGCAGGCCGTGTCGCGCATCCTGAGCGCGGCCGCGGGGCGCTGACATCGCGCGGGGGCCTCTGGAACGCCGGCGCCTAGATCAGCTCGACGATGCCGAGCCACAGCGTCATCGACAGGACGGCGGCGGCGGTGGAGATGGTGATCGCGTTGGAGGCCAGCGCCTCGCCGGTGCGGAAGCGGGCGGCGACCACGTAGGCGTTGACGCCGGTCGGGCAGGCGGCGGCGAGCACGGCGGCCTTCCCCCATGCCGGCGGCAGCGGCACCATGTAGCGGACTGCGAGCAGCACCAGCCCCGGCATCACCAGGAGCTTCAGCACCGCCAGCACCAGTCCGGCGCGGATATTGCCGCGGATGCCGTAGTTGCGGAGGTTCATTCCCATCGCGAACAAGGCGGCGGTCGAGGCGACGTCGGCGATGCGGTCGACAAGGGTCCGCGGCAGCCCCGAGAACGGCAGGTCGAGCAGGTTCCACAGCGCGCCGGCGACGAGGCAGATGATCAGCGGGTTCCGCACCAGGTTGAGGGTGACGCCGCGGGCGACCGCGGCCGGCGTCGGCACCGCGCCGCCGATCCCGTCGCGGCGCTCGGCGACGCCGATCAGGATCGTGCTCGCGGTCATCAGCACCGGCAGGTGCAGTGCGATGATCAGCGCGATCACCACGGCCCCGGCGTCGCCATAGGCGGCGATCGCGATCGGGATGCCGACCAGCACGGTGTTGCCGTAGGCGGAGGAGAGGCCGGCGACCACGCCGGCCCGGGCGTCGCGGCCGAACAGGCGGCGGATCACCACCGTGCCGAGCACCCACATCACGCCGAAGGCCGTGAAATAGGCGAACCACAGCGCCCAGGGATGGGCGCCGCCGAAGACGGCGGTGGCGAGGGTCCGGAAGATCAGGAGCGGGATGGCGACGACGAACACGAATTCCGACAGCGTTTCGCCGGCCTCGCGGCGGAGCAGTCCCGTCGCAGCGGTGCCGTAGCCGAGGGCGATCAGCCCGAAGACCGGCAGGACGATCTCGACGATCTGGTTCATCAGGGCTCGCGCCGCCGGGCGAGCGCGGCGTTGAGCTCGGCGCCGAAGATCATGATCAGCGCCACCAGGTACATGAAGAAGATCGCGGTGACGACGCTGGCGAGGCCGGCATAATAGGCGGCGTAGTTGGCGAAGCGCTGCAGGTAGTAGCCGAAGATGAACGCCGCCAGCAGCCACAGCACCAGCGTGACGATGATCCCCGGCCACAGGCTCACCGCCGGCGGCCGGCCGGCCGGCAGCCACAGATGCGCCCCGACCAGCGCCAGGGCGAGGATCAGGCCGGTGACGATGAAGCGGGCGAGCTGGAAGCTGGTCTGGAAGTCGGCGACTTCGGGGATGTGGCGGGCGATCCAGTCGAAGAGCAGCGGGCCGAGCACGCCGAGGAAGGCGAAGACCAGGCTGGCGACCGCACCGATGATGACGAACAGCAGGCTCTGGGCGCGGAGATAGAAGAACGAGCGCATCTCGCGCACCCGATAGGCGCGGTTGAGCGCGGTCCGCACCGCCTCGACCCCGTTCGAGGCGAGATAGATGGTGATCGCTACCGAGACGGTGAGGAGGCCGCGGTGCTGCTGCGCCAGCACGCTCTGGACGTCCGAGGCGATCGGCTCGGCGACCTGGTCGGGCCAGGTCTCGAAGATCAGCGATGCGACCCGCGAGGCGAGGTCCGCCTCGCCGATGAACCCGGCGAGCGCGGCGACGAAGATCAGGAACGGGAACACCGCCATCAGCGCCGACAGCGCGACGTGGCTCGCCATCGCCCAGCCGTCGTCGTCATTGAGGTGGCCGAGCGCGTCGGCGAGGACGCGCCAGGTCGACCGGAAGAAGGACATGATTGGTCGCCGCACTTTCCCGGGATGGTCCCCGCCGCGTATCATGGCGGGGCGCCGAGTGCCAGCGTGGCGGCC
>JBIQKL010000096.1:0-8593 GCA_044506555.1 Hyphomicrobiales bacterium | reverse complement strand
TCCGGCATCGAGGTCGTCCTGGTCGAGCCCGGTCCGATCGCCAGCCGGTTCCGGTCGACCGCCGTCCGCCACGCGGACCGGATCGACGTCGCCGGATCGGTGCACCGCGCCGCCTACGAGCGCGACCGCGCCACCGCCGGCGACCGCTTCCGGAAGGGTCCCGAGGCGGTCACCGCGGTCATCGTCAAGGCGCTCGAATCGCCGCGGCCCCGGGCGCGCTACCGGGTGACCGTGCCGGCGAAGGCAGCGGCCGTCCTCAAGCGTCTCCTGCCGACCCGGGCGATGGACCGGATCGTCGGCGGCGTGCGGCGGTAAGGCCGGGCGCTGATCGACGCTTCACGCCGCCTCGTCCAGTCCGCGCTTGCGCAGAAGCGCCTCCGGCGTCGGCAGGCGGCCGCGGAACCCGACATAGGCCTCGGCCGGGTCGCGGCGGTTGCCGGCGGCGTAGACGTTGTCGTGGAGCCGCTTCGCGGTCTCCGGATCGAAGATGTCGCCGGCCTCCTCGAAGGCGGCGAAGGCGTCGGCGTCGAGCACCTCGGACCACAGGTACGAGTAGTAGCCCGAGGCGTAGTGGCTCCCCGAGAAGATGTGCAGGAAGTGCGGCGTGCGGTGGCGCATGACCATGGCGTCGGGCATCCCGATCCGGGCGAGCACCGCCTTCTCGAATTCGACCACGTCGCGCTCGGCCGCGTCGGGCTGGATGTGGAGGTCGAGGTCGACCAGCGCCGAGGACGTGTACTCGACCGTGGCGAAGCCCTGGTTGAAGGTCCGCGCCGAGAGCACTTTCTTGAGCATCGCCTCGGGCATCGGCTGGTCGGTCTCGGCGTGGACCGCGAACCTGCCGAGCACCTCGGGCTGCTCCAGCCAGTGCTCGTAGAGCTGCGAGGGCAGCTCGACGAAGTCGGTGGTCACCGCCGTGCCGGAGAGGAGCGGATAGGTCACGTCGGAGAGGAGACCGTGCAGCGCGTGGCCGAACTCGTGGAACAGCGTCCGCGCATCGTCGAAGGAGAGCAGCGCCGGCCGGCCCTTCGGCGGCTTCGAGAAGTTCATCACGTTGACCACGATCGGCCGGACGTCGCCGTCGAGCTTCTCCTGGTCGCGATAGGCGCTCATCCATGCCCCGCCCCGCTTCGAGGCCCGGGCGAAGTAGTCGCCGAAGAACAGGCCCTTGAGCCGCCCGTCGCGGCCGTTCACCTCCCAGGCCCGGACGTCGGGATGATAGACCGGCACGTCGCGCACTTCGCGGAAGGTCAGGCCGAACAGGCGGCCGGCGGTGTAGAACGCCGCCTCGATCATCTTCTCGAGCTGGAGATACGGCTTCAGCTCCGCCTCGTCGAAATCGAAGCGGCGCTTGCGGAGCTTCTCGGCATAGTGCCGCCAGTCGGCGGCGGCGAGCGTGTGGTTGCCGCCCTCCTCGGCGATCAGCGCCTGGAGGTCCGCCGCCTCGCGCGCCGCCCGGGCGCGGCCGCGCGCCCACACCGTCTCGAGCAGGCCCGCGACCGCCTCCGGCGTCTTCGCCATCTGGTCGGCGAGGCGGAAATGGGCGTAGGTCGGATGGCCGAGGAGCTTCGCCGCCTCCGTGCGGAGCCGGGCGATTTCGGCGATGATCTTGCGGTTGTCGTTGTCGCCGCCGGTCTCGCCGCGCGCGGTCCAAGCGGCGAAGGCCTTCTCGCGGAGGTCGCGGCGGGTCGAGAAGGTGAGGAACGTCTCGATCGAGGAGCGGGCCAGCGTGATCGCGTGCTTGCCGGGAAGGCCGCGTTCCTCGGCGGCTTCGGCTGCCGCCGCGCGGGCCCAGTCCGGCAGTCCGGCGAGGTCGGCGTCGCCGTCGAGCACCAGCATCCAGGCCTTCTCGTCGGCGAGCACGTTCTGGGCGAACAGCGTCCCGAGCGTCGCCAGCCGCTCGTTGATCGCCGCCAGCCGCTCCTTGCCGGCCGCGTCGAGCCCCGCCCCGGCGCGCTGGAAGATGGTGCGGTAGCGCTCGAGCACGCGGTGCTGCTCGGCGTCGAGGCCGAGGTCGTCGCGCTTCGCCCACAGCGCCTCGATGCGGGCGAACAGCGCGCCGTCGAGGAAGATCTCGTCGGAGTGCCGCGACAGGAGCGGCGCCACGTCGCGCTCGATCGCCTGGAGCGCGTCGTTGGTGTCCGCCCCGGCCAGCCCGAAGAACACGGCTGCGACCCGGCCGAGCGGCAGGCCGCTCCGCTCGAGCGGCACGATGGTGTTTTCGAAGCTCGCCTCGGCCGGATCTGCGGCGAGCCGCGCCGCCACTGCCTTCTGCTCCGCCATGGTCACGTCGAGCGCCGGGCGGAAGTACTCGGGCCTGATGCGGTCGAAGGGCGGCGCCCCGTAGGGCGTGTTCCAGGCTTCGAGGAGCGGGTTGCCGGCGTCGGTCATCGGATGCCTCTTGAACTCGGTTCAGCTCGGGTGGTGCGTGCTTCCAGACGCGTCCTTACGGGGCGCCCCTCGGCATGAGGATGAAGACGTTGGCGTTGCCGGGCGTTTTCTCCCCACCTCCTCATGCTGGAGACCTTTGCACATAGCCTAGTCGGCGAGGTTCGGTACCCCCTCACCCCCGGACTTGATCCGGGGGTGAGGGGGGATAGGCCTATCCGGGTTCCGGGCAAAGGTCTCCATGCTGAGAAGCGGTGAACCCCGAGGTAGTATCCCGCGCCGGCGGGCGCAACCGAAGCTCAGGTCGACGGGCGCGACAGGCCGGGATGGGCGAGCTGGCGGAAGGTCCATCCCGATCCCCCGCGCTCGAAGATCCAGACCAGGTCGTAGCGGTCGTCCGGCCAGGTGTCGGGGACGCCGGCCGCGTCCCCCGCGATAGCGCGGCCGATCGCCGGGATGTCCTCGTGCTGCCAGCAGATCAGCACGGTGCCGTCGCGGCCGAGCGCATCGGCGACCAGCGCGGTCTCCTCGCCGCGGGTGTGCGCGGTCACCGGCGCGAGCCCGAGCCGCGCCGCCATCTCGGTGACCGTCTGCAGCGGCCTCCGGCTGTGGCTGCCCACCGTCACCGTCTTGCCGCCCGCCTTCACCCGCTTCTTGCCGACGCCGGCGGCGAAGATGTGCGCCGGCCGGCCGATGCCGGCGCCCTTCGGGTGGGCGCCCGCGCCGGCGAAGACGGCGGCGAGCGACCCGGCATGCTGCCAGCCCCGCACGGTCAGCGATTCCTTGTCGTTGGTCCCGTCCTCGGCGACGCCGTGGCGCTTGGGCCGCGACGTCGGCTTCTCGGCGTGGCGGATCACGATCACCTGGTCTGCGGGCATGGGGCGGGACGTCCATCGGTTCGCACGTGCCGCCATCCTACAGTCTCCGGCGCCGGATGCGACGCCGGAAGCACTCAGGAATCCATGGCGCCTTGGCACCGCGTGCCTGCTGGTGTACCGCCTGTCCCCGGAAAGCGGCGGCCGCCCGCCGCGGAGAGAAGGAAACGTCGGGAATGGCCAATGTCGTCGTCGTCGGATCGCAATGGGGGGACGAAGGCAAGGGCAAGATCGTCGACTGGCTCTCCGAGCGGGCGGATATCGTCGTCCGTTTCCAGGGCGGCCACAATGCCGGCCATACGCTGGTCATCGACGGCGTCAGCTACAAGCTGAGCCTGCTCCCCTCCGGCGTGGTCCGGCCCGGCAAGCTGTCGGTCATCGGCAACGGCGTGGTGGTCGACCCGTGGGCCTTCACGGACGAGATCGGACGGCTCGCCGCCCAGGGCGTGAACGTGACGCCCGACAGCCTCGTCCTCGCCGAGAACGCGGCGCTGATCCTGCCGCTCCATCGCGAGCTCGACGCCGCCCGCGAGACCGCCGCCTCGGCGCACGCGATCGGCACCACCCGCCGCGGCATCGGCCCGGCCTACGAGGACAAGGTCGGCCGGCGCGCCATCCGCGTCGTCGACCTCGCCGACCCCGACGCCCTGCCCGGCAAGGTCGAGCGTCTCCTCGCCCATCACAACGCGCTCCGCCGCGGCCTCGGCATCGACCTCGTCGACGGCACCGCGCTGGTCGCCGCGCTTCGCGAGATCGCGCCGAAGGTGCTGCCCTTCGCGGGGTCGCCGTGGCGGCTCCTGTCGGCGGCGCGGCAGGACGGCCGGCGCATCCTGTTCGAGGGCGCCCAGGGCGCGCTTCTCGACGTCGATCACGGCACCTATCCCTTCGTCACCTCGTCTAACACGGTCGCCGGCCAGGCGGCCGCCGGCTCGGGCACCGGCCCGGGGTCGCTCGGCTACGTGCTCGGCATCACCAAGGCCTACACGACCCGGGTCGGCGAGGGGCCGTTCCCGACCGAGGATACCGGCGAGGCCGGCGAGTTCCTCGGCCGCCGCGGCCACGAGTTCGGTACCGTCACCGGCCGCAAGCGCCGCTGCGGCTGGTTCGACGCCGTGCTCGTCCGCCAGGCGGTGCAGACCGGCGGCATCGACGGCATCGCGCTGACCAAGCTCGACGTGCTCGACGGGCTCAAGGAGATCAGGATCGCCACCGCCTATCGGCTCGACGGGCGCGTGATCGACCATCTGCCGCCGTCCGAAAGCGAGCAGCGGCGCATCGAGCCCGTTTACGAATCCATCGAAGGCTGGCAAGATTCGACCGCCGGGGCGCGTACGTGGAACGATCTGCCCGCCCAGGCCGTCAAATATGTTCGCCACCTCGAGGAGCTGATCGGCGCGCCGGTAGCCTTACTTTCGACAAGCCCGGAGCGTGAAGATACAATTCTCGTACATGATCCTTTCCAGAGTTGACCCCGTCGCGCTAAGACGGAGCACTCTCGGCAGAGCGCGAAGATGGCTGAATACTATACGGTTCTGAGACGGGCGATCGCCGGCATCGATCCCAACGTGCCGGAGACGCGACGGGCGGTCTATGACAAGGCCCGCAACGCATTGATCGGACAGCTCAAAGCTGTGGATCCTCCGCTCACCACCGCCGAGATCTCCCGCCAGCGGCTGGAGCTCGAGGAGGCGATCCGCCGGGTCGAGCGCGAGACCGCCGCCGGCATCGGCGGCGCCGCCGCCCGGCCCCGGCCCGCCGCGAATCGCGCCCCGCCGCCGCCCCGCCACGTCGAGCCCGAGCCGGCGGGCATGCCGCCGGCCCACGAATACGATCAGCCGGCATCGCCGTCGCCGCAGGAAGTCTTCCGCCGTGCCGTCCAGGAATCGACGATGCGCGGCGAGACCGACCGCACCACTCCGGCGCCGGTCGCCCGCTACGACGCGGCGGCCCCCGAGCTTCGCGGCACCGCGTCGCCGCGCGGCGAGCGGAGCCCCCCGCCCCCCCGTGGCGAGGCCCCGGAGCGCGGCGCCTTCCCGGTGCGCGGCGACGCCCCGCGCTACGCGCCGCCCGAGTATCGCCGGCGCGCGCAGCAGCCGCCGCCCCCTCCGTCGGACGAGCAGTACCATGCCGCCGCCGGGCCGCACGAGGCTGACGCCTACGACACCGAGCCGCGCCTCGCCCCGGAATACGACCAGGACTGGCAGGACAACCGGGACCACCAGGAGCAGCCGCCCCCGCCGCCGACCCCGCAGGTCGACCGGCGCGAGCGGGCGGCGGCCGGCGGCCGCGGGCGTGGCGGCGGCTACGACGAGCCGGCGAAGGAGCGCGCCGCACCGACCGGCGAGAAGCCGCGGCGTTCGCGCATCGGCGGCATCCTGGTCGCGGTCCTGATCCTCGTCATCATCGGCGGGGTCGGCGCCTTCGCCTGGTCGCAGCGGGCGATGATCAACGACCTGATCGCCGGCTTCGAATCCGGCGAGACCCCCGCCACCGCGCCGGAGCAGCCGCTCCTCCCGCCGACCCCGGACGACCCGGCGGCGACCGCGGCGGCGGATTCGGGCAAGAACACCGACCGGCTGCTGCCCGGCGAACCGGCGCCTCCGGGATCGGACGTCCGCGTCGTCGGCAACGGCGAGACCGCCGATGCCGGCCCGGCCGCGTCCGAGCCGATCCCCGCTTCCGCGCCCCCCGCCGAGGACACCGGCGTCCCCGGCGCCACCCAGAAGGCGATCCTCTACGAGGAGCCGGTGGACGGCGCCGGCGCCGATGCGGCCGTCACCTCCGTCAATGCCGCCGTCACCTGGACGTTCGTCGGCGACGGTCCCAACGGGCCCGAGGTCGAAGCCAATCTCGAGGTGCCGGACCGCGACATGACGATCAAGTTCTCGCTCCACAAGAACGCGGACGAGACGCTGCCGGCGAGCCACCTCGTCGAGGTCGTGGTGGATACCCCTGCCGATTTCCCCGGCAAGTCGATCGGCTCGATCCCGCGGATCGTGCTCAAGCCGACCGAGGGCGCCCGCGGCCAGCCGCTGGTCGGCGCCGCCGCCAAGGTCGCCGACGGCTTCTTCTGGATCGCGCTGTCGGCCGCCGACAACGACATCGCGGCGAACCTGTCGCTGATCCGCGACCGCAACTGGATCGACCTGCCCTTCGTCTACGAGAACGGCCAGCGCGCCATCCTCACCTTCGAGAAGGGACCGGACGGCGAGGCCGCCTTCCGCCAGGCCTTCGCGGCCTGGGGCGCGACCTAGCCTCCGCCGCACATTCCCGTCCGGCCGGAGGCCGCCCCTGCTCCGGCATGGGCGGCCTTTTGCCGTCTTGGGGGTAGCCCCCGATGCGGCTTGCCCTCGGCGCTCCGGCCTGCGATGATCGCGCCGTTCCGAGGGGTGTTCTCTTTCGAGAGCTGAGATGGCCTGACGGCCGAACCCTTCGAACCTGATCCGGGTCATGCCGGCGAAGGGACGGGAACTGCTTTCCGAGACAATCCCTCCGCATGCATGGGCCCGGTCCGAAGAGGACGGCCGGCATGGGACGCGACGGAGCAGACGGTTCGGGAGGCAGGGCGTGATCGCGCTCCGCGCCTTCTATGTCTTCGTCGGCCTGCTCGTCATCTGGCAGGCGGTGATCTGGGTCTTCCAGCCGCCGCATTTCATGCTGCCGGCGCCGCTCGCGGTATTCGAGGCGCTCCGCGACCGCCCCGACCTCTGGCAGGTCCACGCCGTCACCACCCTCACCGAGACGATCATCGGCCTGGTCGCCGGCACCGTGCTCGGGGCCGGCATGGCGCTGTCGATGAGCTTCCTGCCGCCGGCGCGCTCGATCCTCCTGCCCGTCATGGTGGTCAGCCAGGCATTGCCGGTCTTCGCCATCGCGCCGCTGCTGGCGCTGTGGTTCGGCTTCGGCCTCGCCTCCAAGGTGGTGATGGCGACCATCGCCATCTTCTTCCCCGTCGCCTCGGCCTATCACGACGGCCTGTCGCGGACCGATCCCGGCCTCATCGACCTCGCCCGCCTCAACCAGGCGGGGCGGCTCCGCGAGGTCGCCCATCTCCGCATCCCCTCGGCGCTCCCGTCGCTGATCACCGGCGTCCGGCTCGCCGCGGTCTACGCGCCGATCGGCGCCCTGATCGGCGAGTGGGTCGGGGCGTCTTCCGGCCTCGGCTACGCGATGCTGCTGGCGCAGGGCCGCTCGCAGACGGCGGTGGTCTTCGCCTGTCTCTTCCTCCTCGCCGCGATGTCGGTGCTGCTTCGCGCCGCCGTCGATCTCCTCACCCGCAACCTGGCGCCCTGGGCGCCCGAGACAACCTGAACGGAAAGGTCCGATGCTGAACCGACTTATCCCCGCCGCCCTCGCCATGATGCTCGCCGCAGCCCCCGCCGCGGCCGCCGACAAGCTGACCGTGCTTCTCGACTGGTTCGTCAACCCCGACCATGCGCCGCTGGTCATCGCCGACGAGCACGGCTATTTCGAGCGCCACGGCCTCGACGTCGAGCTGATCGCCCCCGCCGACCCGAGCGCCCCGCCGCGCCTGGTCGCCGCCGGGCAGGGCGACGTCGCCATCACCTACCAGCCCGACCTGATGCTCCAGCTCAAGGAGGGCCTGCCGCTGGTCCGCTTCGGCACCCTCATCGAGACCCCGCTCAACGCGCTGATCGTGCTCGAGGACGGTCCGATCGAGTCGCTCGCCGACCTAAAGGGCAAGCGGATCGGCTACTCTGTGGCGAGCATCCAGAGCGCCTATCTCACAGCCATGCTCGAGTCCGTCGGCCTGACCATGGACGACGTCGAGATGGTCAACGTCAATTTCAACCTGGTCACCGCGCTGCTCGCCGGCCAGGTCGACGCCGCGATCGACGGCTACCGCAACTTCGAGCTCACCCAGCTCCGGCTCGAGGGCAAGCCGGGCATGGCCTTCTACCCGGAAGAGCACGGCGTCCCGATCTACGACGAGCTGATCTACGTCACCCGCGACGAGCTCAGGGACGACCCGCGCCTGCCGCGCTTCCTCGCCGCGATCGAGGAGGCGACGGTGTTCATCACCAACCATCCGGCGGAAGCACGGGCGATGTTCATGGCCTCCCACGTCGATCTCGACGACGAGCTCAACCGCGTCGCCTTCGACCTCACCGTCCCCCGCTTCACCAAGAGCCCGGCGGCGCTGGATGCCGGCCGCTACGACCGTTTCGGCGCCTTCCTCAAGGACAAGGGCCTTCTCGACAGCGTTCCGCCGGTCGAGAGCTACACGGCGGTGGTGCGGTAGCGGCGGGCCATCCCCTCATCCGACGGCGGCGGCGCCGGCGCGCGCCGTCGTCCCCGCTCCTCCTCCG
>JBIQKL010000095.1:9055-14771 GCA_044506555.1 Hyphomicrobiales bacterium | reverse complement strand
TAATGGAAAACCGAAACCGCTGGCTCGCCTGGGTGTTCCTCGCCCCCGCCATGATCCTGGTGGCGGTGCTGATGTATTACCCGATGATCGGGACGGCGATCGAGAGCCTCTACTCGACCTCGTTCATCAACCCGAACCCGCAGTTCGTCGGGCTGAAGCTCTATCAGCAGATCTTCGCCTCCGGCGACTTCTCGCAGATCGTATGGAACTCGATCGTCTGGACCGTGTTCGTGGTCCTGCTCCAGAACGTGCTCGGCTTCCTCGCGGCGCTGCTCCTCGACCAGCGCCTGCCGGCGACCGGGCTGATGCGTTCGCTGGTGCTCCTGCCGTGGGTCCTGCCCGGCGTCGTCGCGGCGATCCTGTGGCGTTTCATGTACGACCCGCAGCTCGGGCTGATCAATTCGTTCCTGATCCGGATCGGCGTCGCCGACCAGGGCGCCGCATGGCTCGCCGAATCGTCGACCGCGATGGCGGCGGCGATCGTCGCCGCGGTCTGGAAGGGCTTTCCGTTCTCCGCCGTGGTCTATCTCGCGGCGCTCCAGAACGTCGACCGCGAGCAGGTCGAGGCGGCGACGATCGACGGCGCCGGCCCGGTACGGCGCCTGTTCAGCGTCATCCTGCCGTCGATGCGCGAGGTGATCGTCGTCAACATCGTGCTGACCACGATCCTCACCTTCAACTACTTCGACATGATCTGGGTGCTGACCCGCGGCGGGCCCCAGAACGCGACCCACATCTTCCCGACCAAGATCTACGAGCTCGGCTTCGGCCAGTTCCGCTTCGGCGAGGCGGCTGCCTACGGCGTCATCTCGATCCTGGTGCTGGCCGTGCTGATCGCCGTCTACTTCATCGTCCAGCGTCGCGGCGGCAGGATGGCACGGGCATGAGCGGCCGCTCGCCTTATGTCCGGCTGTGGCTCGGGCTCGCCCAGGTCCTGCTCGCGCTGGTGATCCTGATCCCGTTCTTCTGGATGGTATCGGTGTCGCTCAAGCCCGCCGCCGAACCTTTCGCCATCCCCGCGAAGCTGTGGCCGGAGAACCCGACGCTCGAGAACTACGTCACCGCCTTCCGGCCCGAGTTCCGCATCTACTTCATGAACTCGATCATCGTCTCGCTCTCGACGGTGGTGATCGTCGTGACCCTCGCTCTCCTCGCCGCCTATACCTTCACCCGCAACCAGACCCGGATCATCATGGTCCTGATGGCGCTGGTGGTGGCCGCGCAGATGTTCCCGGCGAGCGCGATCATCATCCCGATCTACAAGCTGATGAAGGATGCGGGCCTCCTCAACACCTATGCCTCGCTGATCCTCGCCTACATCACCGTGACCCTGCCGGTGGCGATCTGGATGCTCCGTGCCTTCATGGCGCGGCTGCCGGTCGAGCTCGACGAGGCGGCGGCGGTCGACGGCTGCGGGCCGTTCCGCACCTTCTTCTCCGTCATCCTGCCGCTCTGCCGGCCCGGCATCGTCGCCACCGCCGTGTTCGTGCTGATCGTCACCTGGCAGGAGTTCCTGTTCGCGCTCTCCTTCACCTCGACCAAGGAGATGCGCACCCTGCCGGTCGGGATGAACGACTTCATCGGCCAGTACGGCATCCGCTACGGCGAGCTGATGGCGAGCTCGGTGCTGATCTCGATTCCCGTGGTGGCGGTCTTCTTCCTGCTGCAGCGGCAGTTCGTGGCCGGGCTGACGGCGGGCGCGGTCAAGGGATGACGGAAATTCCGGAGCGAGCAGACGACATGACGGCACAGGATTTCGACGGACGGACGGCGATCGTCACCGGCGCGGCGATGGGGATCGGCGCCGCCTGCGCGCGCGCCCTCGCCGAGCGCGGCGCCCGGGTGGTCATCGCCGACATCGACGCGGACGCCGGCGCGGCGATGGCGCAGGCCCTGGTCGATGCCGGGCTCACCGCAATGTTCGTCCGTACCGACGTGACGTCGATGGCGGAGATGGAGGCGATGGCGGCGGCGGCGGTGGAGCGCTTCGGCGGCATCGACGTGCTGGTCAACAACGCCGCCCAGGCGATCGGCGGCGTGGTCGACGAGATCGACGAGGCCACCTGGAACCGGGTCATCACCACCAATCTCTCGAGCGTCTGGCGCGGCATGAGGGTCTGCGTGCCGGAGATGCGGAAGAGGAAGAAGGGCGCCGTGGTCAACATGTCGTCGGTGCAGTCGTTGACCGGCTTCAAGGGCTGGGCGGCCTATGCGGCGGCGAAGGGCGGAATCAACGCCTTGACCCAGCAGGCGGCGATCGACCTCGCGCCGGCCGGCATCCGGGTCAATGCGGTGGCGCCGGGGACGATCATGACCCCGCTCAACGAGAAAGTGTTCCGCGAGCATCCGGACCCGGACGCGCTGATCGCCACCTGGAACCGGGCGCACCCGATCGGCCGCTTCGGCGAGGCGTCGGAAGTCGCCGAGCTCGTCGCCTTCCTCGCCTCGGACCGCGCCTCCTTCATCACCGGCGAGATCGTCCGCGTCGACGGCGGGCTGATCGTGCGGGGGGAGTGAGTTGGTGCTCTGGATCTCCGGTGCTACGTCCTTCGAGGCCCGCGCGAATGCGCGGGCGCCTCAGGATGAGGGAGGTCGTGCGCTCCACGAGGGTACGGAGGTATCCTACGGTCCTCATCCTGAGGTGCGAGCGGAGCGAGCCTCGAAGGACGCACGATCGCCGGTCCAGGACACTGCGACAGACATCCGGGGAGTGAGATGACCGAGAAGTTCCACACCATCACCGCGCCGGGCGTGCGCCTCGTGCTCGATCTCGAGGTCGGCCATATCCGCGCCTTCGAGGCCGAGATCGGCGGGCGGAAGATCGCGCCGCTGCACACCGCGCCCTGGGTCGAGGACAAGGCGGTGATCGAGGACCCGGAGATCCCGCCGAACCTCAAGTACCTGTCGGGGGACTTCTTCTGCGCGCCGTTCGCAACCAGCGACGTCGAGAATACCCTCGGCCACGGCTGGCCGGCCAATGCGCCGTGGGACGTGCTCGACGTGGAGGAGCGGGGCGACCGCACCACCGCACGCTACGTGCTGACCAAGCCGGTGATGGGCGCCCGCGTGACCAAGGAGATCACGCTCCGCGGCGGCCATCCCTTCGCCTACCAGCGCCACACCTTCGACGGCGGCCACGGCCGGGTGTCGGCGGCGAGCCACGGCATGACGCGGTTCAGCGGCAAGGGGCGGCTCTCGTTCTCGAAGAAGGCCTACGCCGACATCCCCTCGCTCGCCCAGGAGACCGACCCGGAGCGCGGACGCTCGCTTTTCAAGGTGCCGGCGCGGTTCACCGACTTCTCGCAACTGCCGTTGAAGGACGGCCGCGTCGTCGACCTCCGCAACTATCCCCTCGCCGAAGGGCACGAGGATTTCCTCATGCTGGTGGAGGAGAAGGGCTCGCCGCTCGGATGGGCGGCGGCGGTGCGCACGCCCGAGAGCGACATCATGCTCTCGCTCAAGAATCCGGCGGACTATCCGGTCACGTTCCTGTGGTTCTCGAACGGCGGCCGCTACTACGCGCCGTGGAGCAGCCGGCACACCGGCGTCCTCGGCATCGAGGAGGGCCGGGCCTGGTCCGCCTATGGACACAAGGCCTCGATCGAGCCGAACGAGTTGTCCGAGTCGGGCGTCCCCACGCATATCGACCTCGGCCGTTCGGTGTCGCTCAGCCACGCGGTGGGCGGCATTCCGCTGCCCGAGGGCTGGACGGAGGTGACCGACATCGCCGTCGGGGACGGCGTGCTGCGGATCACCGGCGATACCGGCGCGTCGGTCGAGATTCCCTACGACCCCGGGTTCATCGGGCTGCGGTGACGCCATGGCCTATCGCTTCGCCACCGCAGACAGGACCGTGCTCCCGGAGTCCCGGGCGCACGTGTTCTTCGACGGCACGTTCACCGACCCGCGGCTTCAGCACGCCGAGTGCGTGGCGATCGGGCCCGACGGATATGTCTGGTGCGGCTCGGAGAACGGCGAGGTGCTCCGCATCGCACCCGACGCCGCCAAGATCGAGGTGATGGGGCAGGGGGGCGGGTTCACCCTCGGCCTCGCCTTCGACGGCGACAAGACTCTGTATTTCTGCGACCTCAAGGACGCTACGGTCTACCGGATGGATCTCCGGCGGCGCTGGGTCGAGCGCTTCGCCGCGCCGGGGATCAGGATACCCAACTACCCGGTAGTGGACGCTGCCCGCGGCCGGCTGCTCGTCTCCGACAGCCACGACTTCGCCGCGGCCGGCCCGGGCGTCTGGGCCTACGATCTCGCCAGCGGCGAGGGCGGGCTCTGGTACGACCGGCCGCTCCGCTTCGCCAACGGCATGGCGCTCGGTCTCGACGGACGGTCGCTCTACGTCTGCGAGACCTTCGCGCAGCGGATCACCCGCATCCCGATCCTGCCGGACGGATCGGCGGGCGAGGCGGAGCCGTTCGCGATCGATCTTCCCGGCCTGCCGGACGGCATCGCCTTCGACGACAGCGGGCAGCTCTTCGTCGGCTGCTACGAGCCGTCGCGCGTGCTGCGGATCTCACCCGACGGCAGGACGGTCGAGGTCTATATCGAGGAGCCGACCGCCCACCTCTTCGCGCATCCGACCAACCTCGCCTTCGACGGCGCCGCCCTCTACACCGCCAATCTCGGCCGCTGGCACGTCACGCGCATCGACACCGACACCACCGGCACGCCGCTGTGGAAGCGGACGGCGGAGTCCCCAACCCATCCTGCCTGAACAACGCGAACGCAGTCCGAGTCCTGCCATGACCGAAAAAGCCCTCTCCGACGTCACCATCCTCGACTTCAGCCACCTCTTGCAGGGGCCGTTCGCGACCCAGCTCCTTGCCGACATGGGGGCCAACGTCATCAAGGTCGAGCGGCCGGGGCAGGGCGACCTGTTCCGCACCATGACCTTCAACAACCGCTGGGTCGGCGGCTCGGAGAGCCCGAATTTCCTCGCCTGGAACCGCAACAAGCGCTCGCTCGCCATCGACCTGAAGAGCCCGGAGGCGAAGGAAATCCTCTACCGGATCGCGGCGAAGGCCGACGTCGTCGTCCAGAACTTCCGCCCCGGCGTGATGGCGCGGATGGGATACGGCTACGAGGATTTCCGGAAGATCAATCCGCGGATCATCTACTGCTCGGGCTCGGGCTACGGCGACAGCGGGCCTTACCTCAGCCGTCCCGGCCAGGACATGCTGATCCAGGGACTCACCGGCATCGCCGCCGCCACCGGCCGCGGCGACGGGCCGCCGGTGCCGGTTGGGTCGGGCTTCTCCGACCAGATCGGCGCGATGAACATGGTCTACGGCATCCTGTCCGCCCTCTACTGGCGCGAGCGGTCGGGCAAGGGCCAGGAGATCAAGGTCGACCTGCTCACCGGCATGCTCGCCCACCAGGGGCAGGAGATGCTGATGGCGATGAACTTCGGCGTCGACTTCCAGCGCCCCAATTCCGGCATCGGCCATCCCGGCATGGAGGCGCCGTTCGGCGTCTATCCGACCTCCGACGGCTGGGTGACCGTCGCCATGAGCCCCTATGCCAAGCTCGTCGGCGTCCTCGGCGACGAGAGTCTCCTCGCGTATAACGACCCCAAGCAGCTCTTCGAGAAGCGCGACGAGATCTGGGAGAAGATCGCGGCGCTGACCAAGGCCTGGACCACCAGGGACCTGATGGAGGCGATGCTCGCCGTCGACATCTGGTGCGGCGAGGTGAAGACGCATCT
>JBIQKL010000095.1:0-8955 GCA_044506555.1 Hyphomicrobiales bacterium | reverse complement strand
CGTCACGTTGAACGGCATCGGGTTGCCGCCGGTGCTCGGGTCGTCCACCGCCATGACCGCGATCTTGTCGTCAAGGAAATCGTCGATGCCGAGCTCCCTGACCGTGTGGGGCACGCCCGTGCGCTTCCTGAGGTCGAGCAGCGCCGCCTGGAAGCCGTCGAAGCCGCCGCCTATGCCGAGCCAGGCGGCGAGGCGGACGATCTTCGCCTCTACCGCCGGGCGGTTGAAGGCGAGCGCGTAGGGCATGAACACGCCGTTGGTCATGCCGTGGTGGGTGTTGTAGAGCGCGCCGACCGGGTGCGACAGCGAATGCACCACGCCGAGCCCCTTCTGGAACGCGGTCGCACCCATGACCGCGGCCGCCATCATGTTGGCCCGCGCCTCGATGTCGGAGCCGTCGGCGACCGCCCGCGGCAGGTTCTCGAACACGAGCCGGATGCCCTCGACGGCGATGCCCTCGGCCATCGGGTGGTAGCCGTTGGCGCAGTAGGCCTCGAGGCAATGGGCGAGCGCATCCATGCCGGTGCCGGTGGTGATCGCCGGCGGCATGCCGATGGTGAGCTTGGGATCGCAGATCACCGCCTTCGGCATCATCTTCGGATGGAAGATGATCTTCTTGGTGTGGGTTTCGTTGGTAAGCACCGCAGCGCGGCCGACCTCGGAGCCGGTACCGGCGGTGGTCGGCACCGCGACCACCGGCGCGATCGCGTCGGCGTCGGCGCGCTTCCACCAGTCGCCGATGTCCTCGAAGTCCCACACCGGCCGCGTCTGGCCGACCATGAAGGCGACCAGCTTGCCGACGTCGAGCCCCGAGCCGCCGCCGAAGGCGACGACGCCGTCATGGCCGCCGGCCCGGTACGCGGCGATGCCGGCGGTTAGGTTGGCCTCGACGGGATTGGGCCGGACGTCGGCAAACAAGCCCGGGCTCAGTCCCGCATCCGCGAGGATGCCGAGGGTGCGGGCGGTGATGTCGAGCGTCGCGAGTCCGGTATCGGTGACCAGGAGCGGCCGAGCGATCCCCGCCGCGCGGCACGCCTTGGGCAGTTCGACGATGCGGCCCGCGCCGAAGCGGATGGCGGTGGGATAGTTCCAGTTGGCGCGGGGCGCGGTCGTCATGATGCTCGGTCCTGCTTCGGGGAGGCCGCATCGAGGCGGTGGGAGGCGCCGATCAGCTTCGAGCGGAAGGTGAGCGGCGCGTCGATCTCCTTGAGCGGCGCAAGGCCGGTGCCGGTGCCGCGGACGATCACGTCGCCATAGTCGAACAGGCGTCCGAGCAGCGACTGGTTGACGTCGACGCTCTCGACCTTCTCGACGCTCATCTCGATCGTGCTTCGCCGGATGAAGCCGGTCTTGTGGATGATGCGGCGGTCGGTGACCGCGATCTCGGTGGTCCAGCGCTCGAACCAGGCCCGCGCCAGGAGCCATAGCGCGGCGAGCGCCACGACCCCGGCGACGATGTCGACCCAGAGCGGCCAGCCGAAGATCTCGCCCCCGACCACCCAGAGCACCGCGGCCAGCAGCAGGAGGAGCAGGCCCGGCAGGTAACCGACCCAGGAGAGCACCGCCTGGTGGATCAGCGTTTCGCCCGGCTGCAGGACATTCTGGACGTAGCTCATCACGCCGTCCGCCCCCGTCGCCTTGCACGTTCGGTCACGATATGGGCCCCGCTCGGATCCATGTGGATGCTCGCCAGACGCTTTGCCTTCTCTCCGTGCCGCGTCAATAGCGCTCGAATCCGCGCTTGAGCTCCCAGTCGGTGACTCGGCGGTCGTACTCGGATTGCTCCCACTCGGCGGTGCGGACGTAATGGTCGACGACGTCGTCGCCGAGCGCGGCGCGGAGCATCTTCGAGCGGTCCATCAGGCGGGTCGCCACGCGAAGCGTCTTCGGCACCTCGCGAAGCCGCTTTCCCCCATAGGCGTCGCCGACGAACGGCGCTTCCAGTTCCAGCTCCTCGTCGATGCCCGCGAGGCCCGCCGCGATCAGCGCCGCGAAGGCAAGGTACGGATTGAGGTCGGCGCCGCCGATCCGGCACTCGACGCGGATCGACTTCGTCGCCTCGCCGACCAGCCGGAATCCCGCCGTCCGGTTGTCACGGCTCCAGATCGCCTTAGTCGGCGCGAAGGTGCCGGCCTGGAAACGCTTGTAGGAGTTGACGTAAGGGGCGAGGAACCAGGTGATGTCGCCGGCATATCTGAGCTGCCCCGCCATGAATCGGCGCATCGATGCCGACATGCCGAACTCGGCCTTGGGATCGAGGAAGAGCGGCTTCCTGCCGGCCTTGTCCCGCAGCGACATGTGGATGTGCGCGGAGGAGCCGGCGAGGCCGTCGTCCCACTTCGCCATGAAGGTGACGGCCTTCCCCTTGCCGAAGGCGATCTCCTTGATCCCGTTCTTGAGGATCGCGTGGCGGTCGGCCATCTCGAGCGCCTCGGCGTAGCGGATGTTGATCTCCTCCTGGCCGGGACCCCATTCGCCTTTGGAGTTCTCGACCGGGATGCCGGCGCCGTTGAGGCCGAGCCGGATCGCCCGCATCACCTCCTCTTCCTTCGTGGTCTGGAAGACGTGGTAGTCCTGGATGTAGCGGCCGGCGGTGGCGAGGTCGTGGTAGCGCTTCCGGCGGATCGTCTCGTAGTCCTCGTCGAACAGGTAGAACTCGAGCTCCGAGGCGAAGAACGCGGTCATGCCGCGCTCGGCGAGGCGGGCGAGCTGGCGTTTCAGGATCCCGCGCGGCGAATGCGGCAGATCGTGATGGTGATGGTCCTGGACGTCGCAGAGCACCAGCGCCGTTTTCTCGAGCCACGGCGTGACCCGGAGCGTCGCCAGGTCGGGCTTCATGACGAAGTCGCCGTAGCCCTTCTCCCAACTCGCCGCGGCGTAGCCGGGCACCGGCTCCATGTCGATGTCGTCGGCGAGCAGGTAGTCGCAGCCGTGGGTCTCGGCGTGCGCGGCCTCGACGAAATACTCCGCCTGGAAGCGCTTGCCGATCAGCCGGCCCTGCATGTCGACGAATGCGACCACGACGGTATCTATGTCGCCGGCGGCGACGGCCTTCCCGAGCTGGTCGAAGGTCAGATTGCCTGGCATGCGCGGACCCGATGCGAATGGGTGCCCCCGAACGAAGGGATGCCTCTCTCGTAACACGGCTCGGCGCCCGGCGCCGCCAGGTCTTCGCGCGCGACGCGGTCGACCTGTGCTAGGCGGACGCTTGCAGGAGGAGCCGGCGTGGATACGTCCAGCCTCGTCTATGTCATCGCCTCGACCATTCTCGCGCTCGGCGCGATCCGGGTCCTGGTTGCGATCGCCGCTGCCTTTCGGCCACGTCACCGCGCGGCGCCGGAGTGGCCGCCGCTCGCATGGGCGGTCGCCGTCCTCCTGCAGATCGGGGCCTTCTGGTGGGCGCTCCGGGCGATCCATGACGCCGTGATCTCCTGGACGCCCGTGGCGCTCGTCGTTCTCGTCGCCTCAGTGGCGGCCTTGCTCCTTGCGGCGCTGCTCGTCCTGCCGTTGAACGGGCCGCCGGAGGGTCGGACGCTTCGCGAGACCTTCGATGAGCGCGGGCGCCTCGCGGTCGCCGCGCTGGCGGTTTTCCACGGCGTGGCGCTGCTCTCCAACCGCGAGATCTACCACGAGGGCCTCCTCACCGAGTCCGGTCATGTCGACCTGGTGCTCGCGATCATCGCGGTCGCCGCGTTCCTCGGCGGGCGGCGCGTCCCCATGCTATCGGCGCTCGGCTATGTCGTGGTGCTCGGCTGGTCGATGTTCGGGGTCTCACCGTTCGCCGGCTGAAGAGATGGCGTCTGGAGCGGACCGAGCGTGATCAGGGGTCGCCTCGCGCCGCCGGCTGTGGCAAATCGAGAGGAGATGTGACGGGAGGAGGGAATCGGCCATGCGCGTCGCGTTCGTGATGAAGCTCAAGCCGGGCTGCGAGGCGATCTACAAGCAGAAGCACGACGAGATCTGGCCGGAGCTGGTCGACGTGCTCCATCGCCAGGGCATCCGCAACTACAACATCTATCGATACGGCCTGACGCTCTTCGCCTCCTACGAATGCGACGAGTTGCCGCCGCCGGGCCCGCACCACCCGGTCACCTTGCGCTGGTGGAAGATGATGGAGCCCTACATGGAGTACAATCCCGACGGCACGCCGTGGATGGAGCCGATCGAGGAAGCGTTCCATATGGATTGAGACCGCGAAGCCGGTCCCAGAGACGAAACAGATCAGGAAACGCGCAATGGACCCCTTCAAGCGCCGCAAGCTCGGCACGTCGGACGTCATGGTGCCGCAGCTCGGTTTCGGCGGTGCGCCGCTCGGCGAGCTCTACGTCAAGATCAGCGAAGCGGATTCTATGGCGACGGTGGGCGCCGCCTGGGACGGCGGCATCCGCTATTTCGACACCGCACCGTGGTACGGCCGCGGCCTCAGCGAGCACCGGATGGGCGCCGGCCTCTACGACAAGCCGCGCGACGCGTTCCTGATCTCCACCAAGGTCGGCCGGGTGCTGCATGCCCCGGTCCCGCCGACGTGGCGGCCGAACGACTGGGCGGGTGGGCTGCCTTTCGCGCTCCGCTTCGACTACGGCTACGACGCGGTGATGCGGAGCTTCGAGGACAGCCTCCAGCGCACGCGCCTCACCAGGCTCGACATCCTCGTCATCCATGACCTCGATTTCTGGTACCACCAGACCGAGCCGCGGGTGAACGCCTATCTCAACCAGCTCGCCACCGGAGGCTATCGCGCGCTGAGCGAGCTCAAGGCGTCCGGCGCGATCGGCGCGATCGGCGCCGGCATCAACGAGACCGGAATGATCCCGCGCTTTCTCGACCTGGTCGATCTCGACTTCTTCCTCGTCGCGCTCCGCTACACCTTGGGCGAACAGTCCGCGCTCGAATCCGAGATTCCGCGGGCGTCGGAGAAGGGCATCGGCTTCATCATCGGCGGCGTGTTCAGCTCGGGCCTCTACGCCACCGGCCCGGTGCCCGGCGCCAAGTTCAACTACCAGGACGCATCCCCGGCGGAGCTCGAGCGCGCCGGCAAGATCAAGACGATCTGCGACCGCCATGGCGTGCCGCTCGCCGCGGCAGCGCTCCAGTTCCCGCTGCACCATCCCAACGTCGTCTCGGTGATCCCGGGGGGCTTCAAGCCCGAGCACGTCACGGCCAACATCCAGGCGATGCAGCATGCGATTCCCGAAGCGCTCTGGGCCGAGCTCAAGCACGAGAAGCTGATCCGCGCCGACGCGCCGACATCCTGAGGCGGTGTGACGGGCGGTGCTTCGCCTAACCGAGGCGTCGGGAGCCGGCTGCGGAATGGACCTCTACGGAATCGATTCGAATCCCGTGCCGGAAGGCGCCGTGGTCGGGGAGATCGCGACCAGCGACGGTGTACGCCTGCGGACGGCCATCTGGCGGGGCACGGCGCGGCGCAGTCTCGGCACCGTCTGCATCTTCCAGGGCCGGGCCGAATCGATCGAACGCTATTTCGAGACGGTAAGCGATCTGCGCCGCCGCGGCTTCACCGTGGCGAGCTTCGACTGGCGCGGCCAGGGCGGGTCGGAGCGGCGTCTCCGCAACCCGCGGAAGGGCCACGTCGACAGCTTCGGCGAGTACGACCGCGACCTCGATGCCTTCATGCAGCAGCTGGCGCTGCCGGACTGTCCGCCGCCGCATTTCGCGCTGGCGCACTCGACGGGCGGCCTCGTCTGCCTCCGGGCGGTCCATGACGGCCGCGCCCGCTTTGCGCGGATGGTGCTCGACGGCCCGCTTCTCGGCCTCGGCCCGCGCCGCCCCTCGCAGGGCTTCGCCGGCGGCGTGGCGGCGTTGTTCACGGCGATCGGACTCGGCGAACTGGAAGTGCCCGGTCGTTATGCCGTGACCATCGAGCACATGAAGTTCGAGGGCAATCCGCTCACCAGCGACGCGGCGCGGTTCGAGCGGAACCGCCAGATCGCGATCCAGTTGCCGCAGGTCTCCGTCGGCGTGCCGACCTATGGCTGGCTCTATGCCGCCACCGGCGCGATGGCCGCGGCGGCGGACGAATCGTTTCCGACCCGGATCACGACGCCGACCCTCTTCGTGGCCGGATCGCTGGACAAGGTGGTCTCGGTGCCGGCGGTGGAGCGGTTCGCCGGCGAACTCCGCACCGCCTCGTTCGTGCTCTTACCCGGCGCCCGGCATGAGGTGCTGATGGAGCGCGACCGGCTCCGCGAGCAATACTGGGCGGCCTTCGACGCGTTCGTTCCCGGTTCGTGAGGGACGATCAGCCGCCGGCGAGGATGTCGAGCGCCTGCTCGTGGATGCGGGCGTCGCCGGTGGCGCAGACGCGGCCGCCGCCCGCCGCCGAGCCCCCGCTCCACGACGTGACGCGGCCGCCGGCCCCTTCGATCACGGGTATCAGCGCGACGATATCGTAGCTCTGGAGGCCGGCTTCGACCACGACGTCGGCCTGGCCGGCTGCAACCATGGCATAGGCGTAACAGTCGATGCCGTAGCGGGCCATCCGGACCGCACGCTCGACGCGGGTATAGGCGACGCCTTCTTCGGGCGAGAACAGGTGCGGGCTGGTGGTGAACAGCGCCGCGTCCGACAGGTTCGCGACGTTCCGCGTCCGAAGCGTCCGGGCGCCCCACGGCCCGGTGTACCAGGCCCGCGCGCCGTCGCCGGCGAACCGCTCGCCGGTGAAGGGCTGGGCCATCATGCCGAGCCGCGGGCGCCCCTCCTCGAGGAGCCCGATCAGCGTCCCCCAGACCGGCAGGCCGGTTATGAACGAGCGGGTGCCGTCGATCGGGTCGAGCACCCAGACATGCGCCGCGTCGGGGCGCTCGGGACCGTACTCCTCGCCGACGATGCCGTGATCGGGATAGTGCTCCGCGATGAGCCGCCGCATGGCGGCCTCGGCGTCGCGGTCGGCAGCGGTCACCGGATCGAAATGGGCCGGCGCCTTGTTGGCGACTTCGATCGCGGCCCGGAAGTGGGGCATGATCGCCTTCGCAGCTGCGTCGGCGAGGCGGTCGAGAAAGAGCGCCAGGGATTCGGCGTCGGCAGCGGCCATGGACAGGCGTCCTCCAAAGGGGTTGAAACGATTTAACCCGGCTGTTGCGATGTCGCAACATCGACGATATCGTATTGATTCCGAAGTGTTTTTTCGGTTGTCGCGGCATGCTACCGGTATGCCTTGGCGGGTGCGACAACCTGCAACGTGAAAAAAAAGATCAACACTCTTGATTTGTGCCGGGACCGGGCCCATTTTTTTGCGGTGCGGTAGCGATATCGCACTGCCCTCCTTGGGCGTTTCCTCCCTAGACTTGGGCCGCCTCGGCAACGAGCGGCCCCTTTTCTTTTCTGGGGATTACTCCGCGGCGTCGCGTTCCCCGAGGAAGCCGTCGTCGAATGCGTCGGCAAGCGCATCGACGACTCCCGCGAGGTCGTCCCGAAGCCGCAGGAATCCGTCGGTCCTGGCGAGCGTCTGCTCGTCGAGATAGAGCGCTCGGTTGATCTCGATTTGGATCGCGTGGAAGCCGTGCGCCGGCTTGCCGTAATGCTCGGTGATGTAGCCGCCGGCATAGGGCTTGTTCCGGCAGACGGCATAGCCGTAGCGCGCGAAGATGTCGGCGATCAGGTCGACCAGTCCGGGCGCCGCGCTGGTCCCGTAGCGGTCGCCGATCACGATGTCGGGTCGCGGCCGGCTGGCGGCGCCCCGCACCGCCGACGGCATCGAATGGCAGTCGATCAGCACCGCGATGCCGAACCCCGCCCTGGTTTGCGACAGGAGCCGGCCGAGCGTTGCGTGATACGGCTTGTAGACGCCGTCGATCCGGGCGAGCGCCTCCTCGACGCTGAGAGGCCCCGCATAGATCTCCTCGGTCTCGGAGACGATCCGGGCGATGGTGCCGAGACCGCCCGCGACCCGCACGGAGCGGATGTTGGCGTAGGTCGGCAGCCGCCCGGCGAACATGTTCGGGTCGAGCTCGTAAGGCTCCCGGTTCACGTCCAGCCAGGCGCGGGGGAAGTTCGCCTTGAGGAGCGGCGCCCCGCGCTCGACCACCGGTGCGAACAGCTCGTCGACATAGGAATCTTCGGAGCGGCGGATGGCGCGCTCGCTCAGGCGCGAAGCGGCGAGAAAGGCCGGCAGGTAACGGCAGCCGCTATGCGGGGAGTTGAACACCATCGGCAGGCGCTGCCGCTCGGGCGCCAGGATCTCGAAGTCCGGATCGCTGGCCGTGGCATTCGGTATCTGCATATGCGGTCGCTGTGCCCGTGTCTGTCGACGATGCTGCCAAATATAGGGCTGCCTTGGCAACGTGCGAATCGGCGCGGGCGCCGGATTCATGCGATCTTTACGATGGCCGGGGCTAATTCGGGCCACATGCGCCGCGGTCGGGACGCGGGCTCCCGGCGCGGCATCGAGGGCATCCGGGGACCACTCTTCAATGTCGAGAATCATCCTCGCCGAAGACGACAGCGACATGCGTCGCTTCCTGTCGAGGGCGCTGCAGAATGCCGGGTACGACGTCATCGCCTTCGACAACGGATTGTCGGCCTATGAGCGGATCCGCGAGGAACCCTTCACCCTCCTTCTCACCGACATCGTCATGCCGGAGATGGACGGAATCGAGCTCGCCCGCCGCGCGACCGAACTCGACCCCGACCTCAAGGTGATGTTCATCACCGGCTTCGCGGCCGTGGCGCTCAATCCGACCTCCAACGCCCCGCCGCAGGCCAAGGTCCTGTCCAAGCCCTTCCACCTCAAGGATCTGGTCGACCAGGTAGAGAAGCTGCTGGCGGCGTGACTTCGCGCCGAGGCTTGAACAGCCGGCGATATCGCTGCTATATGGCGCCTGTTCCCGCGGGGAGCCTTCCGGGCGCCTCGCCGTGATGGGCGGTTAGCTCAGCGGGAGAGCACTACGTTGACATCGTAGGGGTCACTGGTTCAATCCCAGTACCGCCCACCATTTT
>JBIQKL010000215.1:0-2230 GCA_044506555.1 Hyphomicrobiales bacterium | reverse complement strand
AAATGAAATCCAACGAGACCATGACCCACCTGGCCGAACGCGTGCGGATGATGGTCGGCGACGATCCACGCATCACCGAGAAGACGATGTTCGGCGGACTGACGTTCCTGCTCGACGGGCACATCCTGATCGGCTGCAAGAAGGATGGGCGGATCCTGGTGAGCGTTGGCAGGGCGTTTCACGAGGACGCGGCGAAACGGCCGGGTGCGGTGGAGATGATCCACAATGGCAAGGTGATGAGCGGCTTCTTCTGGGTCGATGCGGACGCGATCGAGGAGGATGAGGACCTCGATCAGTGGATCGCGTTTGCGCGGCGGGCGGTGTCGCAGCGGCCGGTGAAGGCGGCGGTCAAACCGAAGGTGGCGAAGGCTGCGCCCAAAGCCGCCGCAAAGCCGTCAAAGCAGTAACTTGCGTACATCTTGATCTTGCCGGAAGTTATTCGCAAAACTCCTCCGTTCATTTGGGGGATGAAATGAAGCGCTTCTGGCTGACGCTACTTGCAGTATTGGGATCCTTGAGCGCCGCGCTGGCGCAAGGGGCGCAGGATGACAGGTGGTCGATCTACACAAACTCGGATGGCTACCTGATCGCGGGTATCAGCAAGGGAGATGCCCTGCTGGAAGTCGTCTGCGTCGACCCGGAAAGCTATGTGCTCGCCTACAGCTTCCCCGAGGACGATCTGCATTCGAGCCTCGAGACGGCCGACAGCGTGATGCTGACGCAGCACATTGCAAGCGGCAGCTACATCGGCACGATGGTGCCGGTGGCGCGCGCTGAGGGACGGGCGGTTTTCATCCGGTGGGTCGATGCCACGAGCGGCATGTTCAAGAACATCGGCAAGGCTTCGAGCACCATCGAAATGGCGCTCCGCCTCACAGATGGCGCACCGGAACGCGATTTGACGGCGTTCAGGGCGCGCGGTTCGACCGCTACGATGAAGACGTTCGCGGAGCAGTGCGCCAACCCGTCCCCCACAACCTCCGATGGCTGGGCATTCAACACGCAGGCCGGCAACATCGTCTTCGAGCATGAGAATGGCGCGCTATTCGGCGTTGGGTGCAAATCGGGCGGGTGGGAAGTGTTTTACACTCTCAGCCAGCTCGACCTGGATTCGAGCCTGTTCAGCCGGCCGACGGCCACGATCGTTGTGACGTTCGTCGGTGAGGCGCCGATCGTGCTCGACCAGGCGCTGAGCATTCCGATTGCGGGGGACTTCGTCGCCTTCGTGAGGCCGTTGCCGCCCGACAGTCCAATGCACGACAAGCTGGCGGCGCACGAAGGCGTTGCCGAAATCAGCCTCGCGACGGACGGAGCCGACCCTTCGACATACAGGCACCCGATCCGCATTCCGTTATCGGGACTGACGGACGTGCTCCCGCAATTCCTGGCAACGCCGGAGTGCTCTGGCTAGCAGTCGCCGGTCAGATTGCGGAGAACACCAGGCTCGCGTTCACGCCTCCGAACCCGAACGAGTTCGACAGCACGTGCTTCAGCGGCTTCGGCTTCGCCTTGAGCGGCACGAGGTCGAATTGCCTCGCGACCTCTTCGGGATCGTGCAGGTTCAGCGTCGGCGGCAGGATCTGGTTGAGCAGCGCCAGCACCGAGATCACGCCCTCCATCGCGCCGGCCGCGCCCAGCATGTGTCCCGTCGCCGACTTGGTCGAGGAGACCGCCAGCGTCTGGCCGCGGTCGCCGAACACGCCCCGGATGCCGTTGATTTCCGCCTCGTCGCCGACCTGCGTCGAGGTCGCATGCGCGTTGACATAGCCAATGTCGTCCGGCGTCAGCCCGGCATTGCGGATCGCGGTGTTCATCGCAACCTGCGCGCCGGCCCCGTCGGGCGATCCCGCCGTCAGGTGGTACGCGTCCGCCGACGTGCCGTAGCCCGCAACGATCGCGATGGGCCGCGCGCCGCGCGCGAGGGCATGGCTCAGCCGCTCGATCACCACCACCGCCGCGCCTTCCGCCAGCACGAACCCCGCATGGCCCTTGTCGAACGGCCGGGAGGCCTCCGCGGGCGTCTCGTTGTAGCTGGTGCAGAGCGCCCGGCTCGCCGCGAATCCGCCGATCGAGATGGGGTCCACCGATCCCTCCGCGCCCCCGCAGACCATCACCTCGGCCTCGCCCGTCCGGATCAGCCGCATGGCGTCGCCGATCGCCTGCGCCGAGGCCGCACACGCGGTCACCGGCGCCCCGATCGGGCCCTTGAACCCCCATTTGATCGAGATCC
>JBIQKL010000214.1:0-2268 GCA_044506555.1 Hyphomicrobiales bacterium | reverse complement strand
GACTGGAAGGTGAAGGAGGAGCAGAAGGTCGCCGCGCTGGTCACCGGCTCGAAGACCATCTCCACCCACCTCAAGGCGATCATGCGCGCCTGCATCAACTGCGAAGCCGACGGCGACGCCTGCTTCGACCCGCAGAAGAACCCGGCGCTGAAGCGCGAGGTGCGCGCCGCCAAGAAGGCGCAGGTCTCGGAGAACTACATCCGCCGCGTCATCCAGTTCGCGCGGCAGGGCTACACCGACATCGAGTTCCCGATCTATGATACCGACTGGGATTCCGAGGCCTATCGCACCGTCTCCGGCCAGAACTCGAACAACTCGGTCCGCGTCACCGACGAGTTCCTGAACGCGGTCGGCGCCGGCGGCGAATGGCAGCTCTATGGCCGCACCACCGGCAAGGTGACCAAGACGATCCCCGCCCGCGACCTGTGGGAGAAGATCGGCGAGGCCGCCTGGGCATCGGCCGACCCCGGGATTCAGTTTCACACCACGATCAACGACTGGCACACCTGCGCCGCCTCGGGCGCGATCCGGGCCTCGAACCCGTGTTCGGAATACATGTTCCTCGACGACACGGCGTGCAACCTCGCGTCGCTGAACCTGCTGCAGTTCGTCAAAGAGAACGGCAGTCGGCAGTCGGCAGTCGGCAGTCGGGAAGATTCGGCGCAGGCCGCTGAAGGCGGAACGGCAAACGGCAACGATTCGACGACTGCCGAAGCCCGACTGCCGACTGCCCAGTTCGACATTGAGTCGTTCGAGCATGCCGTCCGCCTCTGGACCGTGGTGCTCGAGATATCCGTCCTGATGGCGCAGTTCCCGTCGCGCCGCATCGCCGAGCTCAGCTACGAGTACCGCACCCTCGGCCTCGGCTACGCCAATATCGGCGGCCTCTTGATGTCGAGCGGAATCCCCTACGACTCCCAGGAAGGCCGGGCGCTGGCCGGCGCGATCACCGCGCTGATGACCGGCGTCTCCTACGCGACCTCGGCCGAGATGGCGGGCGAGCTCGGGCCCTTCCCGGGCTTCGCGAAGAACCGGACGGACATGCTCCGGGTCATCCGCAACCACCGCCGCGCCGCTTACGGCAGCCACGACGGCTATGACGGACTGCACACCGCGCCCGTCCCGCTCGATGCCGCGGCCTCGCCCGACCAGGCGCTGGTCGAGCATGCCCGGAGCGCATGGAACCGGGCCGTGGCGCTCGGCGAGATCCACGGCTTCCGCAATGCCCAGGCGAGCGTGATCGCACCGACCGGCACGATCGGCCTGATCATGGATTGCGACACCACCGGCATCGAGCCCGACTTCGCGCTGGTGAAGTTCAAGAAGCTCGCCGGCGGCGGCTACTTCAAGATCATCAACCGCGCCGTGCCCGAGGCGCTCCGCGTCCTCGGCTATGACGAGGCGACGGCGAAGGCGATCGTCGACTACGCGGTCGGCCACGGCACGCTCAAGGACGCGCCGGGCATCAACCACGACACCCTGAAGGCCAAGGGCTTCACCGACGAGAAGCTCGCCGCGCTCGAGGCCGGGCTGGCGTCGGCCTTCGACATCAAGTTCGCCTTCAACCGGTTCTCCCTGGGAGAGGATTTCCTGGTCGGCCTCGGCATCACCGAGGCGGAGATGAACGATCCGTCGTTCGATCTCCTCGGCAAGCTCGGCTTCTCCAAGAAGGACGTCGAGGCGGCGAACAACTACTGCTGCGGGACGATGACGCTCGAGGGCGCCCCCGGCCTGAAGCCGGAGCACCTCGCCGTGTTCGACTGCGCCAATCCCTGCGGCCGGATCGGCAAGCGCTATCTCTCGGTCGAGAGCCACATCCGCATGATGGCGGCGGCGCAGCCCTTCATCTCGGGGGCGATCTCCAAGACCATCAACATGCCGAACGACGCCACCGTCGAGGACTGCAAGAACGCCTACATGCTGTCCTGGCGGCTGGCGCTGAAGGCCAATGCCCTCTACCGCGACGGCTCGAAGCTGTCGCAGCCGCTCAACGCGCAGCTTCTCGCCGACGACGAGGACGATGCGGAGGACGCGGTCGAGCAGATCATCGCCAAGCCGGCCGCGGCGCGCGCCGAGGCGGTGGCCGAGCGGATCGTCGAGCGCATCGTCGAGAAGGCGGTGCGCGAGCGCGAGAAGATGCCGAACCGCCGGAAGGGCTACACTCAGAAGGCGATCGTCGGCGGCCACAAGGTCTATCTCCGCACCGGCGAGTACGACGACGGCCGGCTCGGCGAGATCTTCATCGACATGCACAAGGAAGGCGCCGCC
>JBIQKL010000213.1:0-2269 GCA_044506555.1 Hyphomicrobiales bacterium | reverse complement strand
TCGACGAGTGCCGCCAGCGCGGCATGACCTTCTCCGCGCCGCTCAAGGTGACGCTCCGCCTCATCGTGTTCGATATCGATCCCGACACCGGCGCGAAGTCCGTCAAGGACATCAAGGAGCAGGAAGTCTACATGGGCGAAATGCCGTTGATGACCAACAACGGCACCTTCATCGTCAACGGCACCGAGCGCGTCATCGTCTCGCAGATGCACCGCTCGCCGGGCGTCTTCTTCGACCATGACAAGGGCAAGTCGCACTCGAGCGGCAAGCTCCTGTTCGCGGCGCGCATCATCCCCTATCGCGGCTCGTGGCTCGACATCGAGTTCGACGCCAAGGACATCGTGCACGCCCGCATCGACCGGCGGCGGAAGATTCCGATCACCTCGCTGCTCTTCGCCCTCGGCCTCGACGGCGAGACGATCCTCAACACCTTCTACAACACCGTCACCTACACGCTCGACAAGGACGGCTGGCGCGTCCCGTTCGACGCCGCCCGCATGCGCGGCTTCAAGGCCAATACCGACATGATCGACGCCGACTCCGGCGAGGTCGTGATCGAGGCCGGCCAGAAGCTCACCGCCCGCGGCGCCCGCCAGCTCGTCGACAAGGGCGTCAAGGCGCTCAAGGTCTCGAACGACGACCTGCTCGGCCACTACCTCGCCGAGGAGGCGGTCAATCCCGAGACCGGCGAGATCTATGCCGAGGCGGGCGAGGAGGTCACGGAGAAGATCCTCAACGTGCTGCTGGATGCGGGCTATGACGAGCTGAACGTGCTCGACATCGACCACGTCAATACCGGCGCCTATATCCGCAACACGCTCGCGGTCGACAAGAACGAGACCCGCGAGGACGCGCTGTTCGACATCTACCGGGTGATGCGTCCCGGCGAGCCGCCGACCATCGAGACCGCGGAGGCGATGTTCCAGTCGCTGTTCTTCGATCCCGAGCGCTACGACCTCTCGGCCGTGGGCCGGGTCAAGATGAACATGCGCCTCGACCTCGACGCCGAGGACACGGTGCGCATCCTCCGCAAGGAGGACATCATCGCGGTGATCGCCACGCTGGTCGCGCTCCGCGACGGCAAGGGCGAGATCGACGACATCGACAACCTCGGCAACCGCCGGGTGCGCTCGGTCGGCGAGCTGATGGAGAACCAGTACCGCGTCGGGCTGCTCCGCATGGAGCGCGCGATCAAGGAGCGCATGTCGTCGGTCGAGATCGGCAACGTCATGCCGCAGGACCTGATCAACGCCAAGCCGGCGGCCGCCGCCGTGCGCGAGTTCTTCGGCTCGTCGCAGCTCTCGCAGTTCATGGACCAGACCAACCCGCTGTCGGAGATCACCCACAAGCGGCGCCTCTCGGCGCTCGGCCCGGGCGGCCTCACGCGCGAGCGTGCCGGCTTCGAGGTGCGCGACGTGCACCCGACGCACTACGGCCGCATCTGCCCGATCGAGACGCCGGAAGGTCCGAATATCGGCCTGATCAACTCGCTCGCCACCTTCGCGCGCGTCAACAGGTACGGCTTCATCGAGAGCCCGTACCGGCGCGTCAAGGACGGCCAGGTGACCGAGGAGGTGGTCTACCTCTCGGCCATGGAGGAATCGAAGTACACGGTCGCCCAGGCGAACGCCGTCCTCGATTCCGAGGGCCGCTTCACCGACGACCTGATCCTCTCCCGCCACGCGGGCGACGTGATCATGGTGCCCTCCGACCGCGTCGACTTCATGGACGTGTCGCCGAAGCAGGTGATCTCGGTCGCCGCGGCGCTGATCCCGTTCCTCGAGAACGACGACGCCAACCGCGCGCTGATGGGCTCCAACATGCAGCGCCAGGCGGTGCCGCTGGTGAAGTCCGAGGCGCCGCTGGTCGGCACCGGCATGGAGCCGATCGTCGCCCGTGACTCCGGCGCGGCGGTGCCGGCGCGGCGCGGGGGCGTCGTCGACCAGGTCGACGCGACCCGTATCGTCATCCGCGCCACCGAGGAGATCGACCCGTCGAAGTCGGGCGTCGACATCTACCGGCTGATGAAGTTCCAGCGCTCGAACCAGAACACCTGCATCAACCAGCGTCCGCTGGTGCGGGTGGGCGACCGGGTCGGCAAGGGCGACATCATCGCCGACGGCCCGTCGACCGACCTCGGCGACCTCGCCCTCGGCCGGAACGTGCTCGTCGCGTTCATGCCGTGGAACGGGTACAACTTCGAGGACTCGATCCTCCTCTCCGAGCGCATCGTGCGCGATGACGTCTTCACCTCGATCCACATCGAGGA
>JBIQKL010000212.1:0-2273 GCA_044506555.1 Hyphomicrobiales bacterium | reverse complement strand
GCGGCAAAGAGCGCGGCGTAGGTCGTCCGACTGATGTTCTGGCCAAAGCAGAAGAGCCATCTCGGCGGTGCCGAGAGCCCGGCATAGGGAATGACGGCGCCCACCGGCGTCAGCGAGGCGGACAGGCCTGCGACATCGGCGATGGCGAGCGTGACTGCCCCCGTCCTGCCGGCGACGGAGCTGACCGATCCCGCGATGTCTGCGACGCTGAGGGTGACGTCGCCGGTCCTGCCGGCCACGGACTTGACCGGCCCGACTTCGACGACGGCTGCAGTGCCGCTGTCCCTCTTCAGGTAGAGCCTGCCGTCGTTGGTGTTGACGGCGAGTTCGCCGAGCTGGAGGTCGGATACGAGCGGGACCTTTCCCGGGGTCGCCGAGCGCTTCAACCGGATGGTGTTCGGCATGAGGACCTCGGAACACTCGGGGAATCAGTAGGCGCCGCCGTCGAAGTCGGTGATCTGGCTCTGGAGCCCGGCAAACGTCGTCTGGAGGTTCGAGACCTGCCCGATCGAATGACCGTGATTGCTGTCGGCCTTGGCGCCGATGGCTGCGACGAGGTTGGGGATGTCGGCCATTCCGATCGACACCAGTCCGGTCTGGCCGTTCACCGACGATACCGGGCCATTGGCGATGATCTGGAGGGCGGTGGCAGCGGCCGCCTCCGCCGTCGCCGCGGCCTCCTCGGCCGCGGCGAGCGTCGTTCCGACCTCGCCGGCGACCTCGAGAATGGTCTGGGCAAGACCGGCGCTGGCCGAGACGACCCAGTCATCGTGCGCGTTGGCCGACAGCTCACCGTGGACAGCGACGACGGCGAAGGCCAGGCCGCCATTATCGCGATCGTAGGTCTGGACTCGGAGCATTGCCCAGTCGTCGAGCGCATCGTCCGCCTGGCGCGACAGGATCACGTAGGGTGTCGGGGCGAACAGCGGCCGTGCCGGCGTGTCGTCGATGGCAAGTGTCGTCTCGAGACCGACGGTCAGCATCAGCGGCGTGGTCGAAGTCGCCACCAGAAAGCCGCTCGCGGCCGCCGCCTGTGCCTGGGCGAGCGCGGGACCAAGCACTTCATTGACGCGATTGAGACCGAGGGTGACCAGCCGGTCCGTGGCACCGGTGACGGTGGTCAGACCGACGTCGATCTGCGCCAGGCTCTCGGCGATCAGCCGGAAGCGCCGGTTGAAGAAATCGCGGTCGAGGAGCTGCTGGTCCCGGACCCGGAGATCCTCGAACCTCAGCATCGGCTCATCCCTTGTTGATCGGACTGGCCGAGGCGATCGCCTCGGGTGACGCCCGCCGGACCGCATCGTACATCGCCACCTTCACCTGGTACCGCGCTCCCGGCCGGAACCGGATGCCATCCACCTCGATCGGCCGGTTGACCTTGAGGTCGTAGTGAGAGGGCTTCTTTGCCATCGGTGCTTCTCTCCTTCCTGGAAGGTGGCGTGGCTACGACTGCGAGAACTCGATCAGCTCGCCGACCAGGAACACGTCGGCGGCACTCGTCGTCGCCCCGACGATCTTCACCGCGTAGGTGCTGATCGCCGACACGTTGAAGATGGCCGTCCGGCGGAGGGACCCGTCGGGGAGGGTCACGTCCTCGACCACGTCCGCGGTCTCGCTGCCCGCCAGAGCGGGTCCGGTCAGCAGCGACACGGTGCAGTCGTGGGTGGCTTCGTCATAGGCCTGGAGGTCGACGATGACCTTGATGCTGTTGCTCGGCGAGCCGAGAGTCCGGGTTGCGCCGATCCAGGTGAACGAGGTCTTCGGCCGGCTGACGATCACCTGCGAGCCGGTAAGGCCGAAGCCGGGCATCAGGTCGGTGGTGCCGGTCAGCGTGACACGGAACGGCAGGATCGCCGGCAGGCCCGAGAGGTTGGGGCCGTTGGGTGGACCGTCGAGCGGCATCCAGGCGCCGTTGACCTGGACCTCGAAGTCGGTGCGGCAGGCCGGCGGCGTGATCCCCTCGTTGAGGATGTCGATGTCGAGAATGCCACCGGCAAGCTGGAGCGCCGTCAGCTCGACCGAGAGGCGGGTCCGCTCGAACCTGGCGAAGTAGAGCCGGAGCTTCAGGTCGTCGGTCAGGTTGCCGGCGAAGAACGCGCCGTCGGTCGATACGAAGAAGGTGCCCTGGACCACGCCATTGTCGGTGTTGCTCATGGCGACGTAATGGTCGCCGGTGGTGACGCAGACGATGGCGTAGCGGCGGCCGGCGACCAGATAGGTGGGCGGCAGGACGATCCTGGTCTCGACCAGCGACGGCAGGCCGATGCCGCCGG
>JBIQKL010000094.1:11604-15153 GCA_044506555.1 Hyphomicrobiales bacterium | reverse complement strand
CGTCATCGGGGTGGTGGAACACGCCGAGGACCGCGGTGCCTTCCGCCTTGAGCACGGCGAGCCGTTCGACCAGCGCCGCGCGTGCGCCGGCGTCGAGAGAGGCGGTAGGCTCGTCGAGGAGCAGGAGGCGCCGGGGCGCGAGCAGCGCCCGGGCGAGGTTCACCTTCTGCTGCTCGCCGCCGGAGAACCCGGCGGGATAGGCGGCCCAGAGGTCCGGCTTCAGGCCGAAGCGGCCGAGCGATTCGCGGGCGGCGGCGAGGGCGTCCTCCTCGGTCGCGCCGCGGCGCACCAGCGTCTCGGCGACGATCAGCTCGGCGCTCAGTCGCGGTCGTGCCTGCAGGAACTGGGTGACGAAGCCGATCTCCTCGGCCCGGAGCAGCGCCATGTCGATGTCGGCGGCACGGACGAGATCGATGGCGCCGTGGCGGGAGCGGTAGAGCGCGCGCCCGTGATCGGCACGGCATGTGCGGTAGAGGGTGCGCAACAGGCTCGACTTGCCGGCGCCGTTGGGGCCGGTCACCAACAGGAACTCGCCCGAGCGGAGAGAGAAGCTCACGCCGTCGAAGGCGGAGATGCGGCGTCCGAGGGCGTGCATCTCGAAGCTCTTGGCGAGTTCCTCGACGACGAGGATCGGTTCCTCTTCCCGGGCAGAGACGGTCATAGCTTGGCGTGCACCAGTAGCTGGGTATAGGCGTGCTGCGGGTCGCCGAGCACCTGGTCGGTGAGGCCCTGCTCGACCACTCGGCCGTGCCGCATGACCTGGACCCTGTCGGCGAGGGTGCGGATGACGCCGAGGTCGTGCGAGACCAGGACGATGGCGAGCGAGCGCTCGACCTGGAGGCGGCGGAGCGTGTCGAGTACGGCGGCTTGGACGCTCACGTCGAGTCCCGTCGTCGGTTCGTCGAGGAGGAGGAGCCGCGGCCGCAGCGCGATCGCCTTGGCGAGCTGGACGCGCTGCTGCATGCCGCCCGACAGGGTCGATGCCCGCGCGTCGAACCGGTCCATCGGGAACTCGGACGATTCGAGCGCCGCGCCGGCCCGCGCGCGGAGCGCGGCGAACGACCGTTCCCCGGCGACGAGCAGCCGCTCGGCGACGTTGCCGCTGCTCGAATGGCGCATGCGCAGTCCGAGATGCGGGTTCTGGTAGACGATCCCGATGTGCCGCGCCCGCAGCATCCGCCGCTCGAAGCGGGCGAGGCCGAGGACCGGCCGGCGAGGCTCCCCGTCCTCGAGCTGCAGCGCGTAGCTGCCGGCGTCGGGCGCTTCCTCGAGGTTGAGGATCCGCATCAGGGTCGATTTCCCCGACCCGGATTCGCCGACCACGCCGAGGATCTCGCCGGGCAGCACCTCGATGTCGACGCCGTCCAGCGCGCGGGTCGCACCGTAGCTCAGCGCGAGGCCGCGGGCGGCGAGCACCGGCTCGGTGCGCGCGAGGCGCGGCGGATCGAGGCCGTGGAGGGCGATCGCGTTCATCGCGCCATCCTCCCCTCGACGTAGAACGTGTCGCCGATCTCGACCGGTTCGCCGTCCTGCTGGCTGAGCGCCTTGGTGCCGAGGCCCGTATCGGAGACCTCGTAGCGGGCGCTGCCGTCGGGCTGCGGCAGCTCGTTCATGTACTGCTCGCGGATGCCGCTCCGCATGCAGACCCTGCCGGACTGGTCCTCGACCTTGAACGCGATGTCGGAGAAAGCCAGCGGCGCGACGTCGGTATGCGGCGGCACGGCGTAGATGCGCTTCTCGCGCCCCGCCGAAAGGATCGTGAGATGCGCCGCCTGGTGGAGCTTCGGCACGTCCCAGCGCGGGATCGGGCTCGGGCTCATCACGTGGCGGCGATTGATCAGGCTCGGGTAGCTGGTGCCGTGGGTGATCCGGCCGGAGCGGACGATCTGCTCGTAGAGGCGGAGCCAGGCGAGGCCGTAATCCGCGTCGGCGTGCATCGCGCGCGCCTCGGCGATGCTCGGTTCGACGGCGCGAAGCGGCTCTGGGTCCGGCACCTGGAGGACCAGCACCTGGTCCGGCCGGAGCTTCTCCTCCGGCACCCGGTGGCGCGACTGGACGATCGTCGCGGCGAGCGTGTCGAGCGTGGTCGAGGCGCCGCTCACGGTCTCGATGAAGCGGCGGAGGTTGACGGCATTGACGGAATCGTCGGCGCCCTGGTCGATGACCTTCACCACCGACTCCGGGCTGACCAGGGTGAGCGTCGCCTGGAGGCCGCCCGTGCCCCAGCCGCGGGCGATCGGCATCTCGCGGCTGGCATAGGGCACCTGATAGCCGGGGATGGCGATCGCCTTCAGCATCCGGCGGCGCAGCTCGCGCTTCGCCGAGCCGTCGAGGAAGCCGTAGCTGATCGGCTGCCAGGGATGGACCAGCCGTTTCAGGCGCGTCGTCATGCCGGCTCCGTCTCGGGTTCGGCCGCGGCGTGCGCCGGCGCGGTGGGGGTGCGCACGTCGCGCATCGCGTCGAGGGTCGACTGGAACGAGACGTAGTGCGGCAGCTTGAAATGGAGGCAGAAGCCGGAGCTCTCGACCGGCTCGGTGTGGTAGAGGACGAACTCCTCGGTCGAGGCCGCATGCGGGTTGCCGGCATTGGCGGCGAGGTCGAGGGAGGCGGCGGCGATGACCTTCACCTCGTTCCAGCCCATCGTCGCGGCGAACCCGGTCTCCAGCGTGGGATTCGCCTCGGCGTAGCTGCCCATCACCACCTCGGCCTGACTGACCTTGATCCGGCCGGCCGAATACGAGAAGCCGCGCGGATGGCGAAGCACCACCTCAGCATGGGCGAGGCGGACCTCGTTCACCGTCGGGTGGGTGATGCCGTAACCACGCATCGTCGAGTAGCCGAGCGCGAGCGTTCCGCCGGTGTCGGCGCGCGCCAGCGCCTGCAGTCGATGGGCGCGCGGTGCCGGAAAGCTCATCGGCTGGCGCGTCAGGTCGGGGATGTCGCCGCCCCGCCGCGGATCGGGCGTCGCCGCGGCGAGCAGGCCCTGAGCGCGCTGCCAGTCGGCGAGCACCGGCGCCTGCGCCGGGCTCGGCGTCTCTGCGGCGCTGACGGGCTCGGGATCGAACCGGCCGCTCTCGAGCACTTCGGTCTTGAGCAGCCGATGGGAATAGTCGAGCGTCGGCCCCAGCACCTGGCCGCCCGGGATGTCCTTGAAGGCGGCCGAGACGCGGCGCACGACGATGCAGTCGTTCTGGTCGATCGGCTCGGCATAGGCGATCTGGCCCTGCGTCGTCTTGTAGGCGCGGAGCGCCAGCACCGCTTCGTAGAGGTCGCCGCCGCACTGGGCGAGCGCCAGGCAGGCGAGCTCGCGCGAATAGAGCGAGGCTTCGCCCATCACCCGGTCGACCAGGTAGGGCAGGCCGCGGTCGATTTCCTCGATCCGGTCGCGGGTGATCGCGCCGACCTCCTTGCGGTGCAGGCGCTCGGCCTGCTCGATCGCGCGTTCGCCGCCACGCGCGGCAACATAGGCCATCACAGCACCTCGATTATGGTGGAGCGCGGGAAGCCGACGATGCCGTCGCCGCCGACGACGAAGAGATCCAGCCCGAG